>JAQTPL010000027.1 GCA_028712895.1 bacterium | reverse complement strand
CGGAATCGATCAAACGCGAACATTCATATACCAGGGTACGCGCAGCTTCGATCTGGGTGGCCATGTCTGCCAGCATATGGCTTACGGCCTGGAAGGAAATAATCGGCTGGCCGAATTGCACTCTCTGGCGAGCATAATCAATAGCCTGGTCAAAAGCGCCTTGGGCGATACCTAAGGCTTGCGCCGCTACACCGGGCCGAGACTGGTCCAGAGTTTTCATCGCTACGATAAACCCTTTTCCTTCTTTACCCAGGATCTGGTCCTTATGCACTCTGCAATCATTGAAAACTAATTCCCGGGTCGCTGAAGCCCTGATGCCCATTTTGTTTTCTTTTTTCCCAAAGGAAAATCCAGGCATTCCTTTTTCCAGGATGAATGCGGTCGCTCCCCTGGCACCCTTCTTTTTGTCGGTGATAGCAATGACGGTATAAGTTTCTGCTTCTCCGCCATTAGTGATCCATTGTTTTGTGCCGTTCAATATAAAATAGTCGCCGTCTTTTTTGGCGGTAGTTTCCAGTCCCCCGGCATCGCTTCCGGCATTAGCTTCGGTCAGGCCGAAGGCAGCCAGTTTAGTCCCTTTGGCTAAAGGCGGCAAGTATTTCTTTTTTTGTTCCTCTGTCCCGAATAAAAGAATGGGGAACGTACCCAGCGCCGTAGCTGCCAAAGATAAGGAGATACCCCCGCATACCCGGGAAAGTTCTTCTACCGCCACTACTAATTCCATTACCCCGCCGCCCATTCCGCCATATGCTTCTGGGATGTATACGCCAAAGAGGTCAGCATCGCTCATTACCTTGACTATATCCCAGGGAAATTCACCACTCTCATCATATTTTTCGGTTACTGGCTTTATTTTTTCTACCGCCACTTTATGCGCCAGGTCAATTATCATTTTTTGTTCATCCGTTAAAAAATATTCCATTATTACCCCCTGTTTATTATGTGAATAGGTATAGTTATTGGGTTTGGAGGTAGGTTTACATCCATACCTACTTCCACAATTAATAACCTCTTCCCGTATTTATTTGAGTTTCTCCAGCGCTTGCCTGGCAGCGGTCATTTCCGCTTCTTTTTTGCTGCTGCCTTCGCCATGTCCCAGCAAGCGGTCTTCTACATATACATCTACCGTAAAATATTTATTATGGTCAGGACCAGATTCTTTATAATTTTTATAATCAGGCAACCGGCGGAACAGAGATTGCAGTTTTTCCTGCAAGGTAGTCTTATAATCTACTGTAGTCGGCCTGATCTTGCGGATCACTGTATCTTCTTCCAGGAATTTCAGGATGAACTCGGTGATAGATTTAACATTGTTCGTATCCAGGAACATGGCCCCAACCAGCGCCTCGAAGGCATCAGAAAGGATACTGGGTTTCTTCCTGCCGCCAGACACCTCTTCCCCTTTGCCTACTAACAAATATCCGCCTAGATCAATGGAAAGCGCCCAGCGGTTCAATGTCTCCTGGCTGATGATATAAGATTTCAGCTTGGCCAGCTCTCCCTCTTCCAGATGGGGCAAGGTAAAAAAGAGATACTGGCAGACAACCATATTCAGTATGCTATCCCCTAAAAACTCTAACCGTTCATTAGAATAAAAATGCAAGTACTTTTGATCAGCGCTCAATTCCGGATGTTCGTGCACATAAGAAGAATGGGTAAGCGACTGGGTCAAAAGATCCTTATTAATGAACGGTACCGGCAACAGCTTTTCCAGATCTTCAGATTTTTTCATATTTCTTCATTACCAGGACCCCGTTATGCCCGCCAAAGCCGAAGGAATTACTCAAAGCTGTTTTTACTTCCAATGGCCTTGCTTTATTAGGTATATAATCAAGGTCACATTCAGGGTCAGGATTTTCCAGATTTATAGTCGGCGGTACGATTTTATGCTGCATCGCCAGCAGGCAAATGATCGCCTCGACAGAGCCGGCTGCTCCCAGCAAATGTCCGGTCATAGACTTAGTGGAGCCAACGGCTATCTTATACGCATGCTCTCCAAAAACCTTTTTTATCGCCTGGGTTTCTATTTTATCTCCCATCGGAGTACTGGTACCATGGGTATTTATATAGTCCACATCAGCTGGTTTTAAACCAGCTCGCTGCAAAGCCAGGTTCATGGCTTTGGTTGCACCCTCTCCGGTCGGTTCTGGTGCGCTCATATGATAGGCATCCCCGGTAGCAGCATAACCAATAATTTCTCCGTAGATATGAGCTCCCCTGGCCTGGGCATGGCTGAGCTCTTCCAGGATCACAATACCTGCCCCTTCTCCCATTACAAAACCATCACGGTCCTTTTCAAAAGGACGGGAAGCTCTTTTAGGATCATCATTACGGGTAGACATCGCCTTCATTGAACAGAAGCCGCCAAATCCTATCGGACTGATGCAGCCTTCGCCGCCGCCGCTGATCATAATGTCCGCATCACCGCGCTTAATTATCTCCGCTGATTCCCCGATGCAATGTGAAGCCGTGGCACAAGCCGTGACAATGGCAAAATTTGGGCCTTTGATCTGCCACATAATAGAGATCTGTCCCCCGGCCATATTAGTAATGATCATGGGAATAAGAAAAGGGCTGATCCTGGTCGGGCCGCCTTCAATATATCTTTTCATTTGCGTTTCGATAGTCTGGATACCACCGATACCTGAGCTGACCACGACGCCTATGCGGTCACGGTTTTCCTGGTCCAACTCCAGTCCGGAATCTTTAAGCGCCAGGCTGGTAGCAGCTACTGACACCTGCACAAAACGGTCCATGCGCTTAGCATCTTTTTTGTCCATATATTGCTGCGGATCAAAGTTTTTTAATTCAGCAGCGATCTTGGACGTAAAACCGGTAGTATCAAAAGAAGTTATGAGGCCCACTCCTGATTCTCCGTTACAGAGTGCCTGCCATACTTCTTCTTTACCGGTACCCAGCGGGGTCAGCCAACCCACGCCAGTCACAACGACTCTTCTATTCATGTCTACCTCTCTGGCAATATGACACAATAAACACGGACCCTATTGATAATAGATTATCTAATAAGATCCGTGTTTATAAAAGTGCCCGCGCAATTACGCATTTGTATGTGCTTTAATATAGTCGATCGCTTGCCCTACTGATTGTAGTTTTTCCGCTTCTTCATCGGGAATTTCAATATCAAATTCTTCTTCGAGAGCCATGACCAGTTCTACGGTATCCAAAGAATCTGCTCCCAGGTCATTGATAAAACTGGCATCATTGGTCACTTCTTCCGGATCTACTCCGAGCTGTTCAATGATAATTTCTTTAACCTTATCCTCAACTGACATTGACTACCTCCCACTTGGTTTTTTATTGCTTACATGAAATTCATGACCATCCCGCCGTCAACCACTATAACCTGCCCGGTAATATAATCAGAATCCGGTCCGGCCAAAAATACAACTGCCTTAGCTACATCTTTTACTTCACCGAGTTTGGCCATGGGTATACGTTTCAGCATTTCTTCTTTTACTGCCTCTGACAAAACATTAGTCATAGCTGTCTGGATAAATCCCGGAGCCACAGCGTTAACATTTACACTACGGGAAGCCAGCTCCTTAGCGGCGCTTTTCGTTAGAGCTATTACTCCTGCTTTACTGGCAGCATAATTAGCCTGCCCGGCATTACCGGCAATACCGATGATGGAGGCAATGTTCACGACCTTACCGCTCCTGGCTTTGATCATCGGGCGGGTAACCGCTTTCAGGCAATTGAAAGTACCTTTCAGGTTAATACTGATCACCAGGTCCCATTCTTCTTCTTTCATGCGTAAAAGCAGGTTATCTCTCGTTATACCAGCGTTATTTACTAATATATCTATTTTACCGAATTTGTCAAGGATTTTATTAACCATTTCTTCGACCTCGGTACTCTTGGAAACATCGACTTTCAAAGCTATGGTCTTTCGTCCCAAAGCGGCCAGCTCCTGGGCGGTCTTTTCCGCCTGCTCAAGATTGACATCTATGATCGCCAGATCAGAGCCTTCCTGGGCCAAAGCAGTGGCAATTTCTTTACCAATACCCTGGGCCGCACCGGTTACAATAGCTACTTTACCAGCTAATTTCAAGCTACATCACCCCCTTAGATAATCTCAAATCTCAAATTTCAAATCACACATCTCAAATTTCAGATCTTGATTTTAGTTAATAGCTCTTGCAATGTACCTTCATTTTCCACATTGGAGCAGGGCATCTTCCGGTTGATCCTTTTCAACAATCCGCAAAGGGTTTTGCCCGGGCCAATTTCCACAAAATATTCAGCGCTATTATCGATCAACAGGCCCATGGATTCTTTCCACAGGACCGGTGAATAGACCTGTTTGACCATGGCTTCTTTTGCAGCAGCAGCATGCTGGATGAATTTGGCATGATAATTAGCAATGATAGGCACAACCGGATCGTGCAGTTTAAAAGCGCCAAGTTCTGTTTCTAGCTGGACTCCGGCTTCTTTCATTAAGCTGGAATGGAACGGACCGGAAACCTGCAGTTGGACAACCTTCATCGCCCCGGCTTTTTGCGCTTCAGCCATGGCTGCCTGCACAGCCGCGGTTTCCCCGGCAATGACGAGTTGTCCCGGACAATTATAATTTACTGGTTCTACTATACCAGGTTTTATATTTTCACAAATACTCTTAACTTTATCATCATCAAGGCCGATAATTGCGGCCATGGTCCCCGGATGTTTGGCCGCGCTTTCCTGAAGCAGCTGTCCGCGTATCTGCACTAGCTTCAACCCTGTTTCAAAAGTTAATATGCCGCTGGCCACCATGGCGGCATATTCCCCGAGAGAATGCCCAGCGACGATCTGCGGTTTTATTCCCTGCCCCGCCAGCAGCAAACTAGCCACCACACTCAGGGTAAATACCGCCGGTTGTGTATATTGCGTCTGGGTTAAGGTCTCGATAGGACCTTCGAACATAACCTTGGTCAAGTCATATCCCAGCGTAGCATTGGCCTGGTAGAACAGCTCCCTGGCCAGCTCATATTTATCATGCAATTCCAGGCCCATACCTACATACTGCGCTCCCTGGCCGGGAAACATAAATGCTATCTTTTTTGTCATGAAACTCCCTACACTAGCGTATAGCGGGTAGCGGATAGCGTATAGTAAACTACACGCTTAACGCTATACGCTTAACGCCGTATTTTATATTCCCCACTTGATCACCGCTGCTCCCCAGGTAAGTCCGGCGCCAAAGGCTACGAGTTCCACATAATCACCTTTTTTGATCCGTCCTTCGCGGAAAGCTTCATCCAGCCCGATAGCTGTGGTCGCGCCTGACATATTACCATATTTTTGGATATTTACAAATATTCTTTCTACCGGCAATTTTAGTCTTTTGGCTGTAGCTTCAATTATCCTGATATTTGCCTGGTGAGGTATTAATAATTTGATATCCTCGCATTTCAGATGAGCCATTTCCATAGCCTGCTGCGCTGAATTTATCATCGCTGTAACTGCCAGCTTGAATATTTCATTCCCGCTCATTTTAATATAATGGTCCCGGTTTTTCAGTGTTTCGGCAGATACCGGCAAACGCGACCCGCCACCAGGCAATTTGAGCAGGTCTGTCGCTGAACCATCACTGCCTATATATACAGAAATAATCCCATTTTCATCTTTGGTTGGTTCCAGTACAGCGGCTCCTGCCCCGTCACCGAACAAGACGCAGGTGCCCCGATCACTCCAATCAGTGATCCTTGAAAGCACATCCACCGCTACCACCAATACTTTCTTATAGGTTTTAGTCTCAATGAAAGATTTAGCGATATTCAAAGCGTAAATATAACCGCTGCAGGCAGCGGATATATCAAAAGCGGCAGCATTTTTCGCGCCGATAAGATGCTGGATAAAACAAGCCGTAGCCGGGAACGGCATGTCCCCGCTGATGGTAGCGACGATCAGGCAATCTATTTCTTCCGGCAAAGCTTTAGCTTGTTTCAGCGCCCTCCTGGCAGCTTCCGCTCCCAGGTCACTGGCTGCCTCATTGGGAGCAGCCTGTCGCCGTTCCTTGACCCCGGTCCTGGTCGTGATCCATTCATCAGAAGTTTCGACCATTTTTTCCAGGTCCGCGTTAGTTAATATTTTTCCTGGCAGGTATGACCCGGTTCCGGTAATAGCCGCTCTAATTATTGTTCCCATTGTTACCTTCTTCCCAGTCGTATAATTTGATCTCTTCTTTCAGATGCTGGTTAACGTTATTCTTCACCGACTCATACGAAACTTTCAACGCATTTTTAACAGCCTTGGCATTGCTGGCGCCATGTCCGATGATGCAGACCCCGTTCAGGCCCAGCAACGGTGCTCCGCCATATTCCGCATAATCCAGACGCTTCATGATTTCTTTAAAAGCCGGTTTTATTAAAAGAGCTCCTAATTTGCGGACAAATTTCTTTTCTATTTCTGCTTTGATCAGGTGAAACAGGCTTTCCGATAGTCCTTCGGCGAATTTTAAAACCACATTACCGACAAATCCATCACAAACCACGACATCAGCTTTACCCTTAATAATATCGCGGCCTTCGATGTTTCCGGCGAAATTAAGTGACGTGTTCTTGATCAATCCAAAAGCTGCTTCTGTTAATTCATTGCCTTTGGTATCTTCTTCACCGATACTGAGCAACCCGATGGTGGGATTTAATTTATCCAGTATGTACCGGGAATAAATATCACCCATAATAGCAAATTGCAAAAGATGTTTTGGTTTGCAATCGACGTTGGCACCGGCATCGATCAAAAGACAAACCCCGTTTAGCGTTGGCAACAAAGTGGCGATGGCCGGCCGGGATACTCCGGCTAAGCGCTTTAAATTCATCAACCCGGCAGTCATTACCGCCCCACTATTGCCGGCGGAAACAAAAGCATTGCCTTTTCCTTCCTTGATCAGCCTGGTACCAATCATAATCGAGGAATTTTGCTTTTGCCGGCACGCCTGCGCCGGGCTTTCATGCATCTCAATGATCTCATGAGCATTAACAATACTGATCTTCCCTGCCGGCGATTTATGTTTGGCCAGTTCTGCTTCGATGGCTTTCTGTTGGCCAACCAGGATAATCTCGGCGTCTATTTCCGCACTGGCTTGTAAAGCTCCTTCAATTTCTACAGCCGGAGCATTATCACTGCCCATCGCGTCAAGAACTAAGCGCATCTTTATGCCCCTTCTTTAGTCGGCTTAGTTTCTTTTTCCTTTTCTTTGCCTTTTTCTTTCTTGGCTTTGATCTTGATCACTTCAATACTATTGTAGTATCCGCAATTACCGCACACACGATGCGGCAGCTTAGGTTCCTTACACTGCGGGCAGATACCCAGATTAGGGATCTCAACTTTACGCCAATGCGCCCGGCGTTTATCCCGACGTGAAGGAGAATGTCTTCTTTTTGGATTTGCCATTTGTTTCCTCCTGTTTTATGTACTTATTTCATGCTTTATTTTTTTATATGTATTTCAATATAAAGTCAAGTTAATACTCTTAGCTTTTTCAATCAACTACCAGCGTAGCGTACAATCAACTATCAACACTCTTTATTTGTTCTTTAAATACTCGGCTATCGCTTCAGCGCTTTTGCGGGCTGCTCCCATAGCGGAAATCACCGTCGCTGATCCAGTAACAATATCGCCACCGGCAAAAACACCGGCTTTGGAAGTCTGGCCAGTAGCTTCTTCAGCCTCAATATAGCCCCATTTGTTTATCTTCAGATCCGGAGTAGTAGTAGAGATCAGGGGATTAGCCGCTGTTCCGATCGCGATGATCACTTGCTCAACGTCTAAAATAAATTCGCTGCCTTTGATCGGCACCGGACGGCAGCGCCCACTTTCATCACATGCGCCCAGTTCCATCCGCAGGCATTCCAAACCCTTTACCCAGCCCTGTCCGTCATCCAGGATGCGAATAGGATTAACCAGAAATTCCATTTGTATCCCTTCTTCAATGGCATTCTCTATTTCTTCCGCCCGTGCCGGCATTTCCTTGCGTGACCGGCGGTAGATATTAAATACTTTTTCCGCTCCCAGCCGCAGGGCTGTCCGGGCTGAATCCATTGCTACATTACCGCCGCCGATAACCGCTACTTTTCTGGCCTTTTTTATGGGCGTATCGTAGCCGGGGAAAAGATACGCTTTCATCAGATTCACCCTGGTCAAGAACTCATTCGCTGAATAAACACCGTTCAGGTTCTCCCCGGGTATATTCATGAACTTAGGAAAGCCGGCGCCGCTGGCAATAAAGACAGCTTTATATCCGTCCTTTTGCAAGTCCTCTATAGTAAATGTTCGGCCGATCAGCTGGTCAACTCTTAAATCAACACCCAACTTTTTGATAGACTCCACTTCCTGTTCCACGATCGCTTTGGGCAGGCGAAATTCCGGGATACCATAAACCAGTACTCCGCCTGGTTTATGCAAAGCCTCAAAAACAGTCACCTGGTAGCCGATCCTGGCCAGGTCGCCGGCAATGGTCAAGCCAGCAGGGCCAGCCCCTACTACTGCAACTTTTTCTTTATCTCCCTGGCCCCTGACCGGAGCATTATCTTGGCCAAAATCCGCTGCTGCTCTTTCCAGCCGGCCGATGGAAACCGGTTCATTCTTCACGCCGAGAATACACTTCTTCTCGCACTGGTCCTCTTGCGGGCAAACCCGGCCGCAGACTCCAGGCAAGCTGTTCTTAGCCTTTATTATTTGTAACGCTTTATTAAAATCGCCTTCCATAATAGCGGCAATAAAAATTGGTATATCGATATTCACCGGACAGCCAGACACGCATAGCGCCTTTTTGCATTTCAGGCACCGTTTAGCTTCAGCGATCGCTTCTTCTCTCGTATATCCCAGTCCTACTTCATTAAAGTTTTTGGCGCGTACCTGGGGTTCTTGTTTGGACATTGGTGTTTGCTGAGGATTGATCTGGGTCATTTACGGCAATGCTCGCATTTCTCCAAAGATATCTTCTCCTCTTCCGGATAAGTTTTTAAACGGTGCATTAAGAGATCGAAATTTACCAGGTGTCCATCAAAATCCGGACCATGGAAACAGGCAAACCTAGTTTCATTATTCACTTCTACCCGGCACACCCCGCACATACCGGTGCCGTCAAGCATGATCGGGTTCAGGCTGACGATCGTTTTGATACCGCAGCTTTTAGTCAGGTGACTTACTGCTTTCATCATGATCACCGGACCGATCGCGATAACCAGGTCGATTTTTTCTTTTTTCCTGATCATTTCTTCCAATGGTTTGGTAGCCAGACCTTTTTCCCCGTATGAACCGTCATCAGTGGTAACGATCAGAGTATCGCTGATCACTCCTATTTCCTTTTCCCAGATAATATAATCCTGGCTGCGGCCGCCAATAATAGTGATCACTTTATTGCCGGTTTCCTTAAAGGCTCTGGTGATCGGATACATGGAGGCAGTCCCGACTCCCCCGCCTACGCAGACTACCGTGCCTACCTTCTCGATATGTGTCGGCTGCCCTAAGGGGCCAACGATATTAGTGATATTTTCTCCGGCTTGGAGCAAGCCAAGCTGTTTGGTTGTTTTGCCTACTTCCTGGAAAATAATGCTGATCGTCCCCTTAGACCGGTTAAAATCAGCTACTGTCAGGGGAATCCTCTCCCCTGGTTCATCCAGGCGCAGGATCACAAACTGGCCGGGCTGAACTTTGGCAGCGATATCCTTCGCTTCAACTTCAATGAATTTTACATTAGGCGCCAATTCGCGCCGGGTAACAATCTTATACACAGCTACTCCGCTTTTTCTTTATTTGTTTTGTTCATGGCATCAACGATTTTCTTTGTATCACGCGCGATAATAAGCTCTTCATTAGTAGGGATCACAAAAACATCTATTTTTGATGACTTCCCGGATATTAAGGCTTCAGTAGCGATAGTATTCTTGTTCTTGGCGGCATCAAGCTTGATCCCGATACAATCCAGGTCAGCGCAGGCAATTTCCCGTATTTGGTCAGCGTTTTCGCCTATCCCGGCGGTAAAGATCAGCGCGTCAGCCCCGTTCATGACGCCGTAATAAGCGCAAATATATTTCTTGAGCCTGTAACAAAATATATCTACCGCCAATCTCGCCCGTTCATTACCGGCATTCATTTGTTTCAGGATCTCCCGCATATCATTGGAAATACCGCTGATACCATCAAGTCCGCTGTGCTTATTTAATAAATTATCAATTTCACTGATTGAAAGCCCTTGTTTGGAAGCAATATAAAAAATAATAGCCGGATCAATATCACCGCAACGGGTACCCATAACTAGACCCTCCAACGGCGTAAAGCCCATTGAAGTATCAACTGATTTGCCCTTATCAATCGCTGAGATGCTGCAGCCATTCCCCAGATGGCAGGTGATGACTTTGATCTGGTCAGCCCTGGTTTTCATCAATTTAGCCGCGCGTTCACTGACATACCTGTGGCTTGTCCCGTGAAATCCATACCGCCGGATGTTGTGGACCTGATATTCACTATATGGTAAAGCATATAAATAACTTTGCGGCGGCATAGTCTGGTGAAAAGCTGTATCAAATACCGCTACCTGCGGCACTCCCGGCAATAATTCAGCGCAGGCATTAATACCGCGGAAATTATGCGGATTATGCAAAGGAGCCAGTTCTATGCAATCATGTATCTTATCCTTCACTTCATTGGTAATGAATACGCTGCTGGCAAACTTTTCGCCGCCATGCACCACCCGGTGACCGATAGCTTTGATCTCTTGCTTATCCCTGATCACTCCATAATCATTATTGGTCAAGGTCCCGATAACTACTTCAATGGCCTTGTTATGATCCGGGATATCGCTCACAACTTTGGCGCTTTTCCCGTCTTCAAAATAATGGGTCAGTACAGCATGGTTGGTGCCGATACGTTCGACCTGGCCTTTGGCTAATACTTTTTCGCTGGTCATGCTGATAAATTGGTATTTGATACTCGAAGAACCGCAGTTTAAAACAAGTATTTTCATTACATACCTTTCTTTTTACTTTACCACTCTATCACTCTATCACTCTACAACTGATTTCTTACTTCTTATATATTTTCTCCTGCCAGGGGAAGATTTCCTCATGATTAAAGAAAAAAGCTATTTCCCGTTCCGCGGATTTAAAGCTGTCTGAACCATGTACCGCATTATGACGGTTATCGGTCGCATACATTTTCCTGATCGTGTCGTCCTTAGCCTGGGCCGGATCTGTCGCGCCGATGACTTCCCTGGCTTTCTTGATCGCCCCTGCACCCTCCCATACAGTTACAATACAGGGATTACTGGACATAAAAGCTACTAGTGGCTCATAAAACTCTTTACCTTTATGTTCCCCATAAAAATCTTCGGCACTGGGCCTGGATAATTGCAGCATCTTACAGGCAACCATTTGTAAGCCGCACGATTCTAAAGCATTCAGTACTTTACCTCCGACCCTTTTACTCATGGAATCAGGTTTGACTATGATCAGGGTTCTCTCGGTCATCAACGATACACGCTCCGTCCTTTAGGATCAATACCAACGATCACAGGGAAATCTTCTATTTCCAGCTTATAGATAGCTTCACAACCTAAGTCTTTATACGCTACCAGGACCATACTTTTCACCTTGTCTGCCAACAGTGCCCCGCACCCTCCTGGAGCAAGAAAATATACTGCCTGGTATTTTTTAAAAGCTTCCCTGGTCTGGTCTCCCAGCTTGCCTTTGCCAATAACCGCTTTCAAGCCTTTTTTTAAAAGCCCAAGGGTATATTGATCCATCCGGGTGGATGTAGTTGGTCCGCAGGAACCAATGACCTCACCTGGTTTCGCCGGTGCCGGGCCAGTATGGTAAAGAGCTTGCCCTTTTATATTCAGCGGTAATTTTTTAATCATTCTCTGATGCGCTGCATCTCTGGCGGTATAAACTATCCCGGTCAGGAGCACTTCCTCCCCGGCTTTTAATTTGCACAGATCAGATCTCTTTAGCGGGAGAGTGATTTTAACGATATTCTTTTCTGAACGCTGTACGCTGATTTTTTTCATATGATTACTGTCTTGGCCCGGTGGCACCAGCATCCTATATTGACCGCTACAGGCAACCCGGCAATATGAGTCGGATAAACTTTTGCGGTCACTTTCAGGGCTGTATTCTTCCCGCCCAAGCCAGCCGGACCGATATTTAATTTGTTTACTGCCCGGAGTAATCCCTGTTCTAAATTCCTGATCAGTTTCCCGTCCTTTGATGATTTGCCTATTCCGAATAAAGCTTCTTTCGCTAAAAGTGCCGCCTTATCCAGGGTGCCGCCTATCCCGACTCCGATGATCATTGGCGGGCAAGGATTGGCCCCTGCATTTTTTACTGCTTCTGTGACAAATTCTATAATACCCTCTGTTCCTGCGCCAGGCCTGAGCATTTTCACCTGGCCCATATTCTCACTGCCGAAACCCTTGGGGATTACAGTTAGCTTTAAAGTATTACCCGGGACTATTTTGGTATAAATCACGGCTGGAATATTATTCTTGGTATTTTTACGGCTCAATGGCTCTACGATTGAGGCTCTCAGGTATCCTTCCCGGCAGGCCAGTCCTATTCCTTTATTTATCGCGTCTTCCAGATCACCGCCGGCAATAGCTACCTGCTGTCCTATCTCCGCAAAAACCACTGCCATCCCGGTATCCTGGCAGATCGGCCTTTTTTTAATCCCGGCGATGCGGCAATTTTCCAATATCAGCTTTAAGACATTCCTGGCCCGTTTATTGGTTTCAGTCTTTATCGCTTTATTAAGCAGCGTCATTAATTCCTTATCAGCGATCATACAAGAGGTTATATATGCTGATTTTATTTTATCAGTAATGACTTTAACCGGTATCTTTTTCACCCTGTTAGACCTCATATCACTACAATATACTTCTGAATAACTATGTTAATGCTAATACTATTCGCTTTCTTTATATATGCCATTTATTATTATTTTAGGTCTAACAACTTCCTGGTTTCTTTTTCCACGTTAATCCCTGATTTTTTGATCCTGGACACCTCAGTCCTGATCGCTTCTTCAGCCACAAACCTGGCCACTTTAGGCGCGATCCGCAGGTCATAAGCCTTAGGAATAAAATAATCCGGGGTCAGTTTTTTATCTGGTATAAGACTGCTGATAGCCAGGCTGGCAGCTATCTTCATTTCATCATTTATGACTCTGGCCCGCACAGATAATGCCCCCCTGAAAATACCCGGGAAGGCCAGGACATTATTGATCTGGTTAGCAAAATCACTACGGCCGGTAGCTATATATTTTGCACCGGCGTTTTTCGCTGCCGGCGGGAGGATTTCCGGATCAGGATTAGCCATGGCAAAAATAACCGGGTCTTTAGCCATTGACTTGACCATTTCCTGGGTCAGGGCGTCAGCTACGGAAACACCTAAAAACACATCAGCATCTTTAATAACGTCTTTTAGTTCGCCTTTTTCCTTATCCAGATTGGTCAGTTTGACCATTTCATCTTTCACCAGGTTCATGCCTTCCCCGCGCCCTTCATATATCGCCCCATGCCGGTCACAAAGAATAATATGCTTAAACCCGTACTTTAATAAAAATTTAGTTATGGCTATACCGGCTGCTCCAGCTCCATTGATCACGATCCTGACATGATCAATCTTCCTTTTATCCATTTTAAAGACATTGATCAAGCCGGCCAATACTACTACCGCTGTACCATGCTGGTCATCATGAAAGATGGGAATATCAGTTTCCGCGATCAGCCTTTTTTCCACTTCAAAACAACGTGGTGCGGAAATATCTTCCAGGTTTATCCCGCCAAAACTCGGTGCCAGGTACTTTACGGTCTTAATTATCTCTTCCGTATCCTGGGTCGCCAGGCAGATCGGGAAAGCATCTACCCCGCCAAAAGTCTTGAACAGGATGGCCTTTCCTTCCATGACCGGCATGCCGGCTTCGGGGCCAATATTTCCCAAGCCCAGCACAGCACTGCCATCGCTCACGATAGCGATCATATTGTGCCGGGAGGTATAATCATAGACCAATTCCTTTTTTACGGCTATCAAACGACATGGTTCTGCCACACCAGGAGTATATAACAGGCTGAGGGTGTCCTTGGTAACCGGGCTTTTACTAATTACCGAGATCTTTCCCCTCAGTTTTTTGTGCAGTTCTATAGCCGCTTTTTTATAATCAATCTTCTTGTTTTTCACTTTATTCCTTACCCTCTAGCACTTTACCACTCTACCCCTCTACCACTATGTCAGGTTTCTTATTATTTCATCAGCCATCTGGCTGGTACCGGCAGTGCCGCCCAGGTCATAGGTGACGGCATTTTTCTCTTTGATGGTTTTCATTACCGCTTTATAAAGCTGGTCACTTTTTTCCTTTTCACCGAGATAATCCAGCATTAAGGCGCCAGATAATATAAGCGCTGTAGGATTTACCTTATTTAAGCCTTTATACTTTGGCGCGCTGCCATGGACTGCCTCAAAGACAGCAATATCTTGGCCAAAATTCGCGCCGGGAGCCACTCCTAATCCGCCGACCAGCCCGGCGCACAAGTCTGACAGTATATCGCCATACAGGTTGGGCAGTACCAGCACATCATATAGCTCTGGTTTTTGCACTAATTGCATGCACATATTATCTACTAAACGCTCTTCATATTCTACCTGCGGATAGTTTTTGGCTACTTCCCTGGCTGTATCCAGGAATAAGCCATCAGTATATTTCATGATGTTGGCTTTGG
The DNA here is from genome assembly GCA_028712895.1 of bacterium. Classification (GTDB taxonomy): domain Bacteria; phylum CAYTYR01; class UBA6262; order UBA6262; family UBA6262; genus UBA6262. Next base: position 12,802 of record JAQTPL010000027.1, on the reverse strand, counting down.
TTACTGCGGTTACTTTTTTACGTTTATGCTTAAGCGCATAATTAAAAGCAAAATCAACGATCTGGCTGGTACCTTCCCTGCTGATCGGTTTTATGCTGATAGCTGCGCCAGCCCTGATCTTACCTTTGGCCCGTTTAACTATTTCATCTGCCTCCGGTGAACCGCTGGCATATTCCACTCCCGCATACAGGTCTTCGGTATTTTCCCTGACCACGACCAGGTCAATATCTTCGTAACGCGATTTTACCCCGGGGATAGATTTACAGGGGCGAAGACAAGCATAAAGGTCAAGTTCTTTCCGCAAAGCCACATTGACACTGCGGAAACCAGTACCGATCGGCGTGGTTAAAGGCCCTTTCAGGGCAACTTTATTATTACGCACGGACTTTAAAACAGTTTCCGGCAGAGGCGTGCCATATTTTTCTATTACCTCACTGCCGGCTTCCTGCACATCCCAGTTTATTTTTACACCGGTAGCGGCTAAGACTTTTTGGGTAGCTGCGCTTATCTCCTGACCGATTCCATCGCCAGGTATGAGAGTTATATTGTAAGTTTTACTCAATCTATACTCCTTGTTATTAGTCTCGTTATACGGTGTACGGTAACGAGGCCCGTATAAAACTCGGTGTGCGGTTTACGGTTTGGATGCCCGAACAAGACTTATTGTTTTTTCGGGTTTCGTAACCGTAGCCGAAAACCGAAGTTTGTAATCCGGTTTCGTAACCGCCTTCCGTCAACCGATTACTTGCCGGGATCTGCTCTCCGGTCCTTGATATAGATGCTTTTGCTGAATGTCTTTGCATAGGCACCCAGATCTGCGCCAATTTCGCTTATTTCTTCAGGGCATTCCAAGCTGATGCGTTCATTAGTCACCACCGCTATATAAATAGTCATGACCGGAAATTTGTTGATATTCCCTTTTCGGTCATGGCTGATTATATAGCCACGGGCGCGGTCCTCTTCTGAATAAAACTTGGGTATGCCCTGGTCAAAACGGTTGATCACTTCCTGGCACATGTTATCAACTATATCCGGACCGCAGATTATGATAAAATCATCGCCTCCGATATGCCCGGCGAAATCTGTTTCTTTGCCCAACTCTTTGACTGTACCGGCGATCAATTCACCGGTAAACTTTATTACCTTATCACCGTGCTCAAAACCATATTTATCATTAAAAGCCTTGAATTGGCGTAAATCAAGGTGGCAGACTGCCATTTTTTCATGATTATCCAATCTTTTTTGTATTTCCTGTTTTATCGAAATGTTTCCCGGCATTTTGGTCAGCGGATTAGCATCAAGTGAAGTCATAGTGCGCCGCAGGATCATTTTTACCCTGGCCAGTAATTCTATCGGCTCAAATGGCTTCACTACATAATCGTCCACACCGGATTCAATGCCTTTAACCTTATCCTGGACATCACCTTTGGCCGTTAGCATAATGATCGGGATATGCCGGTACAAAATATCGGCTTTTAATAACCGCGCTGTTTCATGTCCATTCATTTCCGGCATCATGTAGTCAAGCACGATCAGGTCCGGAGGATTTTGTTTGACCTGGGCGACTGCTTCCTTACCATTGAGCGCTTCTCTAACTTCATATCCTTCGCTTTCCAAGGTCAGCCTAAGTACGTCCAAAATATCATGGTTATCATCCACGGTCAGAATCGTGCCTTTTTTAGTAGCAGCCATAAAATACTCCTTAAATTACTGTTTTAAGGCAAATCCATGATGTTTCTTTATATGTTCGACTAAACCGCCGTCGGCCAGTAAGGTTAACATTACCGGCGGCAACGGCTTGATAGTAATATTCAGGTTTTGCGTTTTATTAGTTACAATCCCCGTAGAAAGGTCGACTGACAATTCATCGCCTTCCTTGATTTTATCAGTGTCACATTCGACTAACGGTAATCCAATATTAAAAGCATTACGATAGAAAATGCGGGCAAAGCTTTTGGCTATTACGGCGCTGATCTTGGCATATTTTATAGCCTGGGGCGCCTGCTCCCGGGAAGAGCCGCAGCCAAAGTTCCTGCCGGCAACGATAAAATCACCATCTTGCCGGCGCTGGAAAAAACCGGGATCCAGGTCTTCCATGACATGGGTTGCCAGTTCATTAGGATCCTGGATCTTAAATTTATAGCGACCGCTAATAATATAATCTGTATTAATATCATCTTCCTGGGAAAACTTCCTGGCTTTACCGGTTAATAACATCTTTCCTCCAAAAAAGGCTGTTAGTTGCGGAAGTAAGTCTAAAGTCTTTGGTTCTACTTCTTAACCTAACACCTAAAGACTTTCTTACTTCAGGTATTTCCTGGGATCAGTGATCTTGCCGGTGATCACGCTGGCGGCAACGGTCGCAGGAGAGCCCAGATAAATAAAAGCATTGATGTTACCCATCCGGCCTTTAAAGTTTCGGTTAGCCGTAGAAATAACATTTTCCCCGTCCGCAGGTACCCCGTTATGAGTACCGACACATGGCCCGCATCCCGGAGTGACCAACGTGGCTCCTGCATCCAGTAATATACTGATATACCCTTTTTTCATGGCGTCTTTCAGGATCCAATTGCTGGCAGGCGCCACGATCAAGCGGACACCTTTTTTAATCTTCTTCCCTTTCAGTATCTTGCAGGCCGCAGAAAAATCTTCCAATCTGCCATTAGTGCAAGTACCAATATACCCTTGGGCTATCGGTATCCCGGCAGCTTCGGTCACGGAGCAAACATTATCTACCCGGTGCGGTTTAGCTATCTGCGGCGCAAGCTGACTCACATTGAATTCCAGCACTTTATTGTAAACTGCATCCGAATCAGCGGCGACCGGCTTAAATTTACGGCTGGAATGCTGCTTCACCCAGTCCAGCGTTTTCCGATCGCAGTTCATGATCCCGAACTTAGCGCCCATTTCTATCGCCATATTGGCGATAGTAAAACGGGCCTCAACGCTTAAAGCATCAATAGCCGGGCCTGCATACTCACAGGACATATAGGTTGCCCCAGCCGCTCCAACTTGACCGATCAGGTACAGGATCAGGTCTTTACTATAAACGCCCAGCGGTAATTTTCCCTGGCAAATAAATTTAATACTTTCCGGTATTTTGAACCAGTTATGGCCGGTGGCGGCGCAGGCAGCTACATCTGTAGAACCCATGCCTGTAGCCGCAGCATTCAATGCTCCATAGGTACAGGTATGGGAATCAGCGCCTACTACCAGATCACCCGGCACGACATAGCCGCGCTCCGGGACAATTTGATGGCAGACACCTTGCCCGACATCATAAAAATGTATCTTTTGGCCCAGGGAAAAATCCCTGATCTTTTTATGAATGCGGCTAACCCCTTCATTCGGACTAGGTGAGGAATGGTCAATAATAACAGCCATTTTTTTATGATCGAACACTTTTTCCGCTCCCATTTTATTGAAGCTGTCGATCACAATGCCTGACGTGCCATCCTGTCCCAAGCAAAAATCTATTTTGGATACAACGAGGTCATTAGCGTATACTGTTTTACCAGTGTGCCGTGAAAATATTTTCTCGATGATTGTTTGTCCCACAATTACACTCCGTTACTAATTTATAATTTAATTATTATATCATTTAGCGTCTTTATTTTCAATAGATTTTTGCAAGGAATCATATTCACTGCTTAAGGCCTTAACCCTGGGAGCCAGCCTTAATACATGATCATAGGCAGCCCGGGCTTCAGGCCACTGCCCCACTCGGGCATGGAACATAGCCAGGTCCCTCCAGCGGAACGGATCCAAAGGTTCAAGTTTCGCCGCTTTTTCAAAATAATGCTTCGCCGCCCAAAGGAATATTTCATCATTAAGGATCATTCCCTGTACGTAAAAAGCCTTGGCTGCGCCGGCTTTTATTTCCGCACTGATAGGATTATACTTCATGGCCTCCTGGTAATGCAGCAGAGCCTGTACGCTATTCTGATTTTTCAGCGCGGCAGCTCCTTGCTCAGACTGGTTCTGGGCATATACCGGCAGCAGCATGACCAAGCTGGCACAAATGATCAAGCTCCAGCTGCAGGTTAGCACTAACTGCGGATTTTTTACAGCTAAAGACACATTTTTACTTTTTTGCTCCCTGCTCAGGCCCAGGACGGTAAAAACCATACCGGTAAAAAGCAGCGCTAAAGCCGGATCATGCAGGTTGAACTCAAACATGCTATGGGCCACAATACCTGTTACGCCAGCCAGGAAAGCATTCAGGTAAAGCTGTTTATCTTCCTTGATTAAATGCCTAGCCTGACAGTAAAAAAGAACCAGCAGCCAGACAAACGCTGCCACGCCTAATAGCCCCAGGTCAGACCAGATATTCAATAATTCATTATGCACATAAGGTGCAGAGCGCAATTCAGGCATACTCTTATACTGCGGGTAATAATACTTAAAAGTTTCCAGTCCTGTGCCCAAGAACGGGTGATCCCCCAGGTATTTAAATGTTTCAATATACAAGTCTTTCTTTTCAAAGGTAAAAGGATCTTTTATCTCCCTGCTAAATACAGCTGATTTAAGAGGTGTCAGCCAGATCACGGCAAAAACGATCAGGATACCCGCGATAAAAGTGTAAAACAAGGTTTTCCGCTTAGCATAAATTAATATAGAAAAACCCGCGAGCAGGCTCAGTATTCCGCCTTTTGAACCGGTTAAGTACAAAGCTATCATGCCTACTGCTAGGGACAACCAGGTGAGCCAGCGGAACCAGTTTTTCGGGGCTGGCTCAAGCACCACGCTTAAAGCAAAGGTCATGGCTAAAGCCAGGAATCCGGCTAGGTGATTAGGATTTGGGAAAAGCACCTGGACCCGGCCATTGGCCGGCATGCCCCAGAGCCCAAAATAATATTCATAGATGGCCAGCAAAGACATGATGATACTGGTCATAATCACAGTTTTCAGTATGACCATGAATAATTGCTTCTGGTCTTCGTAATTAAGGATGACCAGGCCGAAAATCAATAGCGCTGTAAATTTTAAAAATGCCTGCAGGCTTTCAAATAAATGAGGCGACTTGGCAAAACCAACCAGGGCAGCGACTAAAGCCAGCAGCAGGACCCGGTTCACCATGAACATTTTGGTTTTAACGGCTCCTGAACTTATCATTTGGGTCAGCCAAACACCCCCGATACACCAGATCAGCACGATAACCAGCGTATCTCCAAAAAGATCCGGGATCTGCGGAACAGCAGTCACTCCGGCCAGTAATGCCAGTATAGCCATAGTTTTCAATTTCTGCAATCTTAGGTTATCTATCACTTATCCTCCCTGGTATTTTCATAAATATGAGCTATATCCTGGACCATTATATCAATGTCAAAACTGCCAGAAATCTTTTTCCAGGCATTCTCAATGACCTTGCCAGCCTTCTCCGGATCTTCCAGGCAAGCAATGATCTTGACGGCAAATTCCGGCATATTATGAAATCCGGCCAGGAAACCAGTGACCCCATCTTCAATCACTTCCCTGCTGCCATCTGCCGGAGTAGCCACCACCGGCACACGGGAAACAAAAGCTTCAAGAATGACCCTGGGCAAACCCTCCCATAAAGAAGTTAACACGCACACATCCATTATTTTTAGCATTACCGGGATATCAGAGCGCCACCCCAAGACTTTTACGTTATCTGACAAAGATAATTTTTGGATCAGCCTTTCGATCTCCGGCCGCAGTTCCCCATCACCGATCATAATAAATTGGGCCAGCGGTATTTTAGCGACAACTAACCGGGCTATCCGCACAAAATCCAACGGCGCTTTCTGCGGCTTAAAACAAGCAACCATGCCGATGACCGGCGCCGCTGGCGGCAGGCCGATCTTTTTCTTTTCCATAGCTTTATCTATGGTTAAGGACTCATAATCCTTAATCTTGATCCCGCTATGAATAACAATATATTGCCCTGGCTTGCCAATCTTGGCCGCCAGGGCTTTTTTGGTATTTTCCGATGAAACGAGTATTAATGTATCCGTGATACAAGCGGTCAGACGCTCGATCCAGATAAAAGCGAATCTGGTCCAGGGCTTTTGAAAGTCATTAAAGCCAAAACCATGATAGGTATGAATGATCTTTTTAACACCTGCTATTTTGGCCGCCCACCGGCCCAGAATGCCCGCTTTTGAGGAATGCGTATGGACCAGGTCAAATTTCTCCTGCCGGCAGACCCGGTAGATAGCCATTAAAGCCAACAAATCTTTCCAAGGATGAATAGAGCGGACCAGGGTCGGAACAAAAATAGCTTTCGCGCCTAATGTACGGACTGCTATATTATCAAGTTGTCCATTTTTGCCAGCGAGCAAATAGCAGTCATAGGACCGGTGATCAAGATGGGTTACTGTATATAACGTATTTTCTTGGGCCCCTCCCAGTTCCAATTGAGTTATAATATGAGCTATTTTTAGCTTGGGCAAGATTTTACTCTTTCTATTTGAGCAATAATTTTAAATAATCAATCTGCTGTTTAAGCCCTTCTTTAAAACTGCAGGTCGGGTTATAATTTATGCTCTCTTTGGCCAGGTTAATGTCGGCTAAAGTATCCTGCACATCGCCTTTGGCTTTGGTTAAATATTCCAACTGGAGTTTTTTGCCGGTCATGCTTTCGATCAAGGAGAGGACTTCATTGATCGTGATCTGGCTGCCTCCCCCTATATTCATGGCCAGGCCGGGCTGGCCTATTTCTGCTGCTGCCAGATTGGCCTGCACAATATCAGAGATAAATGTAAAATCGCGGGTTTGTTTACCATCCCCATACACCCTGATCTTCTCTCCCTGCAAAGCCGCATTGATAAATTTATATATTCCCATATCCGGCCTCTGGCGCGGTCCAAAAACCGTGAAATAACGCAAGCTGACGACTGGTACCTTAAAATTCTTCCAGTAAAGATAACAAAGGTTTTCCGCCGCCAGCTTCGTGACGCCATAGGGTGATACAGGACACAGGACATTGCCTTCTTTCATCGGCAATGGACTATCCCCGTAAATCGAACTGGAAGAAGCATATACTATCTTCTTAATAGGAAAAGCTTTAGCTGCTTCCAGCAGGTTTTGGGTAGCGGCAACATTGCTTTGCAGATAATGGGAAAACTGCCCGCCCCAACTGGCTCTCACTCCGGCCTGGGCCGCCTGGTGAAAAATATAATCCACATCCTCTAAAATACGGCTTAAGTTAGCTGTACTGAGATCTTTTTCAACTAACGTAAACTTCGGATTATTTTTAATAGCAGCCAAATTACTTTCTTTAATTTCCCTTCTATAGTAATCAGTAAAAGAGTCAAGACCGATCACCGGGCAATCAAGTGCCAGTAATTTTTCTGTCAAGTGTGATCCGATAAATCCGGCGCAACCAGTTACCAGGCAGTTTTTGTTTTTCAGCATAATTCCTCTCTTTTAGATCAGTCAGTACGAAGAACAGTTATTAGGTGTATGTTTTGGAAGTAAGTTTAGTCTTAGGTTTAAAGGTGTTAGGCTCTAGACTAAAGACTCTAGCCATACTTCTATACTTACTTCTATAACTTTCACCCTAATACTATTGCTTTTCGTTCTTAGCGGTAGCTTTTCTTTATCATTTCTGCGGTTGAGCGGCCCCATTCTAAAGCATCTTCCATGGCTGAATATTCCCAGGCGCCGTAACGGCCGACAGAATAAATTCCTTTTTTCTTTAAAAAATCCCTGATCATTGTAACATTCCTGGTCCGGTTAAAATCATAAATACAATAAGCGGGAGATATCTTAAAGGTATTCACCGTTACTATCCGGGAAGGATGTTCCAGTATACCCACCTGACGCAGGCTGGACAGGCTCTCATTTACTTGCCGGTTAACCTGGTGCCTGTTCATTCTGGCCAGGCTTCCGGCTCGGTAAGCTATTTCTATATACAAAGAACTGGTCCCGGCGGGATGGTTATGATGGGATAAATTACTGGTATATCCCACGCGGTAAAAAGGATATTTCTTTTCCGGGAAATAGACCCAGTGTTTAGCGGCGGTAAGAGCCGGCTTGATTCCTACATTGATATTTAATACTTCATTATAGCGCAATGCAGCCGCCTGTTGCTTCACTGTTAAGGGCAGGCCTTCAGCCATGTTCACCAGCTCCTTCAGGCTAAGCGAGCTTACCAGTCGGTCATATTTGATTTCCAAACCTGACTCAAACTTTACTATCCGGTCATGTACATTCAGCTGGACTGCTTTTTCCTGTAAATGGATTCCCGGTAATTTATGCGCGAGAGCGTCCGGCAAAGACTGGATGCCATTATATTCCGGATAATAGAAATTGGCGTTGTAGCCTACCCGCCTGGACTGGTCCAGCAGCGCACCGGTAACCACTTCAGCGATAGTTGGATCAGGCACATAAGGTCCCAGCCACTCTGCCGTCAATTCTTTAACCGGGACAGTCCATAGTTTTTCATTATAACTAAACATGAAATGCCGGGCAATACCGCGGCCAAAATGCCGTAAAACCCATTCCTCAAATCCTGGGGTCCCGCCCTGGCCGGGCCGGGAGGCCGTCCTGGCCTCAATAAAACCCAGGACACATTCTTTAATAACTTTTTCCGGCAAGCCATAGGTATTGGCCTGGAACGGATAGCGGGTATAGGTTTGATGAGAATAAATCCAGCTGTTGCGGTGATGTGCAGAGAGCTGGCCGTGAAGTAAAGTCTTGACTAGTTTTTTTATTCCTGGTTTTTTCAGATGCAGCAAGTGCCCGGTATAGTCAAATAAAAAGCCATCCTGGGATACAGTCCGGCAAAGCCCTCCTACGCTATTTTCCTTTTCATATATGCCGTAATCCAAAGAGCGGGGCAATAGCCGCGCGCAGTTTAAACCGGTAATCCCTGCCCCCAGGATAACGACTGGCTTATTCATGAGCGTGAGGTTTCTCCATGTCTATTTTGCTTAAAGCAATCCCGATGCTAACGGAAAATAAAACGACCAGGATATAGATGCCCACTGCCCAGCGAAAATTCGCCTTAGAGATCATTAAAGCAGCAGTGCTCAGGCATACTGAAACTACATACGCGGTTAACACAACTTTTCGCCTGGAAAATCCCAGCTTTTCCAAACGTAGGGCAAAATGGTCAAGACTGCCATGGAAAATGTTTTTCCCTTGTTTGAAGCGGAGTATCATCACCAGGAAAGTGTCATAGATAGGAATCCCCAGGATCAGGATAGGCGCATACAAAGCAATATTATTCACCTTGGTATAACTGGTGCCAATAGAAAGCACTGCCAACACGAATCCCAATACCAGGCTGCCGGAATCGCCCATAAATATCCTGGCCGGAGGAAAATTATAACGCAGGAATCCTAATACCGCCCCGGCCAGCGCCGCGGCAGTATAGTTCACATAGGTCTGCTCCGAAGGCGGATTAATGAACAGGAAAGCCAGCGCAGCAATAACTGCTACACCGCTGCTTAAACCATCCATAATATCGATGATATTGAGCGCATTAGTTACGCCTACTACCCAGAGGATGGTCAAGATAATCGCGATGTAATCAGGAGTGATAAACTTGATCCTGATATCAAAAATGATGAGGATGGTAGCAATGAGTATTTCTAAAAATAGTTTTACCTTAAAGGACAAAGGCCGCAGGTCATCTACCAGACCCAGGATCATAAGTAAAGTGGCGCCGATGATAATGACCGTGATTTCCCGGAAAGGAAGTCCTAGGGCTAAAGCTATAACAATGCCCAAAATGAAGGCCAGGTAAATTGCTATTCCGCCTAAATAAGCTACCGGTGCACGGTGAGTCTTTATAGGATTAGGATGGTCCATAATATTGAATTTAACTGCCAATATCCTGACCAGGGGAGTAAAGATCAAGGACAAAGCCAGGGCAAAAGCAAAAACGATCAAATTTTTTGGCATTTTCTCTCTTGGTTACTTCTGGGATAAAAAAGCGATACGCGATTCAGCTACGATCACCCAGATACTCTCGGGAAACTCTTGAATGACCTTCTGGTAGGTATCAATCGCTTTTCTGTTATCTTTTAACTGCTCACAGCACTGCGCTATATAATAGTAAGCATAATCAAGAAATTCAGCTTGCGGGTAATTATTAATAAATTTTTCATAGGCAGCGATAGCTTCCGGGGCTTTTTGCATTTTTTTATAACACTCCCCGACCTTATACATGGCTTTGCCGGCAAATGAACTATGACCGTAAATATCCACTATTTTCTCGTATTCTTCGATAGCCCGCTCGGTCCGGTTGGTCTTATACATATATATTTCCGCAATACTGAACTGGGCCTCTATCGCCAGTTTGGTTTGGCCATAATTGGTGATCAGTTTCCGGAAATTTTCCAGGCTGTCTTCGTATTTCTTATCTTCATAAAAACGCTCCGCTAGCACATACATGCGCAGCGGCTCATAATTTTCTTCGGGATTTTCTTCGATCAGTTTTATCCTGGCCGCGGCTATCTTGATCCACTTGCTTTGCGGGTATTTCTCCATCAATACTTTATAAGCTGTCCGGGCTTTAGTAAAGTTATAGATGTTAAAGAAATAAAGATTTCCGAGCTTTTGCTGGATCTCTTCCAGGCAGGTAGAATCGGCATAACTGTTAATAAAATCAGTATAATCTTTTTCCATTTGGTCGATTAAATTCCTGTCTTCAGGCTTTAATCCTAATTGAAATTCGGAGACCAGGCATTTTGCCAACTGCACATATTCTGATTTTTTATAGTAATTAATATAATTCTGGTAGTCGCCAACTCCGTCATTCGTGCTGGTATGCTCACTATTTACCGCTGGCTTAAGTTTGCTCTTAATACGGTGTTCTACGGCTTTTAAATAATTGATATATCCTTCCAGTTTTTTAGCCTTAGCGCTGCGGCTATAATGCAGGAAAACTCCCAACAGCAGCAACCCTATGATAGATCCGACTATCCCTAAAACAGCTGAACTGGTAAGCCAATCATAGGGCGAAGTACTTTTTTGCTGCGGTTCACGAGTGGATTCTCCCTGGATGATCTGGCTGAAAGCTAATTCATTTTTAGCCTGGTCAGCCCAACTGCTGCGCGGACTCAAGATCAAGGAACGTTTCAGGTTAGTAACAGCCGCGGCATAATCACCATCCTGCAAAGCCCCGGTACCTTTCTTGAAAAATCCGTTACCAATAATTTGACGGTACCGGCCAATGCCAAAAAACAGGCCAAGTACAAGGATTAACGCAAAGATTATTTTTGTTTGTCTTTTCATGATCGTCTTCATGGTTTCACCTGCGCCATTTATTTATTTCTTTTTCGATCACTGGATAAAATTCTTTTTCTTTTATCTTTTTAATGATCTTCCCGTGCCTGAAAAATAATCCTTCTTTTCTGCCCCCGGCTAAGCCAAAATCCGCTTCCCGCGCTTCTCCCGGCCCGTTAACCGCGCACCCCATGATAGCTATCTTCAACGGCAGTTTCCAGGAAGCTTGCGGCTGGCTCATTATCCCCTGGTACACCCGGTTAGCTAAAGTGATAATATCTATCTGGGCTCTTGAACATGTCGGGCAGGATATTATTTCAGGATAATAATAACGTAGGTTCAAGCTTTGCAGGATAGCATAAGCAACCTTGATCTCATCCTCAGGTTTACTCGTCAACGATACCCGGACTGTATTCCCGATGCCTTCAGATAGTATTGCTCCCATACCCACACTGGACTTTATTATGCCTGCCTCAGCTACACCGGCTTCAGTAATTCCCAGATGCAGCGGGTAAGCAAATTTCTGGGATGCCAATCGATACGCTTTTATGGTTGTGGGCACATCAGTTGCTTTTAAAGAAATCACGATATCTTTAAATCCGGCATTTTCAAAGAATTGGATATATTCGGCTAACGCTTTGACCATTAGGGTAGCTTTGTCTGTCCGGCTATTTTGGCGCAATGACTTAAGTGAACCGGAATTTACCCCGATACGGATAGCAATTTTCCTGGCTTTGGCCCGGTCCAGAACAATAGTTAGCTTGTCCTTGGAAATATTTCCGGGATTGATCCTGATCTTATCCACTCCCTGGTTAATGGCTTCCACCGCCAATTGCCATTGGAAATGGATATCTGCGACCAAAGGGATCCTGATCTGTTTCTTGATTTTAGATAAGCATAAAGCTGCGGCCATATCCGGTACGCCGACACGGATTATCTCACAATTAATTTTTTCCAGCCTTTTTATCTGCGCTACTGTCGAGGCGACATCAGTGGTTATGGTTTTGGCCATAGACTGCACGATAATCGGATAGTTTCCCCCGATCTTCACCCCGCCAATATTCACTACCTTTGTTTTGTTCCTGCCGTCCGCCATCCGCTATCCGCCATCTTATTTATTTCGGTCCCGGTATGAGCAACCTGACAATATCCTTATATGTGGCAAACAAAAAGATGATCAATAATACAGCCAAGCCTATGGTTTGCGCAATTTTCACTTTTTCCGCGCTAACTGGTTTTCCTTTAACCGCTTCAATAACCAGAAAAAGTATGTGTCCTCCATCAAGTATCGGTATCGGAAAGAGATTAAATACTCCCAGGTTAATGCTCAGGACAGCGATAAAAGCGACCAGGCTGGCAAATCCAGCCTTCACTCCTACGCTGATCATCTGGGCAATACCTACTGGGCCTGATACTTCAGGGGCGATCTGGCCGGAGATCATCCACCAGATAGCTTTCAAGGTTATGAGTGTCCAGGAATAAGTCTCTGTACAGCCTTTAATACAGGCAGCGAAGGGATTATCCCGTTCTAATCTTTGGCTGGAACGAATACCTAAAATCCCCACTTTTCTTTCTTTATCATATTCAGGAATAAGGCGCA
>JAQTPL010000062.1 GCA_028712895.1 bacterium | reverse complement strand
AATGTATACAATCATTATGCCTGGTCTTATGAATTAATAAATTATATCGCGTTATCAATATTTGATACATCTTCTTATTTAAGATCTTATAAAGAATTAGAAGACGACCAAGATTCTATTAAATGTATACCATTCTTAAAAGCAGCAGCTTTGGTAGCACATGAAACATCTAGGAATATTAACTATTATTTTAATAAGAGGGGATACAATGCTTTAAAGTTCATTTTTAGTAAAATGTCAAAAATTACTGGGATTGAGTTTGATCAATATCTTATTGCTCATAAAGTCTTAATTAAGAAAGCTGCCTTGATAAGGCAGAAAACAAAAAAGGTACGAGATAATTTAATTGGACATAGAGATATTAACATAAGTAAATATACGCATATTGAATTAGGATTAAATGATAAGGGTTTGTTAAAGCTAATATATGATTTTGAAGATGTATTATTTTATTATTGTTATCTGATTATTTATGTTGGATTACTATCTTCTAAAATAATTTATGAAGGACAAGATATCCTGAAGTATGATAATATGCTGCTTCTTAAAAAGGAGGCATTAAAAATAAAAGAACATATTAAGATTATTATGAAATATGGTAATAATAATAGATGGATTGCGAAATTCAATATAAGGAAAATGGAACAAAATAGTTTCCAACAATATGAACTTTTTGATAAGGGGCTGTAATTCTAATTGCCCTTCACTTCTGAAGTGGAATATAGGTTAATGTACCAAGTAGACACCTATCCTCAAATGATATGTGGCGGACCCTCAAGGGTGGCGCGGTGGAAAAGAGGTTGAAGTAACCGGGTGTCAACCTCCAAGGTTGACAGTAATTGTTATAGTAGGGGAAAACAGGGGGCTATGTTTTCTTTTTGTATTAGATAAAGATAGCCTATATCTAATTATTATAAGTTCCCAATAGCCAGGTGGAAATGTTTTTTACTTGGAATAAGATAAAAGAGGAGGGTATATGTTAAAAAATATTTCTCTTAATAATTTTAAAGGATTTAAATGCCTGGACCATCTTAATGTAAAACCTATAACGGTTCTGTGTGGTCCAAACAGCTGCGGTAAAAGCAGCATATTGCAGAGTATATTGCTTATGAAACAGACGTTAGAAAGTCAGATACCTAATCAAATACTTCTTTTAAATGGAAGATTTGTGCATTTGGGTTCTTTTGAAAACATATTATACCAAAAGAATGACAATAATAAGATGTCATTCGAATTCATTTTTACTGTCACAAGGGAAGATATGCTAAATAAAAAAGGTGGCCATTTTCTTCCTCTGGTTTTACTTTTTCGAGAAATCTTATCAAAAGAGAATTATTCAAATAAGAATGCGGAGCACAATGTTAAATTAAGGGTGGTTTTAAAACCAGTCAACGAGCCCAGTGAAAAAACATTAGGGATAATAGTGGATTGCCTGGAGTGTATTATAGAGACAGTTTCCAATAATTCAGTCTCATTAGATGGAAAATATTGCATGCAGCTTATTGATAATGAATCGTATAAAATAAGTTGGGAAAGTAATTCTAGAATATTAGAGGCGCAAAATAAAATATCTGAGATTGAGAGTAAATTAAAATTTGCAAACTTATTTCCTATATCTTTTGGAAGCTATAGCAAAGAAGAAGGGAAAAAACAGGAAATTAGTTTTATATTCTACGAATTAAGTGAGATATTTAAGATCCTATTCTCTTCATTTAGTTATTTAGGGCCACTTAGAGAAGAGCCATCGAGACGTTATATCTATGAAGATGAAGTTGTGGAGGTGGGAATAAAGGGTGAATTTGCGGCATATTTATACAATTCGGAAAGAGAGAAAATTATCACCGATCATTATTTTTATAATAAAGACACGGACAATTTTGAGAAAGTTGAAAGGATTAATCTGTCTGAAGCGATAAAAAGATGGCTCAATTTATTAAATATTAATGATATGGAACCTTCTTTAAGAAAAGACATTATATATTTAGAGCTAGACGCTGGGGGTGCGTCAGGAACAAGGGTTAGTATAGCTGATGTTGGTTTTGGAGTAAGTCAAATATTTCCGATTGTTTTAGAAGGATTAAGGGTAGAAAAAGGAAATTGCTTGTTGTTAGAGCAACCGGAAATACATTTACACCCGAATCTTCAAATGCAGTTGGCCGACTATTTTATTGCTTTAGCTTTATCCAAGAGAAATGTTATTGTAGAGACCCATAGTGATCATATTATAAATCGTTTAGTTAGAAGAATTGTAGAAGATGAAACAAACGAAATTTCCAAACTTGTTGGGATATACTTTATAAAGCCGACAGAAAAGGGGTCTATTTTTGAGGAGATATGTATAGACGAGACAAAAGGTATTACAAACTGGCCTTATGATTTTTTTGATCAAACGGCAACCGAGCAAGAAAAGATAATTAGAGCTGGATTAAAAAAACGCAGCCGGGAAGTAAAATAATAATGAACACTGTATTTGAGCCGTCATTGCTTTTTATTTCTGAAAATGATTGGGCAAATCCTGCGATAAGAGATAGATTTATTCTTCATTTGCTCGACAACATAAAGAATATATATGAATATAGTATTTGTAATGTATACTGGAGCCAGCGATACGAAGAGTTGTTGTGGAATCATCCCCAATTGCCACCTTGGAGAGTTGACAGGGATTGGAAAATAATATTAATCCCGCAGATTTATAAATATCTTAGCCAATTACAACTATATGTGAATGATCAAGATCTTTTAATTGATAGCTGTAACGTAACACCAAATATGGGCTGTAGGCATAGCAGGACAGAAGCTTTAGAACATTTTCTACAGCTTATTCACTTAATGCGAATTAGGAATGAAGAAATATTTGTAAGTTTGGGGATAGAAAACAAAGAAGACTATTTATTCAGCTGTAAATGCCATCCTGAAATATTAAAGACTATATTTATTAGAAATAGCTTGGATTGGTTAAAATACATTGATTTAGAGGAAAAGCTTTGGGGAACTCTTAAGGATTCAGAAAAATTTAATATGGCAATAGAAATAACTTCAATAAAGACATTTGAAAAAGGTAAAAAAGATTTTAAATATCAATTTATGTGTAGCGATAAATTTAGAGAAAGTATAATAGAAGAGCGGGAACATAGGGGAAAAATTCTTTTTAGTATAACAAAGAGATTATTGCTAACCGAGGCCGAAGCAGTAAAAGATGCAGGGCTACAAGACGAAAGTATCAAATCTCAAGATAATACTAGAAGATTCCGTGTAACAAAAAGCGTAAGAATCCACTATATATATTCTGGAGAAGGGAAAATTATATTTACTGAATATTTACCTGAGGGTAAACATGATGAAGGGTTATCATAAGATGACTCAACTGTGTAGCTTCTTTGTTAAATTCTCTTTGTCTTGTCTAATAGGGAATTTATAATTCACTTGACAAACGCAGTCCCATTTGCTATACTTATCTCGTAAGATAATTACATAGAAGTTGGTAAGACAAAGATGTCTTCCGGCAAAGTTGCTGGAAGATATTTTCATTTACGAGAGTAAATGACCCGCCGAAGCTTGGTGGCGGGTAATGGACGTGGATGTCCTTTTAATCCGTGAGGATTTTAGGGTATCCACTTTTTTGTTTTATATGGTATAATATAATTAACCGGAAAACACCTTCCAGGAGTCCCCTGGGGAGCGTGGACACCTCGAAGGTGTCTTAGAAGCGAAAAGCAAAGGAAAAGACAATGGAAGATGGGAAATTAAGGATAGCCATAGCGCAGGTGAATAGCACAGTAGGGGATCTTCAGGGCAATGCCAAGAAGATCAGCCAGACCATACTGAAGGCCAAGGAATTTGGCGCGGATATGGTGGTATTCCCTGAACTGGTGCTGACAGGCTATCCCCCTGAGGATTTGCTTCTAAAGCCGCAATTCGTACTGGATAACCTGGCTGCTTTGAAGGAATTGGCCAAGGGCGTGGACAATATACTGGCTATCGTAGGCTTTGTGGACCAAAAGGGCCGTAACCTTTATAATGCCGCGGCTATTATCTATAATGGGGTAGTCAAAGGCGTAGCGCATAAAATGATTTTGCCCAATTTCGGTCCATTTGATGAAAAGAGATACTTTACTTCAGGTGAACAGTCAGCTGTGTACCAATTTGGCAAGATATTATTCGGATTGAACATCTGTGAAGATATCTGGCATGCCACTGGGCCGACCCACAAGCAGGCCAAGGCTGGAGCCAAGCTGATACTGAATATTAATGCTTCACCATATTATACAGGCAAGATCAAGGTGAGAGAGAAGATAGTGAAATGCCAGGCGAAAGAGAATAATGTGCATGTAGTTTATGCTAACCTGGTAGGCGGGCAGGATGAACTGGTCTTTGACGGCCAGAGTATCGTGGTGGATCCGAAAGGCCGGCTGGTGACCTTGGCGAAAGCTTTTAAAGAGGAATTGCTGGTCACTGACCTGGAAATCCCCGAAGTACGGGGCAAGAAAGTGAATGCAGTCCTGATCGATAAGGAAATATCAGTCAAAGAAAGACTGCCTTTGCCTAAGAGTCATGTGAAAATGCTGGAGCCGGTAGAAGAAGTGTACCAGGCGCTATTATTGGGATTGAAAGATTATGTGAACAAGAATGGATTCAAGAAAGTAGTGCTGGGATTGAGCGGTGGCGTTGATTCTGCGCTGGTAGCGACCCTGGCGACCGATGCCCTGGGCAAGGATAATGTGGTGGGTGTATTCATGCCGTCACGGTATTCATCCAAGGCGAGTGAAATAGATGCCAAGCAATTGGCCTACAAGCTGGGCATCAAGCTAATGACGATATCGATCGAGCAGTTATATAATATTTATTTAGTGATATTGGACCCGGTGTTCGCGGCTGAGGCCAAGAATATCGCGGAAGAGAATTTGCAAGCGCGCATCAGGGGCACGATCCTGATGGCTCTTTCTAACAAATTTGGCTGGTTGGTGTTAGCGACTGGTAATAAATCAGAGATGAGTACCGGTTATGCCACCCTGTATGGGGATATGGTCGGAGGTTTCGCGGTGATCAAAGACGTCCCGAAAACCCTGGTCTATAAATTAGCCAAGTACCGGAATCATAAGAGCTTTGTGATACCGGTGAATGTGCTGAAAAAAGCGCCCACGGCTGAACTAAGGCCGCACCAGAAAGATACTGACACTTTACCTGAGTACAAGATACTGGACCCGATCCTGAAGGAATACATTGAGGAAGACAAGAGCGTGAACCAGATAGTCAAGAAGGGGTTCAAGCAGGAGTTGGTGGATAAAGTGGTCGGGATGGTGGACAAGAGCGAGTATAAGCGGCGGCAGTCAGCGCCGGGAGTAAGGATCACGCCGAAGTCCTTTGGGAAAGATAGAAGGATGCCGATTACGAGTAAGTATAAAGGGTAAAGATGCTGAATGCTGGAAGCTGGATGCTGAAGGCTAGAAGCTAAAGAAACGAAAAGCAAGGAGGGGCAGATGAAGTTTGAGAAGATAGTTAAAAAGTTGACCCCTAAATTAAGGGGAATAGCATATAGATTGAATGGTAAATATACAGTACTGGACCATGATGACCTGTACCAGGAAGCTTTAGCGCATATGTGGGAAGAGTTCTGCGCCGGCAAACTGGAAGGGAAGACTGACAGCTATGTCCTGCAAGGGGCGTATTATCACCTTAAGAATCACTTACGCGGTTTGGATGATAATACCTTTTTTGCCCGGCTGGATGAACAGGTGAGTGAAGACGGGGATACTCTTGGAGAGTTGATCCCGGCTGAGGATGACGGCGGGTATGAAGCGGCAGAGACCAGTGAATTGCTGGAGCGCTGCGGTTTGACCGAACAGGAGCAGGAAGTGTTGCACTTGTATGCTGATGGGCTCACGGTGCGGGAAGTCGGGGAGCAGATAGGCGTATCGCATGTAACGATCTTAAAGATGCTGAACTCGGTGAAAAAGAAAGTGGGCATGCAGCTTTAGGTTACCAAAAGGGCAGTAGATTTACTTGTATATAAGTAAGGCAATAGAATATGGCTCCGATGAAGGGGCAAAAAGACAAAGGCGTTCTGAGTAGGTGTCAGAACGTTATTTTATTTTACGAAAGAGTAAAGTTAAGACGCAGGCGTCTTATTAGGATCCGTGAAGGATTACAATAAGGCGTCTTTTTATTTTATGGTGCCGGAAAGGGGCAATCAAATGAAAAAGCTGGAATGTGTGATTAGACCGGAGAAGTTGAAGGAGTTAGCTGAAGAATTAAGAGGAATCGGGGTTAGTGGTTTGACCGTGACTGAGGTCAAAGGATTTGGCCAACAGACCACCCGGCCGGAAAACTACCTCTTCCTGCCGAAAACAAAAATAGAGATATACCTGGAAGAGGAAAAAGGGGAAGAAGTGTTTGAGACTATTA
>JAQTPL010000061.1 GCA_028712895.1 bacterium | reverse complement strand
CTTATACCGCGCAGCTTGTATATGATCCTGCTTTGGCTGAGATCATGTCCTGGTATGGCCGTTTAATCGGGATCAAAAAGAAAATTAAAAATACTCTCAGCGCTGGGGAACAAATCCCGGTAGAAATAAAAACCTGGCCAACCTATATCAAAGAGGCTTGGGTTTTGGCGCAAAAAGAATATACCAACACCACGGATCTAAAAATCGTTGATTTTATAGTTGATGCTAATTATTTACAGGCGTTGCAAGAGGTACTATTACAACGCCAATCACCCTGGTTAAATGAGCTCTGCCGGTTGGCCGCAGATTTTTATAATATAAAAACCTGGCTCAGGTTTAAGATTAATGCCGTGTTGCCGAAAAATATTACCGCTTTATTCTTAAACGGCGGGGAAATTGACCGCGCCTTATTCCTGAGATCAGGGGATATGACGGCGGATGATTTTATCCAGTTATTAAAGTATAAACCATATGCGCCGGAATTGACAACTTCCTTGCAGCAGGCTAAACAACATGGGGAATGGCAGCTCCTGGATTTGTTTTTTGCTAATTACCTGATCAATTTCCTGCGCGCAACTAAATTGATCTATGATGGCCCTGAGCCAATAGTGGCTTATCTGCTGGTCCGGCTGCTAGAGCTGAATAATATTAAGGTAATTTTAAGCGGTAAATTTTATAATCTTCCTAAAGAACTTATTACCCGGCGTTTGAGTAAAACCTATGTCTAAAACTGGAAAAATTTGTTTTATAGGTGAAAAGGCAGTGGTTAACCCATTCCGGGTTTGCGGCGCGGATGTGTATAATTTTACTCCAGAGACCTGGCCTGATATGGCTAAAAAAATAAGCGAGCAAGACTACCAGATTATTTTTATTACTGAAGAAGTAGCTCCTTATATGAATAAAAATCCTGAAGCTAATGTCGTGCTTTTGCCTAATACCGCGAGCATGTTTTTTAAATCCGGCAAGGCCAGCTTGGGAGCGGAAGAATTACGGCAGGTCATTATTAAGGCTGTCGGGACGGATATACTGGTAGAATAAAAAGGTTGTTGGTTTTAGAAGTAGGTATGGAAGTAAGTCTTAATAACTTTTTCTCTAATTGACAAGAGTATTTAGATGGAGGGACTATGAGTGGCGGCAAGATCGTAAAAGTTTCCGGCCCGCTGGTGATTGCCAGCGACTTAGCTGATGTCAAAATGTATGACGTAGTTAAAGTTGGTTTGCCCCAGCTGATCGGCGAAGTTATCGGGCTCGATGGTAATACTGCCTTTATCCAGGTCTATGAAGAAACAGCCGGGATCGGTCCTGATGAGCCTGTTAGCGGTACCGGTGAACCGCTCAGCGTAGAATTGGGACCTGGCTTGATCGGCGGCATATATGATGGTATTCAACGGCCCTTGACTGTGATCCAACAAATGAGCGGTAATTGGATCGCCCGCGGCATTGATATTCCCAAGCTGGACCGGAAAAAGAAATGGACTTTTAAGGCCAAAGTAAGCAAGGGCGAGCAGGTGATTACCGGTGATATCATTGGTACAGTACAGGAAACAGAGCTGGTAGAACAAAAAATCATGGTGCCTCCTGGTTTAGCCGGAGAAGTGACTATGATCAAATCCGGTGATTGTACAGTAGAAGAGGTGGTGTGCCAATTAAAACAGGATGGCCAAAGTGTAGATATTAAAATGGCCCAACACTGGCCGGTGCGTAGAATGCGTCCGGTAAAGGATAAATTACCGCCGAGCGAGCCACTAGTGACTGGCCAAAGAGTAATAGATACTTTTTTCCCGGTAGCCAAAGGCGGCACAGCCTGCATTCCCGGCCCCTTCGGATCCGGTAAGACCGTTGTCCAACATCAATTAGCAAAATGGGCTGACGCGCAGATAATCGTTTATGTCGGTTGTGGGGAACGCGGTAACGAAATGACTGACGTATTAATGGAATTTCCCAAGCTGAAAGACCCGCGGAGCGGGGAGCCGTTGATCAAAAGAACAGTCTTAATAGCTAATACCAGCAATATGCCGGTATCAGCCCGGGAAGCGTCAGTGTATACTGGGATAACTATTGCTGAATATTTTCGCGATATGGGCTATACAGTAGCTTTAATGGCTGATTCTACCAGCCGCTGGGCTGAAGCGCTCAGGGAAATGTCTGGCCGACTGGAAGAAATGCCAGGCGAAGAAGGATATCCGGCGTATCTTTCCATGAGACTGGCTGAATTTTATGAACGCGCCGGTAAAGTCAAGTGTGCCTGTAGCGAAGAACGCGAAGGCAGCTTATCAGTCGTAGGGGCAGTAAGCCCTCCTGGTGGTGATCTGTCTGACCCGGTGGTCCAAAGTACATTGCGGGTGGTGAAAGTATTCTGGAGTCTGGAAGACAAGCTGGCTTATATGCGGCATTTCCCGGCTATTAACTGGCTCAATAGTTATTCCCTATATTTAGATAATATCAGTGATTATGTAGGAAATAAGATCAGCCCTGATTTCCTGGTCTTGCGCCGAAAAGCGATCAAGCTCTTGCAGGATGAGGCATCGTTAGAAGAGATAGTACGTTTGGTTGGAGTTGAATCCTTATCTGCTAATGACCGGTTGACCTTAGCTACCGCTAAAAGCCTGCGGGAAGATTTCCTGCACCAGATGGCTTTTGATCCGGAAGACACCTATACCTCTTTGCAAAAACAGTACCAATTACTGCAATTGATCATGCATTTTCATCACCTGGCCAAAGAAGCTATCAGCCGCAAACAAAATCTTGATGACATCTTGAAATATAAAATCAGGGAAAAGATTGCTAAAGCCAAGTATATTCCTGAAGATAAAATAGCCACATTTAAGGAATTGTTTAACGAGGTAGAGCAAGTTTTTAAAGGAGAATAAAGCATGTCCAAAGCCAAAGAATACTCCACAGTCACCAGTATTGCCGGCCCGTTACTGATGGTCGAGCATACTGCCGGGATCAAATACAGCGAAATAGCGGAGATAATCCTGAAGAACGGGGAAGTGCGCCATGGACGGGTACTGGAAATAAATCAGGACAAAGCCCTGGTTCAACTATTTGAAGGTTCGATGGGATTGAATTTAGCTGACAGCCGGGTCCGTTTCTTGGGTAAAAGCCTGGAGCTGGGTGTAAGCCTGGATATGCTGGGCCGGATCTTTAACGGTTTAGGCCAACCGATAGATAAAGGCCCGAGTATTATTCCTGAGATTAAGCTGGATATTAACGGGCTGTCGATCAATCCTTGTGCCCGGGATTACCCGAATGAATTCATCCAGACCGGGATTAGCGCTATTGACGGTATGACTACTCTGGTACGCGGCCAGAAACTGCCGATTTTTTCTGCTGCCGGATTGCCTCATAATGAATTGGCGGCCCAGATCGCCCGGCAAGCTAAAGTATTGGGCCAGGAAGAACAATTTGCCGTAGTTTTTGGAGCGATGGGAATTACTTTTGAAGAAGCAGATTATTTTATTACTGATTTCAAAAAAACCGGGGCTATTGAGCGTGCGGTCTTATTTATGAATCTGGCTGATGATCCTGCTATTGAACGGATCGCTACGCCGCGGATGGCGCTGACCTGCGCTGAATACCTGGCTTTTGAAAAGGGTATGCACGTCCTGGTTATTCTTACGGATATGACCAATTACTGCGAAGCATTACGCCAAATCTCCGCTGCTAGGAAAGAAATTCCCGGGCGGCGCGGATATCCTGGCTATATGTATACAGATTTAGCCACTATTTATGAACGGGCCGGAAGAATTATCGGGCAGAAAGGATCGATTACCCAGTTCCCGATCCTGACTATGCCTGAAGATGATAAAACTCACCCGATACCAGACCTGACCGGATATATCACCGAAGGCCAGGTAATATTAAGTCGGGAATTGCACCGGCGCGGGATTTATCCGCCAATCGATATATTGCCATCATTATCGCGGTTAAAAGAGAAGGGTATCGGTGAAAACAAGACCCGGGGAGATCACGGGAGTGTCACGAGCCAGATCTTCAGTTCCTATGCCCGCGGGAAAGAAGTAAAGGAATTAGCCGTTATTTTAGGTGAAGCTGCTTTGACCGAGACAGACAAAATCTATGCCAGGTTTAGTGATGAATTAGAGTCAACTTTTATTAATCAGCGCGAAGATGATGAACGCAGTATTGCCGACACCTTAGACCTGTGCTGGAAATTATTACTTTTATTCCCGCGGAATGAACTGAAACGGGTAAAAGATGCGGAGATAGAAAAGTATTTTCTCAAAGGGCAGCAATTCGAGGATAAATAATGAGGCTTAATGTCAATCCTACCAGAATGGAACTGCTTAAATTACGCCGGCGGACAGCTATTGCCCGGCGCGGGCATAAGTTGTTGAAAGATAAGCAAGATGAGCTAATGCGTATATTTATGGAACTAATCAATAAGCTGAGAGATAGCCGGCGGGAGGTAGAAAAATCACTGCAGGAAGCAACGGCAAGTTATATACTAAATAAAGCGCAAATGGGAGAAAATACTATTGACCAGCTCTGGGATGGGCTAAAAGCAGAAGTAGAGGTTATTTGGGCTTGGGAGCCGTTAATGAATCTGCAATTGCCCAGGTACCAGATAGCTGTGAAAACACAGGACATCAGCTATGGATACTTGCAGCCGACTTTAGCCCTGGACCAGATGACCGAGCAATATAAAAATCTCCTGGTCCAACTGGTAGCCCTGGCTGAACAGGAAAAGATCATCAAACTATTAGCCGAAGAAATTGGCAAAACCCGACGCCGGGTCAATGCCCTGGAATATATCTTGATCCCTAATCTCATTGAAACCATGCGTTATATTAACATGAAACTAACCGAACATGAGCGGGGGACCGTTACCCGGCTGATGCGCATCAAAGATATTGTCCATAAAACCCATTGACATAAGCATGAAACAGGGGTATTTTTATAGTGGAGTAAAGTTGAAAAATAGATAAGGAGGACCGGCATAATATAGAACCGTTTTTATTAATAGCTAAGTCATGGATTAATAGGAAGGGTCTATTTTATGTCTTCTTTATTTTATAATTTTATCATTGTCATTGGCATCATTACCGCTTCCTATATTATCTTCCGGCATCTATGGGAAAAGGAGTCTACGGAGGAAAACGACAGGATCCTTTCCCAACTGGATGAAGCCAGGAAAAAGATCCAGAGCTATTCTACAGAATTAAATGATCTTTTAGGATTGATGAGTTCTTTTCATAGAGTGAATACAGCGCCAACCACCCTGAATATGGATGAAGTAGCCTGGCTGGCCCTGGATAATGCCCTGAAAATATTAGGGGCAATAAAAGGCTCTTTGTTTGTAATTAATAAGAGAACCAATCAGCTTGAGCTCAAGGCAGCGATTGGTTATGAAATGAATAATTTACCAGGGGCGAATTTATCTGTCGCGCAAATTGAAAATGGGGCACACCAGAAAGAATCCTTTCCTTCCACCCCCTCTAAAAAGGGTTCTTTCATCAGCGTGCCGCTCAAGATCCAAAACCGAATCATAGGTATTATTAATGTTAATGAGAAGAACGACGACAGGCAGTTCGCCCCTGACGATTTAAAGATCTTAACCGCTCTGGCTGACCAGACCGCTATTGTTTTAGAAAATCTGACTTTATATAAAGATTTGCAGCAGGTTTATTTAGGGGTGATTAAAACCCTGTCTTTGGTAGTGGATGCCAAAGACCATTATACATTCGGGCATTCTGAACGAGTGACCAAATATGTGGTAGAAATGGCGACGGAAATGAAATTAAGCCTGGAGCTTAAGAAATTAGCCGAAGCTGCTTCCATCATCCATGATATCGGTAAAATTGGCATTAAAGAAGAGATCCTGCTTAAAACCGGCCGCTTGACGGATAGTGAATTTGAAGAAATAAAAAAGCATCCGGTCATTGGGCGTGATATGGTCAGGCCTATGGAGTTTCTGAGCGAACTGGCTCCTTTGGTATATTATCATCACCAGCACTTTAATGGCGGTGGTTATCCGGATAAAGCTAAAGGCGACCAAATACCGCTGGTAGCCAGGATGATCACTATCGCTGATTCTTTCGATGCGATGGTCAGCGACCGGCCATACCGTAACGGCTTACCCGTAGAAACTGCGATTAAGGAGCTTAAGCGATGTTCCGGCACCCAGTTTGATCCTGACTTGGTCACAGTATTCTTGAAAGTCTTAAGGCGTAATTTAAAGATGGCTTAGAGGAAAACATGTCTTGCCCGTTCTTAAAGAAAACCGAATCAGATCTCTGTATTGCCTATCCTGCCCGGCCTTTAGTTGTGGATGAAGGATGCAAGCTGAGTTTTTGCGAAAGTAAGAATTATGTGAACTGCCCGACGCTAAAAGGAAAAAAGTAAAATTATGAGTCTCTATGTCGTTGCCACCCCCATAGGTAATTTGGGG
>JAQTPL010000060.1 GCA_028712895.1 bacterium | reverse complement strand
AGCTCAGGCAGAGCCTGTTTGATCTCTGCCAGCCATTTCTCTTCTCCCACTACCGGGACCCGGTCTGGTTCAGGGAAATAGCGGTAATCATGAGCCTCTTCCTTGGAGCGCATGGAAAAGGTCATTTCCTTGTCTGCGTCCCAGAGACGGGTTTCCTGCACGATCCGTTCGCCGGCTTCTGTGGCCTTGATCTGCCTCTCAATCTCATATTCCAGGGCCTTCTGTACGCCCTTAAAAGAATTCATATTCTTAACCTCAGCTTTAGTGCCAAATTCTTTTTGCCCGATCGGTCTGATACTGACGTTAGCATCGCACCGGAGGCTGCCCTCTTCCATATTGCAATCACTGACATCAAGATATTCCAAAACACTTTTCAGCGCCGTAAGATACGCATAAGCTTCCTGCGGAGAGCGCATATCCGGCTCAGAGACAATTTCCATGAGCGGTACGCCGGTCCGGTTCAGGTCCACATAACTGCCCTCTATCTGTCGCGAACCTACCTCATGCAGAAGTTTCCCGGCATCTTCTTCCAGGTGGATACGGGTAATGCCCAGTCGTTTAGTGCTGCCGTCAACCCGGACATCCAGGTAACCATGCTCAGATACTGGCTGTTCATACTGGGAGATCTGGTAATTTTTCGGCAGGTCAGGATAAAAATATTGCTTCCTGGCAAACCGGCTAATAGGATTAACCCGGCAATTAAGAGCCAAGGACGTCTTGATAATATATTCAATAGCTGTTTTATTCAAGACTGGCAAGACTCCGGGCATGCCGATGCAAATTGGGCAGGTCTGGGTATTGGGTTCAGCCCCGAATTGCGTGGAACAGCCGCAGAATATTTTTGATTTGGTTTTTAGCTGGGCATGCACTTCCAGCCCGATCACTACTTCGTACTTCATAAAACAACTCCGGATATCAGGATATTAGGGTATCAGGTAGCGGTTACCAGGGTAACAGGATATCAGGCAAGAACTGATTCCCTGATAACCTGATATTCTCATACTGATGACCTGATCTCCTGATACACTTTTTTATAATTTCGGCTTCTCTTTATGCCAAGCGGTGTTCTGTTCATAGGCATAGGCTACTTTAAAGATCGTTTCCTCGGCAAAATGCTTAGCCATGATCTGCAGTCCGATCGGCATCTTATTTCTAGTGAATCCGCACGGCATCGATAGAGCCGGGATACCGGCCAGGTTCACGGAAATCGTGAAAATATCTGACAAATACATCTGCAACGGATCGTCGGTTTTTTCCCCGATCTTAAATGCAGCAGTAGGCGCAGTCGGTGTCACTATAGCATCCACGTTCTTGAATGCCTCATCAAAATCATTCTTGATCAGGGTCCGCACTTTTTGTGCCTTTAAGTAATAAGCATCATAATAGCCGCTGGATAAGGCATACGTTCCTAGCATGATGCGCCGCTTAACTTCCGGGCCAAAACCTTCGCCCCTTGTTTTTTCATACTGCTCCAGTAAATCCTTAGCTTCAGGAGTGCGATATCCATACTTAACTCCGTCATAACGGGCCAGGTTGGCACTCGCCTCTGAAGGTGCCAGGATATAATAAACTGCCAGGCAATATTCAGTATGAGGCAGGGATATCTCAATAATTTTTGCTCCTTGCTTTTCTAGTAGATTGATCGCTTCCCTGACACTCTGCTCCACTTCTTTGTCCATTCCTGCCACAAAATATTCTTTGGGAATACCGATCTTTAACCCGGTAAGATCCTTGATCAGGGATTTAGTATAATCAGGGGTTGGAATATTAACACTGGTGGAATCATTATTATCGTATACGGCAATAGCATTCATCAGCAAAGCGGCATCTTGAACATCTTTGGTCAGCGGTCCGATCTGGTCCAGGGAAGAAGCAAAAGCAACCAGGCCAAAGCGCGAAACTCGGCCGTATGTCGGCTTTAAACCGACAATGCCACAACAAGAAGCTGGCTGGCGGATAGATCCGCCGGTATCAGAGCCAAGGGCCAGGATCGCTTCATCAGCAGCTACACTGGCCGCGCTGCCACCACTGGAACCGCCTGGTATCGTCTCCAGATTCCAGGGATTATAAGTTTTGCCGAAGTAACTGGTTTCCGTAGATGAACCCATGGCAAATTCATCCATATTAGTTTTCCCGATGAACACCATATCCTGCTTTTTCAGCAGGTCTATCACTGTGGCATTATAGGGAGAAATAAAATTATTCAGTATTTTACTGGAACAAGTGCTTTTTACTCCCTTGATATTCATATTATCTTTAATCGCTATGGGAATACCGGCTAAGGCACCTGTTTTTTCACCGGTTTTTATTTTCTGGTCAATTGTTTCAGCCTGCTGCAGCGCGTTTTCTTTGAGCAAAGTGACATAAGCCTTGACTTTAGGCTCCATTGTTTCAATTCTCTGAAACACACTGGTAGTCACTTCCTGGGCAGTTACTTCCTGTTTGGTTATTTTTTCGCTTAATTCATGCGCTGTTAATCTAAATAATTCCATTTTTTAACCTTTTTAATCTTTAATCGGTGTAATCTATTTTAATAATTTGTGTAATCAGCCTTCAAGCTTCTCGACTGAAATCCATTCATCCGCTGCCACTTCTTTCCATTTTTCAGGCGCTCCTAGTAGCTTGCCAATAATAGAAACCGCGCTTGCCGGCTTAATCTTACCGGCACTGGAAATCGGCGTCAAACCAAAAAAAATACAGAAACAGTTTCCCTGCGGCCAATATCCCAGATCACCTGCCCGTACTTCTTCCGTACCATTCTCCAGACCAACTTTTACCGGGATCTCAAAATATATTTCATCGCCCCAGGTATCTACCTCGGTGGCTATCGGCAATACGTTCCAGATCGCCGTAGCTGTCTTAGACTCGTTAAGCTCCGCTTCCATCTTCACTTTTTCAGTTTTGATAATGATTTTTTTCATACGAATCACTCGAATGACAGCGAATTACTCGAATATATTATTCGTGATATTCGCATCTTTTCATTCGACCTTTATTCGATTACCTTCTTTACTTTATAAAATCCTTCAGCCTGGTCCGGGGCATTAGCCAATATCTTATCCCGCGGGGTACTTGGCCTGGCCACATCTTCCCGCCATACATTATTTAAGGGCAGGACATGGCTGGTCGGCTCAATATTATTAGTATCCAGCTTATTAAGAGTGTCCATATATTGCAGGATGGAATCAAGCTGGGCAGTCATCTTTTCCTTTTCTTTTTCGCTAAGCGACAACCGGGCCAGCCGGGCAACATATTCCACTTCTTTGCTGGTAATTTTCATATCTTTTTCCTTTTGATAATTCTATTAAAATGTTTTTTAGCTTCAAAAATCTCTATTGCTTCTAAGATAAGCAGGACTGCCAGTAACATCAGCACATTTCCAATAAAACCAAGCAAGCTTAATTTATACTGCATAATGACCAGGAACAAAGCCCACAAAGTCATTCCCAGCATAAAGATCATGGGAATGACTACAAACCAGATCTGTTTGCCCTTTTTCTTGAGCCATACCGCCACCACCATGAGAGCAAGGCCAGCCAGTAATTGGTTAGTAGCGCCAAAGATTGGCCAGATACTTTTCCAGGCCGGAATAATATTTCCATTAATATCTTTGATATTGATCAGAACAAAGACCGCCGGTAAAAACAAGGTAACTGCAGTAGCCAGGTACCGAGTATTTTTACCTTCCAAGTTAAAAAATTCCTGTAAAATATAACGGGCTAACCTGGTTGCTGTATCTAGTGTAGTTAAAAGAAACGTGGAAAGGGCTAATAATCCAAAGGAAAACCCGTATTTTTCCGGAACACCGAAAACAAATAAAAATTTGGCTATACCAGCGCCATAGATGGCTAAAGGAGCCTTGACTGCTAAGGGATCACTCTTTCCAATGATCATTACCGTACACAAGGCAATTATTGCTACCAGGCCTTCGATCAGCATGGCGCCGTATCCGATCGGGACAGCATCAGTCTCTTTTTTTATCTGCTTGGAAGTGGTTCCGCTAGCAACAACACAATGAAACCCGCTAATGGCCCCGCACGCAATAGTTACAAATAGAAGAGGGAACATCGGACCGACACCTTTGGCGTCCCAAGTAATAAAAGCCGGGTAATTAATCGGCAAACCGCCAAAAAGTATGCCCAGGAAACCACCGATAATCGATCCATAAAGCAAAAAACTGGATAAATAATCCCGGGGTTGTAATAAAACCCAAACCGGCGTCACTGAAGCTATAAAACAATAGATAATTAGCACTATATCCCAGGTTTTAGCCTTATCACCAAAAATTGCCGGAATATTATTCAAAGGCATCTGCTGGCCAAGCCAGACACTGAAAAAAAGCAGGAATACAAATACAACCGATGCCCAACTCAATGGTATTTTCAGCCGGTATAAGGAGACACCGAATCCAACAGCCAATAGTAAAAATAATAAAGATGCCGTGGCTACGCCGCCATCAGCTTTGAAAGTCGCAGCAGTTAGATCAGTAAATACAGTGAGCACATAGACCAGGCACAGCCAGATAAACGCCAGCATCAGCCGGTAAGCTCTCCTGGACATGTACGTATTGGCAATTTCCGCGATTGAACGTCCCCGGTTACGGATAGAAATAACCAGGCTGGCAAAATCATGCACCCCGCCAATAAAGATAGAACCAATTACGATCCAGAGCCAAGCTGGGCCCCAACCAAAAGCTACGCCAGCTATGATCGGGCCCAACACAGGACCTGCTCCGGCAATAGAGGAAAAATGATGCCCAAAAAGTACCGGCACAGGTGCCGGACAATAATCCACACCATCATACATGACGCAGGATGGCGGACTATTTTTATTATCCAGTTCAAAATGCTTCTTAAGAAAGCCCCCATATTTCACATACGCTAACGCAAAAAAGCCGCACGCTATCAGGAATACAATTGCCAGCATTCGCTACTCCTGTAATATTATAAATAAGAGATTCTTATATAGTATATCATAATTTCCGGAGATTTGCAGCCTTGACCAGCAGTTTTTTGCGTATTCCAGAGTTAAAATCAACTATTACCTTCTCATCATCCCCAGAGCCAGTGACTTCTATTATTTTCCCCTCGCCAAAAACTTCATGCTCGATCCGCTGATGCTTCCTGAATCTAGTGCTTTGTGGCAAGATAACCGGACTTTCTACTGTTTTTTGTTCATCTTCCGCCGTCTGCCATCTGCCGTCTGCCATCTGCTCTTCCCTTTTTCTTTCTACCAGTTCTGCTTCAGCGATGAACCGCGAAGGGATATTCCAGCGCCTGGTGCCGTTTACCCGACGCTCAGCGGCACTGGTGATCACTAATTGTCGTTTAGCCCTGGTCATGCCAACGTAACACAAACGCCTCTCTTCCTCCAGCTCTATCTCGGTAGCTAATGAATTCATGTGCGGCAGTAAACCTTCTTCCAGCCCAGACATAAAAACATAATTGAATTCCAGCCCTTTGGCCAGATGCAGGGTCATTAAGGTAATATAATTTTTTTCCTCTTTCCAGGTATCCAGGTCAGAGATCAGGGCTACTTGCTCAAGATAAGTTTCCAGTGACTTATCTTCGCTTTGTTCTTCGAACTCCTTGATCGCGGAAACCAATTCTTTAACGTTCGCGATGCGCTCGCTGGCCTCCTGGGGATCAGTCTCCAGCTCCTTAATATAGTATGATTCATCAATTATCTTGGCGGCCAATTCACTGGCTGACAAGCTAATCCGCGCTTCCCGCCAACTATTTAATTGTTGCAGGAATCCACCCAGGTTTTTTTTAGCCCGATCTTGTAATCCTTCGATCAAATCAAGCCGTTGTAGCGCGTCAGCCAGGGTAATTCCCTGTCTTTCCGCGAATTTCTCGATCACTTCCAAGCTGGTTTTGCCAATACCGCGGTTAGGCACATTAATAATGCGTTTCAAATTGACCGAGTCCTGTGGATTGACCATTACCCGTAAATAGGCCAGGATATCTTTCACTTCCTTACGCTCATAGAAACGCATACCACCGACAATCACATAATGCAGTTTTTCACGGCGCAGGGCATCTTCAAATACCCGGGATTGGGCATTGGTACGGTAAAAAACAGCGATCTCGCGGGGCAGGATATCTTCCCTGACCAGCTTGCCGATACTGCCGGCAATAAAGCCGGCTTCTTCTACTTCATTGGCCACTTCGTAAAAAATTACCGGGTCGCCTTTTTTGTTGTCAGTCCATAATTCTTTGCTTTTGCGGTATTTATTATTAGTGATGACCTTTTGGGCTGTTTCCAGGATATATTTAGTGGAACGGTAATTCTGCTCCAGTTTGATTACCTGGCAATTTTTGTTATCCTTTTCAAAATCAAGGATATTGCGTATATCCGCGCCGCGGAACATATAAATACTCTGGTCCTCATCACCGACCACGCAGAGATTCTGGTATTTATGCGTCAACATTTTAGTGAGTATATACTGGGCATGATTGGTATCCTGGTATTCATCTACCATGACATAGCGAAAACGTTCCTGGTACCGCTGCAATACCTCGGGGAACGCCTGCCAGAGATGCACCGTCAGCATGATCAGGTCGCCAAAAT
>JAQTPL010000059.1 GCA_028712895.1 bacterium | reverse complement strand
TTATTTTATGGTGCCGGAAAGGGGCAATCAAATGAAAAAGCTGGAATGTGTGATTAGACCGGAGAAGTTGAAGGAGTTAGCTGAAGAATTAAGATGAATCGGGGTTAGTGGTTTGACCGTGACTGAGGTCAAAGGATTTGGCCAACAGACCACCCGGCCGGAAAACTACCTCTTCCTGCCGAAAACAAAAATAGAGATATACCTGGAAGAGGAAAAAGTGGAAGAAGTGTTTGAGACTATTACCCGGGTTTGCAAAACCGGACAAATGGGAGACGGCAAAGCCGTGATCCTGCCGGTGGAAGACGCGTTGCGGATCAGGACAGGGGAGAGAAAGATAAAGGCGATTGTATAAAAACGGTTTGCAGTCAGCAGTTCGCGGTCAGCAGCAAAAACAAAGACAATGAAAAGGAGAATTAAAATGAATAAAATAATGTTGAGCAAATTAATATTTATAGGAACGTTTGTAGCGGTATTCGGGCTGTACCTGGTGAACCTGGCCATGGCTACACCAAGCACCCAGATCTGGAATCCGTCCACTGATATACAAGCCACAGGTAAGTTCCACTTGGGCATTGACAACTATTATTCAGTGAAGGATAATATGGATCATCCCTATGCTTCACCTACTTATGTGGGATTGACCTATGGGTTCCTGAATTATTTTGAAGCAGGTCTTGACCTGGCGTATCCTTCCCAGTATCCGGCGTATTTCAACTTCAAGGCCGGAGTGCCAGAAAAAGACATGATGCCATCAGCAGCCGTAGGTATTATGAATGTCGGGACTAAGAGTGATGTCACGAACTATAATATTTTTTATGGCGCAGTGGCTAAGACCATTGGCCCGATCGGCAGGATCACTGTTGGCGGATATTCAGGAAATGATAAACTGCTGCTGGATGAGAATGGCGAAAAAGCCAATACTGGTTTGATCTTGACCTGGGACAAAGCGATCACAGATAAAATATGGGCCTCAGTTGATTATGCGTCGGGGGATAGCTTCTACGGGTCATTGAGCTTTGGCGCTTCTTATAGTTTCGCGCCGAATGTCAGTGTAATTTTCGGGTATGTGATATATAATAATGATATCCTGAACTCGAATGACCAGGCGACAACGCAAGTAGACATTAATTTTTAGAAGTACGATTACACAGATTAGAAAAAAAGATTACACCGATTAGAGCAAGAGATTAAAACAAGAGAAAGGAGTTTAAGATGAAAAAGATATTGATGATTTTGACCATTTTGACGGGATTGTTTGCCACTGGCTGGTTATTGGCTGAGGAGCCTGCGGCGACACCTGCTGTATGTGGGGTGGCGGCTGAGCCAGCTCCCGCGGCTATTAATACCGGGGATACGGCCTGGATACTGATGTCCACGGCATTAGTGATGATGATGACTGCTCCCGGACTGGCTATGTTTTACGGTGGATTGGTGCGCCGCAAAAATGTGCTTTCAACCATGATGCAGTCGTTTTTCCTGCTGGGCCTGATCAGTGTCCAATGGATACTGTGGGGATACAGCTTATCTTTCGGGCCGGATATCGGCCATTTTATCGGCAGTTTGAAATGGTTTGCCTTGAGCGGTGTTGGCTCGGCGCCAAATCCTGATTATGCCGGGACCATTCCGCATAACCTGTTCATGATCTACCAGATGATGTTCGCGGTCATTACCCCGGCCCTGATCACCGGCGCTTTTGCCGAGAGGATCAAATTCTCGACTTTCGCGGTGTTCAGCTTGCTGTGGGCGACCCTGGTCTATGACCCGGTTTGCCACTGGGTTTGGGGCACAGGCGGCTGGTTAAAGACGATGGGCGCCCTGGATTTTGCCGGCGGTACGGTCGTGCATATTTCTTCAGGTATTTCCGCTTTGGTCTTTGCTTTGATGATTGGCAAGCGCAAAAATTATCCGGCTCGTCCTGTCGCGCCGCATAATATGGTCTTTACCTTGTTAGGCGCGGCTTTGCTGTGGTTCGGCTGGTTCGGTTTTAATGCCGGTAGTGCTTTGGGAGCCAATGAACTGGCAGTTACTGCCTTCATCGCTACCAATACTGCCGCGGCTACGGCTGCTTTGGTCTGGCTGTTCCTGGACTGGCTTGTTATTGGCAAGCCGACTGCTTTAGGCGGAGCTTCAGGAGCAGTGGCTGGCTTAGTGGCAGTGACCCCGGCGGCCGGATTTGTCACTCCTATGGGTGCGTTGGGTATCGGTATCCTGGTGGCTTTGGTTTGCTACCTGTTTGTCTCAGTGCTCAAGCATAAATTCGGCTATGACGACAGCCTGGACGCTTTCGGCGTGCATGGTGTCGGCGGTACGGTTGGCGCTTTGGCGACTGGCTTGTTCGCTACCAAAATGGTAAACGCAGCTGGTAATAATGGCTTGTTCTATGGCAATGCTTCTCTCCTCTGGACCCAGGCTATCGGCGTGATCGCCACTATGGCTTATGCCGCGGCTGTTACGTTCGTCCTGCTCAAGATACTGGATAAGGTTATGGGCTTAAGGGTGAAGGAAGAAGAAGAATTGATCGGCCTGGATATCACCCAGCATAAAGAAACTGCTTATACATTAGTCGACTAGGATAGTTGTGGTCCGCAGTCCGCAGTCAGCGGTTTGCGGGTCACGATTCAAAAGGAGGAAAAGAGATGAAACTGATAATTGCGATAATACAGCCGCACAAGCTGGATGAGGTGATGGATGAACTGGAAAAAGCAGAGATCCATTTGAAAACCGTCTCCAATGTGCTAGGCTGCGGCAGGCAGAAAGGTGTCACTGAGGTTTACCGCGGGGTCAAAGAAGCAGGGAACCTCATTAAGAAAGTAAAGCTGGAGATAGCGGTCAATGACAAGTTCGTAGAGACGACGATCAAGGCTATTTCCAAGGCAGCCAAGACCGGCCAGACCGGTGATGGCAAGATCTTTGTCCTGGACCTGGAAGAATGCTATAGGATCAGGACCGGGGAAAAAGGATCAGAAGCAATAGGTTAAGAAAGCGCGTAAAATAAAGGGAAATAGTGTCCTGTTACCAACATTTCTTTACCTTTGAAGGAATGGATTTGAGTCGAATACCAGGAGCGACGACGCCGGCGTATCTTAAGATACGTCCAGGAGGAGCGACGCCGTAGTCGGCCAAAGACATCCTTCCCTTCGGGCGGGGCTCTTTTTCCCTGCTTCTTCGTTACTCGTCGCTTACGTGCCTACAGGCACGCCGCACTCCTCGTGCCTTGAATCAGGAAAAAATAACTCCCGCAAATGTAAAGAAATATTGGTAACAGGACACTTGACATCAGGGGCGTTCTCCCCTCTAAAAGGAGAACGCCCGCACCCCTTAAAAAGGGGATTATAAGATTTTTTTGGTATTATCTTGCATTTATAGCTGGTTTTTGCTACAAAATATGATTATATTCAATACCATATTCAACGGAGCACTTAGTGAAGGAAATTATTGACCGGATAGTGGATGAAGAGAATAAAGCCCGCCAGGCAGTACAGGATGCCCAGGCAGAGGCCGACCGCCTGATAGCTGAGGCCAAAGCCGAAGCCGGGTCCAAGGTTGCCGGCGCGCTTAAAAATATGAAAGAGGAATACAGCCGTAAACTCGAAGAAACCCAGGCTGCCCTGCTGAAGCAGAAGGACCAGCTTCTCCAACAGGATCGCGCGGCCAGCGCTGAATGGCTGAAAAATAAACAAAAGAATATTCCCCGCCAGGCAGAAACTGTTTTTGCGGAGATAATAAAGGTAGAAGAATAGCGATTAACAATGGGACAATTAGGTAAGTATTCGTTCATTAATGCCAAAGTGAGAGCGATGCTCTCTAACTTGCTGACGCCGGAGCAGTTCGATCACCTGCGGGAAGCGGAAGACGTATCAGCGCTCCTGGCTGACCTGGCCCCAACCCCGTACCGGCAGATGACTGAGAAATTCGCAGCCGGGGATCTGGAGTTGGAAGCCCTGGAACAGGAATTCCTGCGGCATGATATAGCCATCCACCGCAAGCTTTTCAGCACCATGACCTCTACGGATGAAAAAAACCTGCTCTTCCTGCTAATGCAGAGATATGAAATAGAGCAATTAAAAGTGGTCCTGCGCCTCTGGCACAAGAATGCACCGGTGCCAGCCGAGGATTACCTGCTGGGGGAGAATATTTGTTTCCCCTTGGACTGGCGGCAGGTACTAATCGCCAAGAATATCGAAGAAATAATCCTGCTGTTGGACCAGACTCCATACCGGACGCCGTTGTTGAAGGCACGGGAGAAGTTCAAAGAAAGCCATTCTTTATTCTATCTGGAAGTGGCCCTGGACCTGGATTATTATGAAAGAATAAGCGCGGCCATAGAAAAACTGTCAGCGATTGATAAGACCGTAACCAAAGCGATCCTGGGCGTGGAAGTGGATATCGAGAATATCAATTGGCTGGTGCGTTCCAAAAAATATTATGCCCTGGGCATGGGTGAAATGCTGCCCTGGTTGCTGCCAGGCGGAGCTAGGATACAAAAAGAAAATATCCGCAATATCTACCTGAGCGAGGACCTGGACCAGATATTTGAGACTTTGGCGGTGGGGCCGTATGCCAGGCTGAAAGACCTGGTCACGGGCAATATGGCTTTGCTGGAAAATATATTATATGAAGTACTTTCTCGGGAAGTGCGCCGGGCTCTCGGCGGATTTCCTTTCACCATCGGAATTATTTTGGGGTACCTGGTGCTCAAGCGCAAAGAGACGGGAACCCTGGTTTCTCTTCTCTATGCTAAGAAATATGGCTGGAAAAAAGAAGAACTGGCCCAAATTGTAAATAGTTAAAAACAGGCGCAAAGGAAACTAAATGCTAAGTACCGAAGCAATGGAGCTGGTCAACATCCTGGTACTGAAAGAAAAAGCGGAAGAGGTTGTTTCTAAACTCCTGAAAAAGGGGATCTTCCACCCGGTGGACCTGCGCCAGATCGAAACCAATATCGAGACCCTGACCCCGTACCAGGTGGAAAAAGAATTCGCAGAATGGGAAGCCCTGGACCTGTCCTTGCGGGACCTGTGCCGGCGGCTGGAATTGTCTTATGATTATAATCCGGGAGTGAACCTGGAAGAATTCAACCAGGCCAAGGTCCAGCAGATCGTGGAGAAGATCGAAGCCGAGGCTTATCCGCTGGCGGAAAAACGCGATGTACTGGCCTCGGAGCTCAAGACCAAGGAAACGATGCTGTCCCAGGTCAAAGATTTCCTGCCTTTCCCGGTGAAGCGGAGCGCTGGGTATTCTTTCCTGGAAGTGGCGACCGGCAAGATCGAGGAAAAAAATATTTCCCTGCTGGCGCAAAACCTGGAAAATATCCCGCATGTGATCTATCCGTTCCGCAAGGATCCTGACGGACGCCTGCTGACCGTGATCATCGGCTTGCGCCGGGACCGGGCAGTGTTGGAAAAAGTTTTAAAAGAATTTTACTGGCAAAAAGTGGAATATACAGAAGATGAACCGCAGATACCGAAGGAAGTAGAGAAAAAGATCAGGGAAGAGATCGTTGCCTACAAAACTAAATTAGCAGAATCTAAAATCCAGATCAAAGCTCTCGGTGAACATTTCCGCGGCGACCTGGAAAAGATCAAATATTTTATCGCTTTGAAAAAATCCCTGTTAAAGGCCAAACGTTTTTCCTATACCACCGAAAAAACCGCGGTCCTGTCCGGCTGGGTGCCGGCAGAGATGAAAGAAGAGACAGTCAGGGAGATAAGAAAATTGGCCGGGCAAGCCTATGTGGAAGAAAAAAGAGCCGAAGATACCGGGATGGCCATGGAAGACATACCGGTGAAACTCAAACATACGGCTATGGTCAAGCCCTTTGGTCTGCTGTTGGAAGCCTATGGACTGCCCCGCTACGGCACGATAGACCCGACTATATTCGTCGCCTTCAGTTTTTTGCTGATGTTCGGGGCGATGTTTGGCGATATCGGGCACGGCCTGATACTGGTCCTGGCCAGCTTGTTCTTTTTTAAGAGCGCCAATGAAAAAGTAAAACAAGCCGGGGCCCTGATCCTGTACTGCGGCGCCAGCTCGACAATATTCGGCTGGCTGTACGGCAGTGTTTTCGGCTATGAATTCGCGTCTGTCTGGCCGCACCCGATCAATAATATCATGCAGATGTTCAAGGTGAGCGTTATTTTCGGCGTGACGATCATCAGCACGGGAATACTGATCAATGTGGCCAATTCCATTCGCGACAAGAATTACCAGAAAGCTCTTTTTGACAAGACCGGGCTGATCGCCGGGGCAGTTTACTGGCTGGTATTGGCTATAGTGACTAAGGTCTTTATCCAGAAAACTCCGATCTCGCCTATCTATATGACCCTGATGATCATTGGCGTGGCAGCCCTGTTCCTCAAACCATTTGTGAGCTATTTCCTCAGCCGGGAAAAAGAGAATTTCTTCCTGTTCGTTGTGGAAAACCTGATCGACATGGTGGAGTTCTTTATGGGCTACCTGGCTAATACCGTGTCTTTTATCCGGGTAGCGGCTTTTGCTTTGGCGCACGCGGGTTTGTTCCTGGCGATTTTCGAATTATCCAGTATTACCAGGGGGATCGGCGGCGGCACAGTGTCCTGGCTGATCATTATCCTGGGAAATATATTCGTGATCCTGCTGGAAGGGCTGGTGGTCAGTATCCAATCAGTGCGTCTTAATTATTATGAATTCTTTTCCAAGTTCTTCGTGAGATCGGAAGAGCG
>JAQTPL010000026.1 GCA_028712895.1 bacterium | reverse complement strand
TAGGCGTCACCCGCTGGACAATGCCGTTGATCAGTTCCCCTTCTTTCACTTTATATTCATTGAAAAGGTTTTCCCGTTCAGTTTCCAGTAATCTTTGTATGATCACCTGTTTGGCGGTCTGGGCAGCGATACGGCCGAATTCCCTAGTATCCAGGGCAATAATAACATCATCGTCAATCTTAGCTTTTGGTTTAATCTTCTGGGCATCGCTCAAAGAAATTTCAATATCATTGCGTTTGACTTCAGACACTACTTTTTTAGTTTGAAAAGATTCTATCACCCCGGTTTCACGGTTAATGGTCACTGCCAGGTTCTGACTGGAGTGCAGATGCTTGCGTAATGCCGCCAGCAAAGCCGCCTCCACCATTTGAATCAAATCTTCCTTTTTAATATTCTTTTCCCGTTCGATCTGTTCCAGAGTATCTAAAAGTTCACTTGCCATCCTGCTTCCTCCTGTTTAAATACGGCGTATAGCGGTTAGCGTATAGCGTATAGAAAAATTAAAATCTTATTTAAGTTCTGGTTCCAGGCGGCCGCTTAAAATATCCGGCCAACTATATATCTTGGTTTCTTTATTTTTAAATTCAAGTTCCAGAGCTGCCGCGGTCACATTCTTTATCCAGCCGATCACTACCAGTTGCTGGCCCTGTACATTTACCACTATTTTTGCTTTGCTGCCGGTAAACCTGGCATAATCTTCCCTGGTCTTGAGCGGACGGTCCAGTCCCGGCGAAGACACCTCTAGGGTATAGTGCTGGGAGATCATTTCCCGCTCATCAAATAATTTTTCCAGAGCCCGGCTGGCTTGCTCGCAATCGGCCAGGCTGATGTTACCGCTTTCCTTGTCAATAGCGACCCGCAGCACATGACCGGAAAAAGAATAACTGAATAATTTCAAATTTAAGCCAGCAAGTGCTTCCCTGATAATATTTTCCAGTGCTTCAAATTCTGTCATAATAGCTCCCAGTAAACAAAAAGAGTGGGATTCTCCCACTCTCTGTGAGTTCGATAGTATTTTATACCACATCCTAAGTAAAAAGGCAAGAACTATTTACAAAAGAGATTACACCGATTACAAAATAGATTACCCAGATTAAAACTAGACCTGCACTAGCTCCATGATCTTCGGCACTGCTTCTGCTACGCTGAGCTTAAAAACTTCTCCGGTCTGACGTAGTTTAATCTCTATTTTTCCTTCGGCTAAACCCCGGATAGAAATTATCACCTTAACCGGTATACCGATAAGATCAGCATCCTTGAATTTGACACCAGCCCGTTCATCGCGATCATCGAGTAATACGTCTATCCCTTGGCTTTGCAGCTGGGCATATAGGTCCTCGGCTGTATTTTTCACCGGCTCATTGGTCACATCCAGAGGCAATACGATCGCCTGATAAGGGCTGATCTGTCTAGGCCAGATAATGCCGTTGGCATCATGGCTTTGTTCAATGGCCGCGGCCACAATACGGGAAACACCTATGCCGTAACAACCCATAATATAGGGCTGGCTTTCACCATTTTCATCCAGGAATGTTGCTTTCATTTTAGCGCTATACTTGGTACCCAGGTTAAAGGTATGGCCTACTTCTATCACCCGGGAATATTTCATTTCTTTCTGGCAGGCGGTACAAGACTTTTTTTCTATTGAAGCTGTTTGCCCCCCTTCTGGTTCGTTGGCTTTCAGGGTAACCTGGCAAGCATCGCAATAATAAATGGCTTCTTCGCCGGTATTGGCCAAAACCATGAACTCATGGGAAAGGTTGCCGCCAATATTACCGGAATCCGCCTGAACCATGCGGAAATCAAAACCGCACCGGGTAAAGATGTTTTTATAGGCTTGCACCATTTTCTGGTAATTTATATTTAATCCTGCTTCATCTTTATCAAAACTGTAGCAGTCCTTCATAATAAATTCCCGGCCCCGCATAATGCCAAACCGCGGCCTGATCTCATCCCGGAATTTAGTCTGGAACTGGTATAATATCACCGGCAACTGCCGGTAGGATTTGACCTCTTTGCGGACCAGGTCAGTGATCACCTCTTCATGGGTCGGCCCCAAGCCGAATTGGCGCTTATTACGGTCAATGACCTTCATCATCTCATCGCCGTATATTTCCCACCGGCCGGTTTCTTCCCATAATTCCTTCGGATGCAAGGCCGGCAGCAGTAATTCCTGTGCACCGGCTGCGTTCATTTCTTCCCGGATGATCTGTTCCACTTTTTTCAATATTTTGAATCCCAGCGGCAGGAACTCATAGACGCCGCTGGATAGTTTCCTGATCATGCCGGCCCGCAGCATTAGCTGATGGCTGGGGATCTGCGCTTCACTGGGTATTTCTTTCATCGTAGGTATAAAGGACTGTGATAATCTCATAATCACCTTCTAATACTAAAAAAATGTTACCCAAAAACTGTAATTGGTTTATGGAATTCGACAACCCGCCAAAGCACGATGGCGGGCTGTCTAAAATCTACTTACATACTCTCTGCGAGTATGCTCGTATATTTATAGATACGAAAATATCGTGAGCTTTTTTGTCTCGGTTCTCATAACCAATCCCAGCTCTTGGGATATCCGGGAACATTTCCCGTGGTTCAAATTATTCGCGCTATTAGCATCTTCTCATTCGCTTTATTCGTGCTTTCTAAAAGGCATCCCGGACCATTTTATCTTCCAGAGAGGCGATCCGGGCCTTGTTATACGCATTGATATCAGTAAATTTCATCCCTACATTATAGCGATCGCCATACGCCATTTTCTGGACCCATACTACTTTGCCGCCGGCGCGTAAAGGTTCATCCTTGGGCAGGATAGCGACAAACAACTGTGTATTCACCGGGATAAAATCATTTGTGGTGAAGCTTAACCCGCCTTCGCTCAGATCAAGGATCAAAGCATTATTGACCTTGGTCAAATAGCGGTATTGGACCGGGAGGCTAGTCCGGAAACGGGCAGCAGTCCTTTTTTCCTGGCGCTGGATCAACATACCCCACCTCATGTCATTACAATCTGGAGATCTTTTCTATCTCCATATCTTTTATTTGCGTGAACTTCAGCCCGACATTATAATGTTCATTGATTTTGAAAAATTTCTTTGATTTTTGCACCCAAATCACTTCCCCGTAGGCTTTGATCCTGGCGTCTGAGGGAGAAAACAGCAATGATACCTTTGTCTTTTCAGGGATATAAGTCTTAGTGCTCAACCTCAATCCTCCCTGGTTGATATCCTGTATGATCCCTTCAAAGATCTTGGTTAAATAGTTATATTTGGTAAAATAGCTATATTGCACATATAAGAACTTAGCTAAACGACTATGTTTACGCTTTTCCGGCGAACTCATAGGCCCTCTCCGTGCTTTTTATTCATTAAAAGAATATCACTTTTACCACATTATGTCAAGTAGTTTACCCATATATGTCTCGGAGCTGCTGAACCTTGGCGGCAAGCTGGAAATTATTCTGTACGAGGATCTTGGCTTTATCTCCCATAGCCTGCGCTTCCTGCGGATGATCCAGCAGCCAGGTAATAGCCTCGGCCAGCGCTTGCGGAGCCCTGGGCTTGATCAATAAACCGGTTTCCCTGGGTGTGATCAGCTCTTTCACGCCGCCGACATCAGTACATACTGCCGGGACCCCGGCAGATAAGGCCTCCAGCAGGGCCTGCGGAAAACTCTCTTCCAGGGAAGCCAAAAAAAATACACTAAATAAAGAAGTGATCCGGGCAGCTTCAGGTACAAATCCGGTGAACCTGACATATTCAGTTAATTTCAGCCGGTCTAAGGCTTTAGTTATTTTCTTTTTCTCCGGACCATCGCCGACTAAAATAAATTTTACCTGCGGTTTCATTCTGGTCACTGCTTGCACTATGGCAGGAATAAACTGCACCCCTTTTTCCTGGTGGAACCTGCTCACGATTCCCACCAGGATATCTTGGTCAGACAAGCTATGTTTCTGTTTAAACTCAGCCAGTTCCTTATCGGTGAATTCCTGCACCGGCCCGACCCCGTTATGGATCACAGTAATTTTTTTAGCCGGGATCTTCTCGCGTATGGCCAGCAGGTCGCGGGTATGTTGGGAATTGGCAATGATGACTTTCACATACCTGGCGGTCCAGCGGTCAAACCAGACATGCCAGGGAGCTTTCCAATCATCAACTGAACGTTGGCTGGAAATTATAACCGGCACTCCAGCGGCATGGGCCGCCAGGCGGCCGATAATATTGGCCCGGTACAAATGGGTATGCACTATATCCATGGGATGCTGCCGAATAAAGGTAACCAGGTCCCGGAGACCCTGTGCGTGAAATACGGGAATGGCCAGTTTCTCGATCTCGTCAGCAACTGGTCCGCGGTCCTTAAGATAGACCACTACGAAATTATAATCCGGCTTAAGATAACGCAAGCTATTAAGCAGGTATTTTTCCGTCCCGCCATAATTGAGGCTCGTGATAAGGTGGAGGATTCTTTTACTCATAATAAATTCATTCTTTCATTCGACATCCAGATTCGGCATGTACAATGTAATACGGTGCAATAAGAAAGCTACGTCGGCCCAAAATTCTAATCACGGTATTTAGCAATATCTTGACCACTCTATGGACTAATAACCCATTTATATTGTAATAGCCCGGCAACATTTGAACAGAAAAACCAGCATGTTTGACAATTTTTTCAAGCCATTTTAAATTGATCAAGTGTTCACACCAATTTCCA
The DNA here is from genome assembly GCA_028712895.1 of bacterium. Classification (GTDB taxonomy): domain Bacteria; phylum CAYTYR01; class UBA6262; order UBA6262; family UBA6262; genus UBA6262. The sequence goes on along the minus strand of JAQTPL010000026.1, from coordinate 25,129 downwards.
GTATAAGGATCACATGTATTTGTAGGATGCTCCATCTTATAAGAAACTTTTCCATATTTACGAAATTCGTCAACATATTTTTCTATATCTCTTCGTATAAGTCCTCTGGTAGAATGCGCTAATTGCTCAATTACTGCTAAACTTAGATCTGGAGCATATTGGCAAATAATATCCTTCCTGACATCAAAATAAGCTTTAAGAGTATCACGTTCTTTATGTCCCCATTTCATTTCTCTGGTTCTATATTCAACTTCAATCTGTTTTTGCTTTATTGTTCGTACATATCTAATATTTTCGATATTTGCAGCGGAAGCATATACCACACAAAATTTCTCAGCTTGAAGGGTAGCCAATTTATTAAAGTGCCATTCAATATTATAAATATGTTCAAGTACATCATAAGAAACAATAGCATTTATTAAAATTGAATTAACATGCAAATACGATATAAGCTCCTCAACATCGCCACAAACAATATGAGCTAATTCCAACTCTAATACTTTCGATAAGTTAGCAACATCTGAACAGCTAATATCATATATGTCATTATATATAACATTTTTTATACCCATCTCCGCCGCCAAAAATGAAATTATACCACTCCCACCCCCATAGTCAACTAAAACGAATTTTTCATAATCTATTTTCTTATCATTAAGTAAAACATAGAGGAGACTACCATATAACTGCAATATATCAGCAAGATTAGATATCTTAGATTCCAGATATCGTTGATTATATGTAGATATATTTATTGATTTAATATCTAGATTCATAAGCTTATTATAAAGATTAATCTTGGCAAGCTCTATTTTGTCAAGTAAGGATTGTTTTCTCATTCAAAATCCCTCTTGATTTTTATGATGAGATGAGTAATTTGATTTATCCATAAAAATCTGGTGCCATAACTCCAGATTAAGTAAATTCCATAATTTATATCCATGATTTTTTTTCTTTTCATTGTGCTCCTTCAATAGCAGTTCAATAAATTCTCTACGGAAATAGCCGCGCTGTAAACTCTGCCGGCTGAGCAGGATATCGCGCACATAATCCTTCAATTCCCGCCTGAACCATTTTTCAATAGGTACGCCAAATCCCATTTTCCCGCGCCTTATTATGGCCGGGGGCAGAAGATCAGCAAAAGCTTTCTTTAAAAGATACTTGCTCTGCCGGCCTTTTAGTTTGCCAGCGGCCGGCAAGCTGGCTGCCAGTTCCATAAATTCATGATCCAGGAAAGGTGACCTGGCTTCCAGGGAATTAGCCATGCAGGCGACATCCATCTTGACCAGCAAGTCTTCGGGTAAATAAGTCATGACATCAGTGTATAAAAGCTGCTCCAGAAAATTATCAGCCTGAGCCAGGTTAAAAACTGAGGTCAAATATTGATACGTATCTGTGGCCGCCACAGTTTGCTTGAAACTATCGCTATAAAGCTGAGACTGGTATTGCTGGTCAAAGGCACAATGCCAGACAATATTTCTCCGGGCCGGCGGTTCGCCCATGGCCAAGGCAAAGCGCTTAAAAGCCCGCAGCAGGTTTTTTTGGTGTTCGCGGTGCGGTATACAGCTGATCATTTTCTGCACCGCGCCATTGGCCAGCAGAGGACGGAGGAAATCCAGCCGGGCGGCCAGCATATTGGCCCGGTAACGCAGGTAGCCGGCAAAATTTTCATCCCCACCGTCACCGTTCAACGCTACGGTCACAAAGCGTTTTGTTTCCCTGGCTACATAATATGAAGGCAAAGCGCTGGAGTCGCCAAAAGGTTCATTATAATGCCAGACTAATTTAGGCAAGATCTCTATAGCATTAGGCTTGACGATAAATTCCTGGTGCTCGGTTTTAAAGTGTTTAGCTACCAGCCGGGCATACTCTACTTCAGAAAAATCATCTTCCGCAAAACCAATACTGAATGTTTTTACCGGCTGGGTACTTAAACGGCTCATTAAGCCAACAATAATTGAGGAATCCAGTCCGCCGGATAAAAAAGCTCCTAAAGGCACATCACTGATCAAACGCAGCTTGACTGCTTCAGTCAATTTTTCTCTGACCCGGTCAGTAGCTTCTGCTTCGCTAACATTTATTTTATTACGGAAATCAAGGCTCCAATAACGGGATATTTCTATCTTCCCTTCGGCAGAACATTCCAGGATACCGGCCGGGGGCAGCTTCTGTATTTCCTTAAAGATGGTCAAGGGACTGGGTATATACTGGTAAGTCACAAAATAATGAATAGCTTCAGGATTAACTGCCGGTTTAAAACCAGGCCATTCCAAGATGGCTTTCAATTCTGAAGCAAACACCAGGCAGCCATTGATCATTGCATACACTAATGGTTTCTTGCCTATCCGGTCCCTGGCCAGCAACAGTTTTCTGTTTTTCTCATCCCAAATCGCAAAAGCAAACATGCCGCGCAGGTGCTTGACGCAATCGCGGCCATATTCCTCATAAAGATGGACTACCACTTCAGTATCAGTACGGGTATAGAAGCGATGCCCCTTAGCTTCCAATTGCTGGCGCAATACAGTAAAATTATAGATCTCGCCGTTGAAGATGACTACTACGGTTTTATCTTCATTATAAATTGGCTGCTGGCCTGTTTGCAGGTCAATAATGGAAAGACGCCGGTGACCTAACCCAATATTCCCGGCAGTATACAAACCCTGATCATCAGGGCCGCGGTGCACGAGTGCCTGGCACATTTTTTCTATGGTTTTCTGATTCACCGGCTCTGGTGAACTGAAATTATAGGCTCCGCATATTCCGCACATAAGTTACCTGTCTGCTATTTTTTTGGCTATTATTTTCCAGGAAAAATACTGCTCCGCACATTGGCGGCCATTATGGCTAAAAACAGTCCGTAGTTCTGCCGTGGATATCATTCTTTCAAGAGCTGCTTTGGCGCTGTCAATATCATCCAACTTTACTAAAATCCCGGCTTTACACTCCCGCACAATTTCAAACCCGCTGATATCATGTGCGACCACAGGTACGCCGCAAGCCATGTATGAATAAAGCTTTAACGGCGAAAGGCCATGCCCCTTCTGTTTGGTGAAAGCCACACCAATATCGAAGGCATTGATCCAGAGCGGGGCTATATCTTTATGTATATGGCCCACAAACCTGACTTTTTTAGCCAGGCCCAAGGTCTCAGCTAAGGCGATATATTCATCCAGGTATTCTCCGTCACCGCCTATAATTGCCCTGACCTGGCTGTATCGCTCCATTACTCCGGCCAGTGATCTTAATAACATATCAACACCGCACCAGCCTGAAATATTCCCAATGAAGCCAATATATATGGCCGCGGCATCCAGCCCCAATTTTTGTTTGCAGGATTGCTTATCCATTGGATAATATTTATCAATATCAACGCCATTGGAAATAACTGTGATTTTTTCAGGGTTAATATTTTTCCCGGTAATTTTTTCTTTCAACTGCGGGGTGACGCAAAACACCTGATCGGCTTTTTGGTAAGCCAGCCGTTCCAGGAACGAACCGAGCCAAAGCTTTAACCGGGAGCCCCTATTCTTCAGGCGAAATTGCTCCTCGTCTTCAAAAATGCCGTTTACTTCTAACCAGACCGGATTTCTCCAAGGGATGAACCACAACGCTATGGTCAAATTAAAATTTTGTCTCACATAGATCACATCGTATGAATGGCTTTTGAAAAGCAGGATAAACCAGGCCATAATATTATAGGCAACATTATCAACGCCGGGAAAAATCAACCAGCGCGGCAGGACATAAACTTTTAGGTCCTTTTCTTTTACCAGTGCCGGACGCGGACTGATAACTATCACCTGTGTACTTATGCCATTTTGCCTAAAACCCTGTGCCAAATCCAGCGGATGAACCACACAGGCATTTGTTTTGGACATATCTACTTGTGCTAAAGATAGTAATTTCATACCCCTAGATTCTTTTCCAGAGCATAGTATTGATCCACCGCCAGGGCAGGAAACTAAAACCTTGTTGCCCCGACAAGATTCCCTGAAATGCTCCCTGCAGCCCGGATTTATCAAACACTTCATCCTGTTCAGCAACCTGCTGGCACAATTCTAAACAATACGGCTTGATACTATTTTTAATCCAGTTTTCTTCCGGAGTGACAAAACCCATTTTGTCCGGGCGTAGGCGGATCGGCTCAGGTAAAATATTGCGCATGGCGTTGCGGTAAATATATTTAGTCCAACCCTGCTGGATTTTTTGCTCATCCGGCAAGGAAAACAGAAATTCTACCAGCCGGTAATCCAGAAATGGCACTCGGGCTTCCAGGGAAAAAGCCATGGCATTTCTGTCTTCATAGTGCAAAAGAGCAGGTAAGCAGGTAGAAAAAAACATTTCATAAAGATTCCAATCCAGGTATGTCCCACCCTTCTTTTGGTGTAATTCATCAACTATTTTCAAGTATTGGCTATAGGGAGATGTTTTTACGCCTTCTTCCTGAAATTCCTGGGTTAGCCATTTGGTGGCAGCCGCGCGCTTGAGGTATAGCTGCTGTTTCATGCGTCCGGATAAAAATGCTGAATAAAAAGTACTTTTCTGTCCGGGCCAGGACTGGTAACGCCGGTAATATGACGTTAGTTCATTAAATAATCTTAACCATTTTCCTTGTCTTACTAAAGAGGCATAATATGCCCCATAGTAAGAATGATACCCTGCCAGTATTTCATCAGCTCCCTGGCCATCCAGCATTACAGTCACTCCGTTTTCCCTGGCTAAACGGAAGACATTCCACTGGGCATAAATACTGGTGGAGCCGAATGGCTCATCCTGGTGCCATAATACTTTATCTAGTTCGTCAACCAGCCTTTCACCTTTAGGAAAAGTATAGTGCGACGCTATTTTTGTAGCTGCCGCGACCTGATCTATGTACCTGCGTTCATCGTATTTTTGATCCTCAAAACAAGATGAAAAAGTCTGCTGGATATCCTCTTTATTTTCCTTTCTGAGTAAGTTATTCATTACGCAAACAATCCCGGAAGAATCCAAGCCCCCGGAAAGGCAGCTGCCTACCGGCACATCGCTGCGTAAACGCAGGCGGATGCTATCCTCAAATAATTCCAGGAACCTGTCAGCGTATTGCTGATCGCTCCAGCCGGTAATCTTATGATTGAGGTTAATATCCCAGTAACGGATAGGCTGAGGCTGCCAATTTTTATCAGAACACAATGGCACACTGAGATAATGACCGCCAGGTAACTGCTTAATACCCTGATAAAAGGTTTGGTCGGAATGATCAAGGTAACCATGTACCAGGTAGTCGAAAAGGACACCCTTATTGGTTGTCCTGATAACATCAGGATGAGCCAGGATTTGCTTGATCTCCGAGCCAAATAAGAAGCAGCTGCCAGTGCAATAATAATAAAACGGCTTAACACCAACGCGGTCGCGGGCACAGAAAAGAATATTCTGGTTCAGATCCAGGATAGCGAATGACCACATCCCGTTAAACCGCTGCAGGCAGTCCACACCCCATTCCTGATAAGCCGTAAGGATTATCTCTGTATCGGTATTGGACCGTATTTTATATCCCTTAGCTTCAAGTTCTTGGCGCAATTCCAGGTAATTATAAACTTCACCGTTATAGACTATCCACAGCTTCCTATCGGCAGAGGCCATCGGCTGACAGCCGGCGGGAGTAAGGTCAATAATAGCCAGCCGGCGATGCGCTAAAGCTGCAGTCCATTCTGCTGCCTTGGCATGATCCAGGACACTGGCATCCCTGGCCTCTGCTAGGCGCCAGTTACCCTGTTTTTTGCCAGCCAATAAATATCCTTCCCCATCCGGACCGCGGTGCTTCACCAGATTATTCATAGCCACCATTGTCTTTATGTTGACCGGGCTTTCATTTAGTGAAATTATGCCGCTGATCCCGCACATGCTTAATTTCCTCTAATCTTTCTCATATTCTGCTTTGGTTATACCCGCAACGAATGCCGGGTTGTGCCAATGATTGGCGTAGTCCAGTGCCGCCTGTGCATATTGCCGGAGCATAGCCCTGTCCTCAAGGCATCTTAATAATACTCCATACAGGGTAGACGGATCAGCATTAATCACGCTGGCCAATACATCTTTAGCCATCTGCTCCGGTATAAAATGCAGGTCTTCCCGGGCAATCCTGGCAATGACCGGCTTTCCCATCATCATCGTCTCAACCGCGAATGCTCCGTACCAGCCGATCAAAATCTGGTCAATTACCAGGTCTGCCTCTTGATAAATCTTTAAGGCTTCCTGGTGGGCCAGATTCTCGATCAAGCGAAATTCAATATAATCGGCATGGGTCTGCTGAATTTTGCTGATGACTGATAAAATATGATCAGTACCCTTAGCTATCCGGTTGGTAGGCGCATGCACTATCTTTAATTTTTTCTTGCTAAAATCCGGTAAGGGGACTGCCGCCGCGCCTGCAGAGAGTACCGCGTAGGGCAAGAAGGAAGCTTTGCCGACCGGCAGAAAATACAATAAATCGGGATTAACCGCCCAGATATGCCGGACATACCGGGACATCTTCTGAATGCTCTTGCGCCGGTATTCGTCCATCTTCCCGGAAGTGCATTGACTGCCACAGCAGCCTGGATCATGGCAGGGAGCGATGCTAGCGCGCTGCATGGCCGGATATTTTTGCCTGGCATCACAACCATTGTAAGTCACAAATAATTTGGCGCGATCAGGATAAAAAGGAAGATCTAACAAATTCAGGTTATAACTGGGGAAATGGATGAGCGATGAGCCAAAGTTAAAATGATAAATATCATATTTATTCCGGAGCGCAAAAAAAGTTGAGGCCAGTTTAATAAATTTAACGGCTTTGGCCGTGTTATCTTTAAGGTTAAGATCAATGTCAGCAGGATAGTGCAGGTAATTTTGACAGGCTAGCAAGACCGTGCTGTTCATCCCAAGGGAAATTTCCCCCTGGGCTAAAGCCCACGGCATACCTCCTGTGACTGTTGGCAGGTGCAATACTTTACTTGAAGTATTTTTCATTTTAGGGTTAAGGCGATTCCGTCAACAAAAGATGTCGGCTGTAAAGCTAATTTCTCTTTTTCCTGATCTATGTCCCCGACATAATCAATAGGCTGACCATTTTTTATCTCAAAAACAGGTTTCCGTCCCACTATCCCGCCAATAATTTCGCTGATCTGCCGGATCGTCAGGATATCACTTCCGGCTAGATTAATGATCTGGTTACCGGTCAGCTCCAGCGCCTGGCTGAAACCAGCTACCGCGTCAGCCACATATACCGGATTTATTTTAAGCCCGTCTGTCCCTTGAATATATATCGGGCGGCCTTCTTTTACCGATTTTATCAGGCGGGGGATGAGCATATCATTCTGCTGGCCCGGGCCGTAAATAAAAAATGGGCGCATGATCACAGCAGTCTGGAAATATTGACGGTAATTTTGGAAGATAATTTCGGCGCAAAGTTTTGTGCTCAGGTAAAATCCAAGCGGGGCAGCCAGCGACAGAGGGGTTTCCTCCAGAAAAGGAGTGCTGGCCTGGTCGCCATAAACACCACCCGACGACGCCAGGATGAATTTTTGGACACCTGCTTGCCGGGCCCATTGCATTAAGAGCAGGTTTGCCCGGACATTGACATTGAAGATATCCTCTGCTTTTTCCGGAAAATCGCGAAAGTTATCAGACTGGGCTAAAGAATAGACAGCATCCGCGGACACGGGTAATTCACTGTAATTAAGGCGCGTCAGGTCAGCCGGCAAAACAGAAATATTTCTGGCGGCCAGGAATTTATTATCCGCTACCGGCACCTGCGGATGTACCAGCGCCGTTACCTGGTGCCCTTGCTGCGCTAAATGAGCGGCTAATCTCTGGCCGACAAATCCACCAGCGCCGGTGATGATAATTTTTAATCCAACAGTATTTTTCATAGTATGCTCATGGTTTAAGTCCCAGAGTACCGTTAATGGCTTTAAACACTTCTCCAATTGGCCCGAGGGCATGATGTTTTACTACATATTCCCGGGAACGGCTTCCTATTTCCGGCAGCATAGTTTTATTTAATATTAAGTCCTTCAGCGCATTTTTGACGGTACCTGGCGAGCATTTAATGATCGGTAGTTCCCCACGCCGGAGCAGGCCTGAGCCGATGTATAGATCTTCCAGATCCTTGCGGATATAGCACAAGACCGGTTTTTCCAGAGCCATGGCTTCTAAGGCAAACATCGCATACCAGCCAACTATGAGCTGGTCTGCGACTATATCAACAGAGGCCATGGTCTTCCTTATCTCTTCATTGGAAACTTGCTCCATGACCACCAGTTCTATATTAAACCCTTCCTTGTTCAGCTCATCAATAGCTTGAATAAAATGCTGCGTCCCCTTTATCGTGCGGTGGTTGGGAGCATGCAGGACCCTGATCTTACCATCCCCGGCATCCTGGGATTGGGCGTTCCTGGCTGGTTGCCAGAGGTCAGTATCAATGGAAAAATGTGCCAGCATTAAGGTGTCCCAATGATACAGGTAGTCAACCCACTCACAACCGCCGGTAATATGGCTGGCGTATTTTGTCCAGAGGTCGATCTTGGCGGCAATGCGTTCCCGCCTGAACCGGTGTTTAGGATAATCACGGCACATAGCATTCTTAAAAAGCAGGTTCGGGGACCTGGACATATCCTGCACATCCCCGCCATACGGCAAGAGAACAGTTTTTACACCCGCCAGCCGGTAAAACAGAGGCTCCACCCGCCATAACAGGCAAGTAAAGGCTAACGGTCCTCCATTAAAACTAAGATATAAACATTTATATCTTAGCACGGCCAAAGCAAATAAATAATAATTCCTTAAGAAAGCAACATGTCCCCTGAAGATAAGATCGGCCCGGACGTCAAATTCAGCGGTAATATAGTAGACTTCATTGACAAATGTTTGCGCCGCATAACCATGGGCGGCCAATGCTTTTTTATGATGGATATTATTTATTAACGGTTCAGGGCCTATGCCGACAGCTATTGATTTCCTTAAACCTCTGGCCAGGACCGATAATAAAGCGAAAGGAAGTAAGAGCAGTAATTCAAAAATAACCAGGACCAGATCCCTAAAATAGTTTTTCATATAGTGTTTTCCCTTGTTGCAGCAATTTAGTTATATCTGAAACCTTAATAATTTTAAATAAAAATGCAGAACCAAGGATCAGGCAAAACAATACTATCTTGGCTACCAGGATCCCGCTGTGCCATTCATATCTGTTAAAATAAAAAGAAAATAATATGGTTATAAAGATAATGGCCAGGCTGCAAACCAGCTTCTTAATTTCCAGCGCTATCGGTTCTAGCCGCTGGGTCCAGTATAAATAATACCCGGTCAGGACCGCATAAGAAACAAGGGTGGCGGCAGCGGCGCCTAAAGCCCCCCACTTCGGGATAAACAAATAATTCAATACCAGGTTAACCAGGGCGGTAATCCAGGCCGCAGCAGACAGTAAATGACTTTTTTTCGCCAGGGAAATACCCAAAGCTGTGACCAGGGTGGTGCCAAATAAAACTAAACCCATTACCGAAACACCTATTAAATTTGCCGCCGGCCAATAAGCTACGGGAGTAAGCAATTGCAACAGTTCATGAGCAAAAAGGCTGACCAGTACACCAACGGCAGTCAAGCCGAAAAACCAGTAAGAGAATACCCGGCCATATAACTGCCGGTAATCAGCTTCATCAGCGTATATTTTGATCGCAAACGGGCCCCAAGACTGGCCAAAGGCAGTCATGATGAAAACAATAATAGAGGAAAATTTAAAGGCAATGCCATACAAGCCAACTTCCGTATTATTACTGAGCCACCCTAACATCCAGCGGTCCATGGAACTGAACAACCAGTAACCCAATCCCGTAAAAATAAAAGGATAACCAAAAGCGGTAAGCTCCCGGGCAATTTTTTTATCAAATTGCCACTTCAAATCTTGGCGGATCAGCCAAAAACCTATCGGGATAGAAACTATCAAAGCCCAGAAATTACCCCAGAAAATCCCCACCAGCCCCTGCTTCAGGCTAAGGATAAAATATATTCCCAGCAATACGCCGAAAAGGTTCCTCCAGGCCGATACCAGGGTAAATTTCCAGTAGGCAAAGTGCAAACGTAAGGTATCCTGCGAATACTGCAAAATCTGCGCCGGTATATTGCTGACCAGCGACAGGATGACAAAGATCCATAAAATAGAATACCTTTGCCGCATTATCTCCTGGAAATTAAACAAGACTAAAATAGCCAGCGCAGTTACCAGGACTGACCACACCAGGAGGATCCATAAGCCGGTGCTTACTACCAGCGGCCGTTGTTCTTCTTTCGTTGCCGGATCCCAGTAGAATCTCTGTACGGCATTATTCATGCCAAGGGTCAGGAAAACACCGATGAACCCGGCCAGGCTGTTCACTAAAGTCAATACCCCGAATTCCTCGACAGAAAATATATGGGCATAGATCGGGAAAATAGCAAAAGCAATGAACTTAAATATAAAATCGCCGCTGCCATAAATAATTGTCATATTGGCTAGTTTTTTAAGCATTATTTAAACAGGGCTCCATGAATATCTCTCTCTTGCGCCGTTAAGTTTTGGTAAAACACAAAAAAACTTCCAGCTGGTTATTAAAGGCTGCTTTGGTCATGGTAAATCCTATCTTTCTCATTTGCTCGATTATTTCTTTTGGATTTTCAATATGAGAATGAAACGGGTCTACGGCCCAATCGGGAGTATAAAGAACAGTAAAATTCGGATAAACTATAAATTTATCGATCCGATAACCTCTTCTCAGGCTCTCCCTGATGATGTCTATCTTATTCCTGAACCTTTTATAAAATGAGGTCCTGAGATCGCTCATCCAGATAATAACCTTCCCGCTTTCGTTCAATACCCGGCGGCATTCGCGAAAAGCCGTTGCGCTGGAACAGAGATGGTCCACACTGGTGGCGAATACTACGGCAGCAAAGGTATTATCCGGAAAAGGCATATATTCAGCACACCCGACCACCCGCATTCCCCGGAATGAGCGGTCATCTATCGGATCCAGGCCATAAAATTCAAAATTATGCGATGGTGAGCAATCAAGATAGCCAGGGCACTCCAGCACTCCGCAGCCCACATCCAGGATCTTTCCTCCTGATAATTGTCCGCCAATAAACTTTTTAAAATTGACGACTTCCGGCCGGTCAGGGGAAGAAATTGAAATCTCTTTCAGGAAATGATAGCTCAAATAGCCATTATTATTTAATATTTTGTTCAGCAAATATTTCTTTTTAAATTTATTAAACAGGAGTTGGTCATAATTATACTTCAGATAGTTTATGGCATAGGTGTAGGAGCAGCCGCAATGCGGGCAAGACATCTCTCCTTCGCCGGCAGATGGCACTACTATTGCCTTCCGGCATTGGACACATTTATAATTACTACCCATTTACACACCCGTCATTATAATAAGTCTGATACCAATGTTCAAAGTTAAGCAGTGACCAGATGAACAACCGGCGGTTTTGTTTGCCTTCCAAATGTTCGTTAACAAGCTTATGCACTGCCTTTTCATCCAAAATCCCATAGATGCCGGCTTTTTTGTTAAAAAGTGTTTCCCGGACATAATTAATGCTTTCTCCTTTGAACCAGGAAGCATCCGGAGCAGAGAACCCCTGTTTAGCCGCCTGGGTTATCTCATTGGGAACATAGCGTTCCATGACCCTACGCAGCAATATTTTCCCGTCTTTGGTTTTTTCAAAATACCTGGCGGTCTTGGCCCCTGGCTCATTTTCATTAAGCCTGACCACTGCCGCCAGATTATTCAATTTCAGGCGTACCGGCACCTGCATGGCAAAATCCACCAGGTCATTATCCAGGAAAGGAACCCTGGTTTCGAGGCTGTGGGCCATGCTGAGCTTGTCTTCCACTACCAGCAGGCCATGCAAAAATGTTTTGGCCTCAAAGTAAAGGGAATGATTAATATAGTCTTCAGGCCGGGTCAGCTTAGCTACAGGCTGCTGGAATACATTCCGGAAGATATCGCGCGTCCACACTCCTTTGACCTCATCCCAGACCGGCCGGAAGATCTCTTGAATTGACCGATTGGGGATTAACCTTTGCCAGAAGAGGTAATATTTATCAATGTAATTATCAAAATCATCGTTTACCACTGCCCGGTAATAGCGCCAGGGATAACCGCCGAACATTTCATCGCCGCCTGTACCAGAGAGCACTACTTTGACAAATTTGGAGGCCAGTTGGGAAATATAGAAATTAGGATAACTTTGTCCCACCCGCGGTTCTTCCAGATGCCAGGCTAACCTGGGCAGGATGCGCTCCATATCTCCGGCTTTTAAGACCATTTCATAATGCTCGGTCCTAAAAAGATAAGACATATATTCGGCGCTAGTCCGTTCATCAAAACTTAATTCCAGGCCAGAGGCAGAATGCAGGTCAAAACCACAAGTAAATGTTTTGATATAGGGAAGTTGGGTCGCGGCAATGGCGGTAATGGACCCTGAATCCATCCCCCCGCTCAAGTATGAACCAACAGGCACATCGCTGACCAGCTGACGTCTAACCGCCTGCCGGAAAAGGCGGTCCAGTTCCCGTACATATTCCTCATCGGTAAGAGGAGAATCAGGCTCCTGGAAATTGAAATCCCAGTACTGGTGCAGTGCCAGCTTGTTTACCGTCTGGCCCAGCGCTATTTTGGTCCAGTGGCCGGCGGGGAAAATATTGATGCCTTTTAATAAAGTTTTAGCGGTAAAGATATTCTGAAAGGTAAAATATTCCAGGAGGGCTTCAAGATCAATTTCTTTTTTTATACTGGGGTGAGTTAAAATAGCTTTCTGCTCAGAGGCAAAAATAAAGGTATTTTCCTGGCACGTATAATACAATGGCTTAATGCCATAACGGTCCCGGGCCAGGAATAATTCCTGTTTATTCTTATCCCAAACAGCAAAAGCGAACATGCCGTTAAAATGTTTTAAACAATCTTCTCCCCACTGGGCATAAGCCTGCAGGACCACTTCAGTGTCGCTCTGGCTTCTGAACTCATGGCCTAAATTCATCAATTGGGCCCTGATTTCCCGGTAATTATAGACTTCGCCATTATAGCTGATGGCAAATCTTCCGTTCGGGGTTACCATAGGCTGATGAGCTGCCGGCGAGAGGTCAATGATCGCTAAACGCCGGTGGCCCAGTCCGACAAAAGTGTCGGTATAAAATCCTTCCCCGTCCGGCCCGCGGTGGGACAGGACATCAGTCATTTTACGGAGAACCGCCGGGGAACATGGCTCCCCATTCAGATTAAATACGCCAGCTATACCGCACATGAGCTCTTATCCTTTTAGCCTTCTTTTTTCTACCAATTCTTTATGCGCATTACGCCATTCAATCAACTGCTGCAAGCCATCAGCCAGGGTCACTATGGTTTCAAATCCTATTTCTTCTTTCGCCTTCTTAGGATCGCCTATCCTGTTCTTCACAAAGGTTTGTCCAGCTGGTTCGTACTGGATCTTGAGATCTTTCCCGGTTACCTTTAAGATCAATTCAGCCAATTCCTTTAAGGAAGTCTGGATTCCGCTGCCGACATTATAAAAAGCATCGGTAGCAGCGCTTTTCAAGGCGCAAATATTAGCCCTGGCCACATCTGAAACATAGATAAAATCATAAGCCTGGGTGCCGTCACCGTACACTATGGGCGGCAATCCCTGGTCCAGCCGGTCCAGGATCTTCATGATCACGGCAATATAGGCTCCTTTATAATCCTGCCTGGCGCCATACACGTTCATATAGCGCAAACCCGAGTAATTCAAGCCGTAGCGGCAATAAAAAGCCCGGCACATATGTTCCCCGGCGATCTTGGTAGCGCCATAAAATGTCTTATTGTTATAAGGATGCTCTTCGGTCATAGGCAAAGATACAGCATCACCATAGACAGAGGCCGAAGAAGAGTAAACCAGTTTTTTTACTTTATGTTGCACGCAGGCTTCCAACACATTGAAGGTACCCTCAATATTCACCTTAAAAGCACTCCGGGGATAATCATGGCAATGCAGCAGCCACAGGGCTGCCAGGTGAAAAACATAATCCTTGCCTTTGATCGCTTCATTTAAAATATCAGTATGAAGAACATCCCCGCCCAAACCAAATACTTTTACCCGCGGGTCCTTTAATGATTGTTCAATATTATCATATGAACCCCTGCTGAAATTATCATAGATGGCTATTTCACCAACGTCTTCTTTAACCAATTCATCAACTACATGTGAACCGATCAATCCTGCGCCGCCGATCACCAGGATTTTTGCGCCTTTGAGATCATTAGTCTCCATCTCTAGTTCCTTCCTTTAATCGCTGTGTTCAGACATTTTCCTTCACCACGGATAAACTATTATTATCTATTTTATACTCGCTGCCGCATTTGCCGCAGGTAGCGCTGCCAGGACCGGGCTTTAAGGTGGTACCACATTTACAGGTCCAGCCTACTTGCCTGGCTGGCACGCCGGCTACGATCGCATAATCAGCAACATCCTTTTTCACCACTGCGCCGGCTCCGACAAAGGCATAACAGCCAATAGTAGCGCCGCAGACCACGGTAGCGTTCGCCCCTATCGAAGCGCCTTTTTTGACCAAAGTTTGGCGGAATTCATTCTTCCGCTCAATAAAAGACCGGGGATTATAAACATTCGTGAACACGCAGGAAGGGCCGCAAAAAACATTGTCTTCCAGCGTGACTGCTTTATAAACCGAAACATTATTCTGGATCTTGCAGTTATTGCCGACGGTTACATCCGGCCCGATCGCCACATTTTGCCCGATCACGCATCTTTCCCCGATCTTTGTCCCTTTGAGGATATGGGAAAAATGCCATATCTTTGTGCCTTTGCCGATCTCTGCGCCCTCGTCTACATAAGCGCTTTCGTGGATAAATACCTCGGTCATGTTGTTCTGGCGGCCGGATCCGGCTCCAGCCAGGTCCTTTTCGGCAGCTTCCAAGACCCGTAAAACTCTTACTCCCTCTGCCCCGTCAGTTACCGGTTGCTTCCTTTGACGCACGCTGTCCAGGAATTGCTCCAGCTCCAGTTTTAAAGGTTCGGCTGAGTCTACCGGAATTACCTGGTAATCAGCTTTTTGCGCCACTGGTATTTTGCCTTCTTTCCACTCTATCTTATGCGGATATAAAAACAGCTTTTCCTTGGTCAGGTCATCGAAAACAGCCATACCGGCATCCCCGACCACGATCAATTTCTGTTCCTTATAAGGATGGAGCCAGCTGACAAAAATATGCCCTTTAACCCCGTTCGTAAATTCCAGGGTAGTCATGGTCGTATCAAAAACACCCTGATTCAGATAGGCCCCGCCCATGGCTCGGACCTTTACCGGTTCTTCTCCAAGCAGCATTAGTATAACGGAGATATCATGCGGCGCAAAACTCCATAAAATATTTTCTTCTGTCCGTAATTTGCCGATATTAAGCCGGTTGGAATACAGGTATTGGACCTTACCCAGTTTCCCGGCAGAAATTATTTCTTTCAGCTTGATGACCGCCGGGTGATATTGCAGGATATGCCCGACCATTAAGATCTTATTTTCCCGGGACGCGATATCCACCAATTCCTGGCCTTCCCTGGCAGTCAAAGCTAAAGGTTTCTCCACGAATACGTCTTTCCCCGCTAATAAGGCTTCCCTGGCTATTTGAAAATGGGTAACCGCCGGGGCAGCGATAGTAACTGCTTTTATTTCCGGATTGCTTAAAACTTCACGGTAAGAAATAGTATAGCTGGCTTTGGGGAACTGGCTCTTTTTTTCTTCTACTATCCTGGAGTCAGAATCGCAGGCTGTATGCAAAACACCGGACTCATACAGGTTCCGTAAAATATTCTTACCCCAGTAGCCCAAGCCAATATGCCCGATTATTTTCTCTTGGGTAGCGGTCATTTTTTTCTCCTTTTAGTTAACTGCTGATAAAAGACTTTATACTGCTGATAACCGTCTCTATCTGGCTCGTGGTTAATTCCGGATAGGCTGGTATAGACAGGACTGTTGCCGCTGCTTTAGCCGCTGCCGGGCAGTCGCTCTGGCTGTAGCCCAGATATGAGAAGGCCTGTTGCAACGGCAGGGAAATTGGATAATGGATAGCTGTGCCGATCTGCTTTTCTTTTAGATATTTTTGCAGCTCATTTCTCTGATCAGTGGCAATGGTGAATTGGTTATAGACATGGCGGACCTCTTTTTTGGGTATGGGTAAAACCAGCGGCAGGCCGGCAAACTGCTGGTTATACAGCCTGGCTATCTCATTCCTGCGGTCGATCCAGGTATCCAAAGACTTCAGTTTTACCCTTAAAACCGCGGCGTGCAAGGAATCCAAACGGCTGTTGACCCCCACTAATTCATGAACATATTTTTCTCCGGCTCCGTGTACATGCAGTTTTTTAAGTGCAGCAAAAGCCTTTTCATCATTGGTGACGATCATGCCGCCATCACCGTATGCTCCCAGGTTCTTGGTCGGGAAAAAGCTGATGCACCCGATATCACCGATACTACCAACCCTTTTCCCTTTGTATTCAGCGCCTAAAGCCTGGGCGCAATCCTCGATCACTTTCAGCTTATGTGTACGGGCAAGGGCCATAATCCGGTCCATTTCCGCCGGCTGGCCATATAGATGGACCGGAATAATAGCTTTGGTCTGCGGCGTGATCCTGGCCTCGATCAAATCTACATTAATATTGAAATCTTCCTTATTGATATCGACAAAAACAGGCTTGGCACCCAGGAAAGCGATCACTTCTGCCGTAGCAATAAAACTGAAAGCCGTGGTTATGACTTCATCGCCCGGCCCTATACCGTAAGCCTTAAGAGCCAGGAGCAAGGCATCAGTCCCTGAGTTCAACCCTACCGCATACCGGGTACCGGCATAAGCGGCAATTTCTTTCTCCAAGCCTTCCACTTCCGGACCGAGTATGTAAGTGCCGCTGGCTATGACCCTGGCTATCGTCTCGTCAATCTCTGGTTTAAGACTAGCATATTGCGCTTTTAAGTCAATAATAGGGATCACTTTGGTCCACTCCTTTTTATGGATATTTATCATTTTATTATAGCTGATTTAAGTGGCAAATAGCAAGATAATATTAAGTCCTCTGACCACGAGATTTGTTTTTTTACTTCTTTTTTTGGTTGTTTATGGCCACCAGGCAACGGGCCAGGTTTTCTTGTATCTTTTGGTTATGCGGATCCAGCTTCAACGCGGTTTGTGTGTAGTGCAGGGCCAGGCGGTACTGCCCCTGGCTGAAATAAGTACCAGCCAGGGCATTTAAGGCTTCACTATGATCCGGATCTAAAGCCAGCGCCTGGGTCAAAGCAGCTGTTGCCTGGGCATACTGTTTGTTAATATTATATAAAACACCCAGGCGCGTAAAAACTTCAAGCTGCGGCACTTCCAGCGCCAGCAGTTCATTCTGGCCTTGGATTAAGTTCTCCAAATGCTGGGCCAGTTTTTGAACGATTATTTCATACTGGAGACGCGCGCTTTGCCGGGCACCCAGGGACTCATAACAGACAGCCAGGTAATAATAGGCCACCAAGTAATTAGGCTCTTTATCGATCACTTCCGCCAGCAAGGCTATCGCCCGCATATAGTTCCGGCGCTCCAGATGGAAGAGAGCCAGGACCAAAGTTGGTTTGACGAGATGAGGATTACGAGCC
Source organism: bacterium (assembly GCA_028712895.1). Lineage (GTDB taxonomy): Bacteria > CAYTYR01 > UBA6262 > UBA6262 > UBA6262 > UBA6262. The sequence continues at coordinate 7,461 of JAQTPL010000026.1, read as the reverse complement.
ATTACCCGGACATAATTTTGTTCCATATTCGGCAACGGTGATCCAAGCGAATTATACAAATAGAACAAATCTTCGTAATAAGCATATTCCTCCGGATTCAGCCGGCTGGCCTGGTTATATTCTGATATGGCTAATTCCCCGGCCCAAATATCCTTATCCTGCTGGTATTGACCGGCATAAAGCCTGGCCAGCTTTTCATGGTGCTCACTATTCAGGGGATCAATTAACTGCGCCTGCTTATACGCCCTGATGACCGCCGGCAGAGGATCTTTTTTAGCCTCCCCTTTTGCCGCCCGTCGCTGGAATATGTACCCGGCTAATAATGACAGGGTCACGATCATGACCAATGACAATGCCCAGCTGGCCATTTTTTTAGCCGACGCTGAAAGTGTATAAGAACGGTCCCGGGCCAGCCCTGTTTCCAACAGGAGACTGGTTCCTAATATAACCGCCACAAAAGTAATGGCCGGCAAATGCAAATTGAAATCAAATAGGCTATGGACGACAAGGCCAGCCAGGGAAGTGTAGGCGGCAACTTTTACCCAGGTGATATTCCTATTACGGATAAGATCCCGGACGGTCAAAGCAATATACCCGATAATCGCGCCGTATAACAACATCGCCGGCAATCCAAGCTCCGCAGCTACCTGCAAAAATTCATTATGGGCAAAACGCGTCATTTTGCCATAGCGCAAAACAGTGTCTAAGCTCGGCAGGTTAAACCGCGGAAAAGCCAGGCCAAAATTTCCCATCCCCCAACCAAACCAGGGACGGTTCATAATGATCTCCCAGGCGCTTTGCCAGATATATAATCTCCGGTAACTATACGGGACATTTATCTTAAAAACAGCGTCAAAAACAGACAAAGGGAACAAAGCTAAAATTCCCAGTAGCGCTATAAATATGGCGATCATGCCCCATTTCCTGAACTTAAGTTTGCTTAGAATCCCGGCTGCGGCCACCAGCGCGATCAGCACACCGCGCGAATGCGACAAGACCAGGGCAGCGGATAATACCAGGGAGAAAATGACACCGACAGTTTTGTGCCGCCGGGTAGCACCAGTTTCAAAGGACAGGTAAGACAAGGTGGTCATAAAGCCAATAAGGACATAAGAAGCTGCCACATTTTCATTAGGCATGGTTCCGCGCGGCGGCAAATGCTGATAGTTTTGGATGATCATTATTACGGCTTCAATCAGGGCGATAATTACGGTCGCTGACAAGATGTTCCTGACCAGGGAAGCAAAAGCTTTGCGGCCGCGGCCGGCAGAAAACAGCAAGAGTAAATATAGTATAAGATAGCCGGTGAGCCTGATCCCTTCAATGATTGTAGCATGCATATAAGCCGTAAAAAATAAATTGAGAAAGACCAAGCTGTAGAAACAGCCAACCAGGGCATGGAAACGCGGTACTGCGACGATGGTGACACGTTCCCCTGCCTGCAGCTGATTGAGCAGCCAGAAGCTTAGGCCGCAGAGCAGGAGGCTGGTCGTGTAAAAAGCCCCAAAGCCCTTGCCGCCGTTAAAGAACGGCAGGCTAATGGCTAAGATTAAAATTAACAGGTTAATTATTTTGCGCATTGGTCGTACCCAGTAGTTCTTTCCATTGCCTGTATTCTTTTTCTGCATCAGCACTACGGCCGGTTTTTTTATAGAGGAGGCTCAGTGTATAATGATAAAGCGGTTTCTGCCGGTGACAGGCAACTGCCAGTTCAGCTTCAGCAATGGCTTGATCAAGTTTATCCTGGGCCTCATAAAGCAGGGCTAAATTATGATGAAAAGGACCAAAATATCTATCCAGAGAGATGGCTTTTTGCAGGTAATTTACCGCCGCACTGAGGTTTCCTTCTTCTTTAGCTATATCAGACAAAAATCCGTAGGCCTGGGCATTAAGAGGGTCTAAAACAAGCGATATTTTTAGCATTTTCTTAGCCTTGGCCAAGTCCTTCTGGACCAGATAGTTAATACCGCTGACATAGCGCTGGCTGGCGAAAAATGGCGTCACTGAAAGCCAGCCCAGTAAAATAATAATAAAAACAAAAACCAGGCAGTGGTATTTCTTAATTTTAAGGATACGCGTCCTGGCCGGCAGAGAGGAACGCATCAGTCCCAGTACGATCCACCAATTAATCGCTATGGCCGGTATATACAGGCTGTAGTCGATCAGGCTATAGGCCAGTAATCCGCTGGCAGCACAGACCAGGCCAAGGCCGGTATATTGATCCTGTGGCGCCTCTGCAGACAATTGTAGCAGTTTCCCGCGTAAGATGGTATAAATCCCCACTAACCAAAATAGCAGGCTAAAAATGCCTATTTCCGCCCACAGCTGGAGATAATGATTATGGGCATAGATCGAATTTAAGCCGGCGGTTTTGTAGACCAGATACATATTCCCGAAATTTCCCAGGCCTACCCCTCCTAAAGGATGGTCCTTGATCATCTTAACAGCCCCCTGCCACCATAAGAGCCGGTTGAATACCTCAGGCTCTTGTAATTTAGCCGCTATAAAATACCCGATCACAATGGCAGTCAAGACAAGGCTACTAACAGCTAATCTCCGGCTATATATTTTCCAGCCAAGTATCACTGCCAGCAGCAAGCTAAAATACAAGCTGACCCAGGCGCCTAAAGACCGGTTAATAAGTAAGCCGGCTAAGAGCACGAGAATTAATAATGATTCAGGCAGATACCAGGCGGCATCCTTTTTCTGTTTCACGCTCCAGGCCAGCCTGGATATCAACAGGGGCAAGGCCAAAATAAAAAACCCGCTGGCGATATTAGTGTTCAGCAAGGGCCCGCCGGTTACAGATTCCCCGGTCCAGAACTGCCAGATAGCCAGCAGGGCTATGAATCCGGCAACAATACCTAGCAATCTCAGGAAGAGATCACGCCAGCGATCCCCGGCCAGTAATAGCGGGCACAGGTAAAAGAAAAGATAATAATTGAATTGATTATAAAGCTCGTTGCGGGTATTAAACTGGTTAACAGAATAAGGATAAGAGAGAGAAAGGCTGGCCAAGTACAGAAAAAACCAGACATCTGCCTGGTTATAGGAAATAACTATTTCTTTTTTTTGCCAGGCCGCCTGGATCAGGAATAAAGTAAAAATGGCCAGGCTCAGGACATGGATCAAAGCTTGGGACCAAATATCCCAGCTGGCATTTAAGAACAGGGAGAGCACCGCAATGGCCAGGAAAAGGAAAATAGCAGGACGGCGAGTGACATTCATTTAAGCGCGGGATTCATTTTGGAATATTGCAGCATAATAAATATAACGATCAACACTAAAGCGCCTATTATCAATATCATAAAAAACCAGGTTTTTGGATTATTCTTGTTTTTTTCATCCATTTGGGCAGCAGTGTTAACGCTGAAAGTTGACAGAGCGGAGATCTGTTTAACACATTCAGTAAAATATTCATTACCTGGATTTGCCGCCGCCAGTTTCTTGTACTGCACTATGGCGATATCCAGTTGATCACATTTATGATACAGATTGATCAGATGCTGATGTATTTCCTTATTCACTCCGGTACTTGTTTTTAACGCTAATTTAGCCTCCTCCAGGGCGAGGACAAAGAAACCCTGGGATTGTTCCTGGGTACCCTTTTTTTCCAGGGCCCGGCTTAAGTAAAGGTGCACCAGGGAATTCGTTGGTTCTTTCTTGATAATTTCCTGGAATTCACGGATACTAATATCAATAAAATTATTTTTAAAATGCTCCAGGGCGATGCTCAGGTTTTCAGCCATAGGGAGTGAATCCTTTACTTTTTGTAAAAAAGCGCGAACTTAAGGTTTTTAGACACCTAAACTCGCGCTTTTTTTAACACTCGGATAAACCGCAATACTACATAATATGCGGGGTAATAAACACTAGTAATTCAGTTTTTGTAGTAGTATTTTCTTTATGCGTAAACAAGGCGCCAATAATAGGTATTTCACCGATGAACGGTATTCTGGACAGGTCTTCTGTTGCCTGTTCATCGATCAAGCCGCCAATAACCAGCGTTTCCCCGTCAGCAGCCAGGATATTCGTATCAGCAGTGCGCGTACTGATTGGCGGTGGCACAGCTGTGTTCGCCGGCACGTTGCCGATAGAGCTTACTTCTGCATGTATTTTCATAGTTATTTTCTTATCCAGGTTAATACTGGGAGTTACGGTCAGTTTTACACCAACATCGATGAAACTGACAGTCTGGGTTGACCCACCGGTAGTCATATTGGAGGCACTCACGTAGGCAACTTTCTTACCGGATAGGATCGATGCTTCCTGGTTGTTTAAGGTAGCGATCTTCGGACTGGACAATACCTTTCCTTTGCCTTTCGTCTCCATCGCCCCAAGCACAGCGCTCAAGCTGGACCATTCATTACCTTTATGAAATACTTTTCCCAGTGAGATCAATCCAGGAGCGGTACCGATATTACTGGTATCTACTGTACCTGTTTTTCCCAGGACGTTGTCAACGCCAGTAGTAGTATCCAGGTTTGGATACCTGCCTGTTTCAGTCCAGTTCTTGGTTAAGTTCCAAGTAATACCTAAGTCCATGCTGGCATCTTTGTTGACTGAAACTATTTGCGCTTCGATCATGACCTGGGGTGTCGGTACATCCAGTATCTTAATCATATCCACTACTTTTTTAATATTATCGCTAATATCAGTAACAATAATGCTATTAGTCCTGGTATCAGCCTGGATCTTGCCCTGCGCGCTTATTAAGGTACTTAATAAGGGAGTTAATTCTGCTGCTTTGGCATAATTCACTCCGAATACGCCGGTTTGGGTTACGCCCTGGGACTGTTCTGCTTTTACTGTTGCCGGGGTAGCGATCCGCATCACATTCGGAGCAATGTAATCGTATGACAATCCCGTCAATCTCAGGATAATGTTTAGAGCATCCTGGAAGGAGACTTTGTCCAGGTGAATAGTGACTGCACCCTTGACATCTTCTCCATAGACCATATTAATGCCGCTTTTTACCGATAATATTTTGAGAACATCACGGATATCAGCATCTTTAAAATCGAGGGAAATGGTTTGTTCTTTTTGACCGGAAACAGGAGCTGTTTCTTCAGCAGGTTCACTCGCTGCCGGTTCTGCTGCCGGAGCTTCTGCCGCTGCCGGAGCGGGAACTACAGCCGGAGCTTCGGCGATTACCGGAGCCGGGGCTTCTACAGGAGCCGGAGCTGGTGCTTCAACAACTGCCGGAGTTGGTACCTCGGCCGGAGCAGGAGCTGCCGCAGCCTGGGCCGGCTGGTCGATCTTTACCGTAACCTGGTTCTCGCCCTTGACCACTTCATAGGTCGCCATCTCAGTAAGATCTATGGCTACCCGTACGCTTTTTGCTGGTTTTACCTTAAATTGGCTGGAACGAATGCTTTTTATAAGGCCTTGATTGACCGCAATATTTTTATTGCTAATTTTAAAGACAGCATTGGCAACATCCACAATGATCATCGGCGGTTTGGCCACCTTAAAGTCTTTGCAGGTGATCATGCCGTCACCTTTAATCGTGACTTCTGCTTTGTCAGAATCCAAATTAGCAGTTTCAATAGTAGTAATGGCAATATCTGCCTCTGGTTCGCTAAAAGCAGGTAAAGAGGTAAAATGTAATCCTAGAGCAAAAATACCGAATAAGACGCTCGCAACCATTAATCTTTTCATTATACTATTCACTCTCCTCTCTTAATTTAAACTCTCTCATCACATTTTTCTTGGTGATCAGTACTACTTTATCTGCTTTTACTATACCGGCAACTCCGGGTACGGTCAAGCCGCGATCATCAAGCAATTTACCCCGGTCCAGGACATAAGTCCTGCCGTCAGCTGATTTAAATAAGGCATGCTTGCGCGCCTGGCTGAAAACATAACCTTTCAGGGTTAGCAGCTTTACATCTACTTCTGCGGCCATACCTTTGATACCGAGTCTGGCAGCATCGTCTCCACTGGCATACTTACTGGTCAGAGGAATAAATGGATCCCTGCGGTTACCGCTCTTATAAACATAGCCAGGACCTATTTCAGTTTTTGCCTCTTGGCTCAATGCCTGTTCAGTAACCTCTGGCGCTGTAAAAGCCGGCTGTCCGGCCAACGCCAGGGCGAGAACTGTCAATAGTATGATATTGGTATATTTTTTCATTAGTTTCCACCGCCTTCAGGATACGTAAATGTCTTAATGACAAATGCAGCGCTGATCGTTTCCGAGATACTATCCCCGGGAGTAGCGGTAAGCTGCACATTCTCGACATTTACAATTCTATCAAGATTACCAATCCTGGTAAAAAACAACCCTAAATTATTAAAAGAGCTCCTAATGTTGACAGCGACCGGGACTTCATTATAAAATTCTCGTGAAATTATGGCGGTCGGCGTAAAAGTCACTACCCGCACACTATTATCATTGGCCCGGGAAATGATGGTCTTTAAAAACTTGGGGATCTCTTTTTTCTGCGGCAGCATTTTACTCATGGAAGAGAGCTTCAGCTCTAAAATAGCCAATTCCTTTTCGATAATTTCCTTCCTGTCAGCGATGGAATTAGCTTCCTCCAGCCTGGCCTTTACTTCTTTCAGCTTGGTATCAACTTTTTGAATCCCGGCGTTCAGGTTGCTGTGGACAAAATTAAAAAATAAAAAAACGAGAACGATGTTGATCACGATCGCCATGATCCATATTTGCTGCTGTTTTTGGTTTTTCTTATCTCCAATTTTCACCAGTGCATCCTCCTTTTACCCGCTGGCCTTGGTTCATAGTTTGCTAGTCATGGTAACATTAAAACTCAAAGTGGTACGGCTATTTTTGTCGCCTTTCGTGGCCTCTGTGATGCTGTTCAGTTCCACATTTTCAAAATATTCATTATCTTCCAGGCTGGTGACAAAATCAGCGATCGCAAAATGGTCAAAGGACATACCGTTGATGGTGATCATATTACCGGTATCTTTTTTGACTCCCTGCAGGTTGGTGATCCAGATGTTCTTCGGCAGGCTTCTCTGCATCTCATCCATGATCATCGCCCATTTAAACCTGCCCTGCAGCAGTTTTTCCACAATACCCCATTTACGGTCTAGTGCCTCTTTCTGCTGTTTCTTCTTTTCTACTGCTTCCACTAAGACACGCACTTTCTCTAAATCTTCTTCTGCCGTCTTCAGTTCTCTCTGCTTTTTGGTGAGGTTTGTTTTCAAGCTGACAAACCATACCAAGAGCAGGCAGGCCACCAAAATAATGCTCAAGATGGCGAGCTGTTGCTGTTTTTTAGCCCCTTCTTCTCGCTGCATATCCCGCGGCAATAAGTTAATTTTGATCATAGATTGTCTCTCACCTCATTTTTTTAGCTTCTGACCCTAAGAGCCAGGCCCATACATACGGAAAAGACCGGTTGCATATCGTCCATTTGTTCATTAGATATATTCTTCAGGTTCAATTTTACTTTCTCGAAAGGATTGATCTTTTCGACGGGCAATTTGGTT
>JAQTPL010000025.1 GCA_028712895.1 bacterium | reverse complement strand
CTAATGCCTGCAGGTTCTCAGACTGGAAAATTGCATTAACAAAAGAGACTATCTCCTTGCCGCTGCGGAAATTCCTGGCCAGCTTTTCTGTGGTCAGCCCGAATTGGGAGAGATTTGCCGGTACAGCAGTGAATAATCCAGCTTCGCCTCCCCGGAACCGGTAGATCGCCTGCTTAGCATCGCCCACCAGGAACAGACCGCCGCCGCCAGCTAATGCTTCCTCTGCCAAAGGCGACAGGTTGGACCATTGCAATAGGCTGGTATCCTGGAATTCATCTATCAGGATATGCCGGTACCTGGCTGCCAGGCGGTAATACAGCTCTGGTATAGAGAAATCTTCTTCATTGAATATTTTAACTGCCTGTCCGTTTAATTCAGGCAGGAAAAGTATGCTTTCTTTCCGGCAGATGACCTGGAACGCCTTCCGTATCTGGTCATATATCTGCAGGTAATGGTCATATCCGCGCGAAGATTCCAGCATGGCTATATCCGCGAGTATGGCCCGGACCTGGTCCCAGAGCTTGTGCGTGGCGTCTCCGCAGGTAGTACCCTTATTCAGCGGCAGGTCATCTTTATAAAAGAAAGTGGACATCCCGTCCAGGGAGAATGTGTCTTTGTTGTATTGCAGGAAGTTGTCCAAACTCTTCAGGAAGGTCTTATGCGTACCCTCAGGCAGCTTTTTTCTTAGTTCTCCAACCAGTTCAATGAATTTTCTTTTTTTGGACAGCAATTCCTTTGGTGGGCCAGGCACGCGGAAATCCATCCCGTGCTTGGTAGTCTGGGTGAACATATCCTTGGCCAGTTCCAGTATGTCCATTCTTGGCGACCAGGATTTATTGTCCTCAGCGTATAAATACTGCTCCAGGAAGTCCTCAAAGATGGCTCGGAGTTGATTGTCCGTCCCCGCCCGTTCTATGATCAGGTCCAGCGCTGCTTCCAAGTAATATTCAAAATCCTTTTTAATGCGGAAATCAGCCGGCAATCCCAGCCGGTAGGCGCAGCCAGACAGCAACAGGTTGACGAAGCTATCTATGGTCTTCACCTGGAAGGAATTATAGTTCAGGATAATGGCATCGAGGGCAGCTAAGCTTTTGTCTTTGGCTGGCGCAGGTTGTAGCTTTAGGTAGGCGAGCAGATCTTTCTTATCCTCCGGCTTAGCGAACCCGTCCAGGGCTGTCCGTTTCAACAGCTCCAGGATGCGTTCCTTCATCTCGTAGGTGGCTTTGTTGGTGAAAGTGATCGCCAGGAGGGACTTGAGGGTGTTCTCGGAAGGATCAGCCAGCAGGAGGCCGAGATACGCCCTGGACAGGGCATACGTCTTCCCCGACCCCGCCGACGCTTCTACAATTTTTACGCCGTTAAAGACAGATCGCGAATCGCGACCGTTATAACCATTATTAGCCATAATAAACCTAATTTAACCTTTTCAATTTCGCTATAATTTAACTCGTTCGAATACAGTCTTTAACGTAGGTTACACCTGTAATTTTCATAGGTATAACTTCAACTTAACTAATTTTTAAATAATACTCCATTATCCCAGAAGTCCCCTTACTCCTTCAATAGGCTTTTCAATGTTAGATACCCTTCTTGTTTTGCGTAATTTCTTAATTCTATAATCATTTTTGGTTTTAACTGAGCTTTTCTTTTTCCCCATGTTTCCGCTGCCTCCCAAGATTCTCCTGGATGATCACCAATGTATGGAGATATCCTTTGTAGACCATATGCAACGGCTTGAAATAAGGCTGGTGGCATATTATTAATATCAAATATTGTCAAAATATCTAGAATTATAGAAAGATTTTGATTATACCCTTCAAAAGCTCCGGAAGGTTTAGATCTTACCCAAGTTTCTTCTAAGCATTTGTCAAGAAAGGGAATAAAGCCTGAAATAAAATAACTAGTACCTGAAGCAATTTTTGAAAGAGTTTGTTTACGATATGGCTCATTATCAATAAACTTTTTGATTACCTCTTGGGAAGGATTTATCAATTCCTCAATAAGGGAAAGCCTTATCTCATCTGCTTTTTTCTGCTCTGTGAGATGAATATTTCTAACTGCTATGTATTCCTCAAAGAATTTGGATAGATCGTCAGTCTCCATTATTAATATATTATTTTTATCTCTATAAGGCTCCTGCTTATATGGATTCTTCCACACTACTTGTATCACATCGTTTGGATAATGATGCTCTCCACCTTTAAACACATTATTTGACCAATCTAATGCGGTTAGAACATTTACATCGCCAAGACCGTAACCTAAAAGAAGAGTCGTTGATTCTTTTAAAGTCAGTGCTAGTTTAATTTGCCTATATTCGTTTGGTCGGAATAAGCTTACATAATCTTCCTGAGCAATTATTATGCTATTGGGATGTGTTCTTAAACCATGAAGATGATAAATTGGAATTAGTCCCTTAGTGCTTATTAACTGATCGCCAGGTCCAAGTGGATCAGACATTCCAGTTAAAATGGTTTCAATAACTAGATCATAATTGGTAGTAATAATCCAAGAAGGCAAAAATGAACAAAGGTATTTATTAAATAATGTTTGTCTATCAGCTCTAGGAAACCAACACGTTAAGGCAGCAATTTTACTTTTAAGATCTGAAAGCCCCTCTTGATAACTAATATTTTTATTTTTGGAATGAAATTTACATATTTCACTCGCTATCTGCGGATAGCTAAAACCTTCCTTTGCTATTTCGGTATAATTTACACCTAACTCTGAGGAGGCTTTCCCAAGAAGCTCACCCCACGAGAGTGCTATTTCATCTAACTCCCCATTTATAACCGCCTTTGTAAAGCCAGAGCCAATAAATAGACCTAAGTTGCCAAAATTAGAAGATCCAGAAATAAATCTAAATACCTGTTCGCGTGTCGGGTCTTGTATAATTAAGCTCATGTTTTCTCTACCTTTTACTTGAAGTTTTTTTCCTTGTAAAGCATAAAGCAGCTTCGTATCGTGGAAAGTCGGTTCATATCTCCCTATAGCCAATTACGTCCATTTGCTCAATAGAGCCATCAGGCAGTTTTATTTTCTTATGTTCCAGGGTTATCACCCTACCAGGCACTATTGTTTTGGTCATAATTAATTATATCCTTGAGTATTACTTAATACCATTCATATTTAAAAGTTGAGCGTCCCAATATAATAATTGAACTTCGTCATATATTCATTATCTAAGAATTCGACTGAATAGCCGTTATTTTTCACATAAATATGAACTTTCTTTCCTACACAGTCTAGGATGATATCACCTGCCGTATTTTGCGTTATAGTATTGTATCCAGCATAGTAGTTCAAATCCTCAGAGGCAGCTTCCCCGATGACAATAATCTTAGGATTTATCGTTTTTAACAATGCTTCTGGGACTTTTCCAGTATTTCTACCGTGATGCGGTGCAAAGAGAATGTGGGCCCTTGATAATTGGACATCATCCTTAATGTTCTCCATGAATTCTGTTTCAAGGTCACCCATCCACATAATTATTACACCATCCTGCATCCCATATGTAAAGATTGGTGATATATTATTTGGACTTCCACCGGCTTTCGCATTTTCCAAGGCCTCTATGAAATATTGGTTTGTAGTATCTGGCCAGTAAAAATTGATACCTGCCCCTTGCCTGGTTTCATCTGATTGATTAATCCACTTCCGAGAACACCCTAAATATAAATAGAAGGCTTTTTCTTTCGAGCCATGCAGTTCACGATACTTTTGAAAATCATCAGTATCATCTTCCTTGGTGGTTTCGTTTTTTACACAATAGAAATTCACAATACTAATTTTGCTGTCTAAATATTTTATGCCACCAATATGATCATCGTCTGGGTGAGTGGATATGAACCGAATAATACCTTTCTTCGATGCAAGCGACTTGATTTCCGCAACAATATATTCTTTGTTATAGTCCGAGAGAAAACAATCAATAATAGTAAAACTGTCACTATTATGCTCTATATAGAACATATCTCCTTCACCAACTGAAAAAGATTTAATAATAGACATCTTTTACCTCGTTATATGGCATGACCTACATTAATTCACATGAAGCAATTAGCCTTTCTGCATAGGCGACTGCTGCCAATCTCACCCATTCCGGGTTAATTCTAAACGTCCAGAGAACCAATATTGATATATTAAATATAATGGCGATAATAGCTCTGTCATTTATGTTCCCCGCATCAAGACTGAAAATAAAATATGCAAATAGTAAAATTACAGAAATAATAGTAATGGCTATAGCCGAAGGTTTCATTGCCCAAAGATTTCTTCTGAATCCATAATTTATATTTTCTTTATTTACAAGAGGATATTTCCTAGCATCCCTTGTATTCTCTCTAAGAAATAATATATATGTTTCGAGAAGAGCAGTCTGATCTGCTCCTTGTATATTTGTATCTTTCGTGTTTGTTAGCGTTCTAAGTTTAGCATGATATCTTTTAATTGTTTCCTCATTAAGAATTGATTTCCCCGAAGTAAGCATTTGCGTTGTAGGGGCACCACCCCACATTTTAAAGAGACTGGGCTCCTTTCGTTTACCAAGATCTCTGCCGATTTGTGATAAACCCGCAGAAATAATTACAATAACCATACTACCAGATAGTGTAGATACTAATAAATTATAAGCACCCATCATACATGCCCAAATCAGTATGCCTATAGGGACAAAAACAATAAGTACAGGCATAAATCTTGATTGAACCGTGTAATCGTTAATGCTAATTTCCATTTAAATTATCTCCTTTAGTTATAACTTCTATTTCTATATCCACGCATCTTCCAGTTTCATCATGTAAAGTAATACCCAATTCATTTTCAGGTGAAATAATAATTGATATGGGATTATCGATTAAATATTCTTTCTGTTGAGCTATTTCTGTTAAACTTTTTATATCTTGTGCACTTGGCTTATTACTACCCGTAGGGTGGTAATGCCATTCGCCTATATATGCGCCCTTATCAAATAACTCCTTGGCAGAGCGCTCAATTTCAGCCTGACAAAACTCAACATCTCTTATAAACATCGTCTTAGTTCTTTTCGCCTTTGGTCCCGGTCCAGTACATTTTACTGCAACATAATCGCCGTTGTGATTTTTATATCCTATAATAACCCCGCCTGTTTCTATCTCTCCAGATTCCTTACTCTCCTTTTTAATAAAAACATACGCTTCTTCAAGTATCGATATCTTTGTGCTTATTATTTCCTTGCATACAGGGCATTCTTTTACGGGCGGAAGGAATGATGCCTCAAGTTTATAATTTATTCTATATCCGCTAGCTTCTTCAATATCATTTTCTGTTGTCCATACCCAATGGTTTTTATCTAACCCTTTCCCTTCTATATATTCAATCAGTATTTTTGATACAATGGAAGAAATTATCTGTAAATCAGCCGCGCTGCCTGCCCTTATAGGATTATTACATTCGTTTGTTATTATTGGCAAATCATCATCTTGAGGAATATTAATAAATCCTGGCATATTCTTATCGCGATATATTGATAAGCAATTTTTACATGCGTCTTTATGTGGTATTACCCTAAATATTCTGCCTGCTTTCCCTCCTCTTAACGCTCTTGCATAAAAAACAACTTTCTCATTAAATATAGCTTCTTCATTTAGAAACGCCTCAACATTATCATCCGCTATTGTTGATATGCCAATACATTTCTCAGGAATATATTTGTTTATTTCTGTTAAATAGATATCTTGCGCTACTGTATCCACACTAACAAATCGATTATGTTCAAATACATGAATCATTAGTCCCCAGACTTTTGGCAAACCAGTTTTGGTTACTGCTAATACATGCCTAATTGAATTATGATATCTGAATTCCCCTTTATCAACTAATATCATTTGACCTATGCCAGCTTTAGCAAAGCAATCTGCAATTCCTCCACCCAACGCTCCACATCCGATGATGGAGATTTTGCTGGTCTTTTGTTTAGCCCTATCAATTGCTCCTTTATTCCGGAGATGATAATCCTCTTCTGTAATGGGCTCACAATATATGGCCTCAATAACGTATGTCTCAAGTCGTTCTACTAGATCTGCATTTTCTGGCTTTATTAGTGCGGCAACCTCCGTTATGCTCTTAGAGCGCCTCAGTCTAATATATAACCAATCGTATTCCCTATGCCTTCCTGGGAATCTAATCCCTATATATAAATATTCTTGGTATATTATTAAATCCTGCTTAAATCTTGTAATTAATAAATCTTCTCCTATTTTTGCATCGTTCTCTCCCAAGATGTTTTCCAACTGTTTAATTGAGGTAAATGGATTAGGTTCTTTGTGGGGATTTGGGGACGTTGTCAAGATGTCAAGTTATGATTCCACTAATTCCCAAAAAGCCATGCAGATTTTTCCCCATCCCGTGAGCTTCGCTCAATGATTACGCCGATTTTAAGAAACGATTACGCTGATTAGTACTATTAACCTAGTTTCCACTTCGGAAGTGGAAAGACAGGCCATAAGTTAGTAAAGATTTATGGATGAGATGAATACCCTGTGCATAAGTATTGAATATACCCTATTAGTCCGCCTTTGGAATACCAGAAAAGAAAAGTTATTATTACAGATGCCATTATCGTTCCCAAAACAAAATCTCTTACACCCTTAAAAAGTAACTTATTTAAGTATCCTTTATATTCCCATTCTTTCATTACTATAAACAAATTATGAGTATTGTCTCTTTCAATTATCATTTCCCCGAAATCGTTATTTACTTTATCCAATTCAACATTATTTTTTACTCTTTCCTTTAATTCATTTACCGCATTTGTCCATTCCTTTTCATCAATCTCACCATTATGATCCTGATCGATCCTAATCATATCTTCCGATGATTTTTTAAGTTTCTGAATATTCGCGAAGATGTTGAATTTCTCCTGCGTCATGGTATCTGTATTCAGGTCAGCTTTTTTGGCATTCCCAATTATATAGACCATATCGCCGGGTTGAATCAAGTATTCTGAAAATCTCTGGCCATAATACCCTACCCTGCTTGTCATATGAGATGACAAACAAGCCTCAATATTAGAAGGCTTGACTGCTATAAAACCAGTCTCATCACCTACATAAAATATACTATTTTCACTATCCCCTTGCTCCATCCCCTGTGGTGTGTTCGGTCCTTGACTCCCGGATATGACAATATACTGATAAAAAACACAGGGTAGCCCGGTGTAAGAGGCTAAAAGGTCACTAGGCAATGCCAAACCCTTCAGTTTCACAAATCCAGGCGCTATAGATCCTGCTTTTGAAATTGCAGTATCTATAATCAGCCTTCTTTTGCTTAATAATCTAAAACCATTTTTATAACTGCCTAAAGCCATAACAACAAGAAGAATTAATGCAATGTAACCAACTATATTTGAAAGGGTATTATGAAAAGTATCGAATTGAACAACCAGAGTAATCAGGCCGCAAATGATCAGGGTTTTATTAATCATACTTAGATCAAAGAATTCAGATAGCTTCATAATAAGATTCCTTACCCTCTACTATTCCACTTCGGAAGTGGACCCTGGTTATTCCGAGGTATCCTTGCTTTGAGTTGGAGTATTATTCTCTTCAAATTTCACTAGATATATTTTTAAGTATTTCATGATCCCTTTAACTGTTTCTTCTTTTAAGCTCGCAGGACTTGAAGCTATCCACATAGTAAAGTTGTAAAGCCCCTGTGTATCCACTTTCAACCATTTCCCATTCTTGCGCAGAAAGTAAAATAAAGTCGTCATAGCAACTCTCTTATTCCCGTTCTGGAAAGGATGGTTCTTGATCATCAAATAGAATAATATGCTGGCTTTAGGGATGAGCCCAGTATAGAGAGATCTTCCGGAAAAACTCTGAAAGGGCACAGCTAAGCAGCTTTCTAATTTATTAGGAAAACGGGAAGAAAAATCAGGGATAGGCTCATTAAAAGACAATATTTCCTGAGCCAATTTAAAAGACATATACTCTATCTCTTGGACACTTATGCTTTTTATAATCATTCTTTACCCAATAGTCTCAAAACTTCTCCATATTCAGAAACGGTCCTTTTCACTGATTTGTCTATTTCTTTTTTTTCTTCATCATCTAAAGGAGCGTTAATAAAATTATTAATATAATTCTGAGGGATAGCATAATTCTTGCCAATCCTAATAGCTTTAATCTGCCCTTTTTTAACTCTTTGATATATAGCAATACGGCTCAATCCCAAGTAATTTGCTACTTCTTGAATAGAATAATATTTGTTCTTCTTCATTTCAATTCTCCATAATTCTTTAAATTACAACAGTTTTAATGTTAACTATTAAATACTGATTAACAGTTGTTAATCACTATAATAATAGTTAACAGATAATTGGGCATTTGTCAAGTAATTCTTTAAAGCCATCCCTTGGCTCGCAACGAGCCATCGATTTCGCGCCAACACCCTCCAATATGCTCTGGCGGACTAAAGAACTTCGGCGGACTCCCTGCGGTCGCGCGAAACAGGTGTCCAGAGGGTTATCCTACCCTCATTTTAACCGCTTACCTCAACCGCGCTGCGCCCGACGACGCTAGTGGCGGGTAGGTTGATACCTCCTACATAGATTTGTCACGTCGTTTCACACTGTAAATCAAAATAATAATAAGCCCTATAATAGCGACTATACTTATTGGGTTCAAAACAAAGATATTTTTAAAAATATAAGACAATAAATAAATACATATAATGGAACCAGCAGAACCACCAAAGATAAGTCCCCAAGCTTGCCATTGTAAGCCACTAAAAAGCGCTTCCCGCTTTTTCTGAGAAATAATGAATATCTGTTCATCTTCCCCTTTTTTAATTGCTATTCTATTCTGCAAGGCTGGTATATCCTGCGCTCTTGCTGCTATTTCTTCTTTAATTTCCTTTACTTTCGCTTCCCATTCTTCCTGGCTTATCTTGCCATCGCGATCAGTGTCAATCGTCATCATGGTTTCCGGATCATTCTTAATTGTTTTTAGTCGTTTATTCAATGTAGCTTTAAAATCTGAAATGTCTTCAATTGTACCTTTTATCTTATCCAGAGAGCCAAGGATACAGACATAATCGTTCGGACGTATCACCCATTCGTAAAATCGAAAATGACCATTATTTATAATCTGCTTATATTCAATATTACTCTTAATAAGGAAAGCCTTCAATCTTTCTGGTATCTCCCGATTTAGCATTTTATTCGCAAAATAAAAAGTGGGTTTATTCAGCAATTCCACGCCTTGGGGAGCGCATAACACCTGACCCGTTGAGTCCTTTATGCAAAAATAGATGTTGTCACTTTTACCTTCAGACACTACCTCCCAGTGGCTGTCCCCCGCCCCTCCATATCTATACTTTTCAACTTTATACGTATAGAAAACACATTCCTCGCCAGTCAAGGGAGCCCTTATCGTTTGGCCAATCCCTTCTGCTTGTCCTTCTAGTTTAACCAAGCCCATTGCTGCAGATCCTATTTTAGAAACAGGTATATCCTGGATATAACGTTTATACTTCCATTTTTTAAATCCGTCGAAAGCAAGCTTTACCCCTATAATAGCGCCTGCTATGAGATAGCATACTATTTCTGTTTCCAATTCCTTTGCCATTATTTTCTCCTGCCCTACGTACCTTCGGGACGTTGTCAAGATGTCAAGTTATGATCCCCAACCCCATCTGTCAATCCTTGGCTCGAAACGAGCCATCGATTTCGCGGATTCCACATACTGATTACGCGGATTAGTACATTAGAACCCTCTACTGTCAACCGCGTAGGTGCACACCTGGTTACCCACCAGTTTGATTCGCTGCCTACTTCACTGTCTAGATAATCCATCTTGCCAATTGTGAAATGAGCTTCGAGCACTATTACTAGCTTTTTTCCCCCTCACCCTGTAAGCGACTAAAATTCTTAGCAGAATCTAAAGCTATCTCGTAAGTTTTACAGAAAAGTTTCCCTTTTGGATAAATAACAACCCAGATTCGTTCATTAGAATAATCATGCGTAGGGAACTGCTTTAAATATTCTTGTCCTAAGGCTTCTTCTGTATTTGGCAATTCCAGGATCTCTGCGTTGCCAATTTTATCAGTTCTAAATGCCAATTTTCTCTGTTTAGATAATAGGACTTCCGAAGCTTTATCAGTATTAGCCCAGATATCCTGAAGTAGACTCAAGTCACCCTGTAATAATGATGAAAAATGGTCCTTTATGATTCCAGCAAGTTCATGAGCTTGGCTAAGACATCCCTTTTCTAAATAATGTTTTGATAAGGAAATCCCTTTTTTATCCATTAACTTATTAAAACCTACCGGCTTGTCGGGATAATGATCTTGGGGCAGGCCTAAAACTATACAAACATTATCGCTTTCACTTGAACGTTGGACTAATATCATAAGTTTAGCGGATTTAAAATCCAGTATATCTTCCCATCGTATGCGTGTCTTGTCCGCCTCTGCCCGAACAAGCTTAAATCCAAAATCTTTCAAAAAGGCAAAGATATCAGCAAATTGCTCCATAAAAGGTTTTCCATCCACGGCAAATCCTTTCCTTGATAATTTTCATTTTGTAGGAAATTATGCTCACTACTTTGGGAGAATCCGGGGACTCGATGCTCATTTCCCCATCCCCATCTACGAAAAGACTCTGGGGTTACCTATTTAGGTGACCCCATTACTTCTGTACTATTTTTGGAAGATCTGAGTATCCCCTTGTCACTAATTTAAAGATTGAAATGAAAGTGTAAAATACGAAAAGTAAAATACCAACAACAATGAGATACCAAAAGCCACCCAATTCCCTTAAGCTAGGAAAAGCAGTGAGCAATGCCACAATTTCCCAAAGGACATAGAAAACTAAAGGCGGCCCCCATGATTCCATTTGGCCAGAGGAATGCTTTCTTTCTATCGCTCCTTTGTGTTTGGCTGCAATTGGTACAGGGATGGATGATAAGATACGAAATGCATTTTCTAACTTAATTCTAGGATCTAACTCAATCATTAATTGCCTTCGTATCGCCATACGGTGCCAGTTATGAATTCCAAGATTCCTTATAGCCCACATAACACATAATACCATCGAACATCCACTTAGTGCCCACAGGGCAATCGGTAAGTCAAGATTTACTCCTGTATCTGCCTGCAGCATTATTAGTCCTTTTGCTGCTCCAGCAAGGAAAACAGTTTGAATACCGAGAAACCATTTACTTACATTCCAGCGCAAATCATCCCAATGCCGGCCCAAGACTTGTAACTCTTCGTGCTCTTTAATGAGTAATTCCCTCTCCTTTTCAAATGGCACTTTACATTCTTCTAGTTGGAAAACTAGTTTTTCATCCTTGCCGTCAACTCTAAAAATCAGTGTAAATAATTTTGATTTGTCTTTTAGAGAAGTGATTTCTGCAAACCTCACCTCTTCTGACAGAAGCATTATCTCTTCATATCGGTTGAAATCCTCATTATTAAACCGCCAGTTTATCTCTGGAATTTCCGCCATATATAAGCCCCTTTCTCTATAAAGTAACTTAAGTTCAAAGAAACCAAATCGTGAGGTATAATACTTATTTCCCCATCCCCATCTATCAACCCCTTACCCATTTTAACCGCTTACCTCAACTTCGCAGGTTGAGGTTGGCTATCCTTCAATAAGTTTATTATTTCACTATCATCAATTGTTTCTGCGCCTTTTAGTATTTTCTTTTGCCACTTATCCGGTACTGATTTAAATACTTTCCTTATAACCCCTGATTCACCTTTTTCAATTAACGCCTTTAATATCCTAACTGCCGCTTCCTTATCTTTCGCTATCTTGTCTGGTTTATTGCGCCTTTGGGCAATAATTAACTTATGCAACGCAAAATTCGCCGGATGTGGCACATTAACTACAAGACCAGCTACTTCGATCTTAATAACATTATCAGTTAGAAAATTCAAGAATCTCAATGTTTGAGCATTCACGCCTAATTGCGGCAGCGGATAAGGCTTATCGATCCCCCTGCCCTTCTCCGGCACCAGAAATTCCACGAAAAGCTCAGGATGTACCATCCTTATATAGCCCTTATCTCCCGACCAGTCAGGCAGGAACTCTAGCTCACCTAATAATGCAGGTATATCTATTTTTTCTTTTAGTCTCAGCGGCACTGGCACTAAGAAATCCAGGTCTCTTGTCTTTATGATCGGCTCATAAATCACGCCTTTAAAATATTGATCGTAAAAATATGAACACCAACTGCCTATTAATATCAAATGTTTTAATGCACCGCTCTTAATTTAGTGTTTTCAATACCTCTATACATAAACTATACTGCTTCTTTTCCACGTAATGCTCTCCCCAGGAATTTTATCTGCTCTTGCGCCTTTTTAATCAAGACTTTATATTGCCTAAGTTTCTTTTTGTTCTCTTCATATTCTTTCCTCTTTGCTTCCGAGGCTGCCCCTTTATAGATAAAGCGAACCTTTTTGCCGTCCCTAACAGCTAGATAATAGTAATACTTATTACCCACCTTTTTTTTGACCAAGGCTCCTTTTAATTTAGCCACTTCTTCCTTGTATCTTGCCGCAATTTTTTGCGAATTATCCAATTCCTCTTGCAATACTCCTCTTATCACTCCCATGCAAATCACCTTCCTATACCAAACAATAAGCTAATATTATAATAATATGTTTGGTAGCTCTTGTCAAGTAATAAATATACCTAACTAATTATTATTATCCTTAATATTGTTTGGTATATTTACGAAATCCGGGAACATACTCTGCTGATTCATTTAGCGAATTAAAACGCGACCGCAGGGAGTCCGCCAAAGTTCTAGTGGCGGGTAGGTGGCCAGACAGTAATCAACCAGAAATTGGCTATTGTACCGGCAGGAGCGCTTTGTCGTCCAAAGACAACCACACCTTGATCACGGACTTGCCACCATTTAATTTCAGTTTCACGTCCCATTTACTGATCTCCTCAGGTGACATCGGCCCCCAGTAATAGGTCATCTGGGTGACATCGCTGATAGCGATTTCCGCAGATACCCAGGATTGCCCAGTTTTAGTATTTATCTTGTATACTTCGCCCCGGGTGCCCATGACCATCTTATAGGTGCCCACTTCCTCTGCCTGCGCCAGCGCAGCAACCAGCATAAATATAGCTATTAACATTATTTTCTTCATACACTTCCCACCCTTCTTATTTAGTAATCTTAGGAATCTTAGGGATGTTGTCAAGATGTTAAGTTATGATCCCATCCCGTATATTTCCCCATTCCATGAGCTTCGCTCAATGATTACGCCGATTTTAAAAAAGGAAACCAAGGCTTATTGTTCTCACTCTCCAATAAGATTCGTAATCTTCTTCTAGATCATCCATATCCTTATTGGCAACTTTCAGTATTTGCCCTTCTAGAAATAATGATTTATACCTTATCCCTAAGCCATATGACCAAGCCAGATAATCTACTGTGCCACCACTTTCTTCCCTAACTGGATATGCTCCTCCGGTATATTTAAACTTATATTCCCTGCCGATCAGGCCGCCGCCAAGAGAACCATAGATATTATAAAACAGGTGCTGATGCCAGCGCAGCATCCCGCCATATACTGATTCATACTTATGCGCTGTGACTGTCTGGCCCATGATCGTTTCTCTTTGACCTTCTTCACTGAGATATTTATCCTTGGTTGGCAAAAGAGCTTCAATAGCTACAATAGTATGGCCGTGAAAAAAATTCATGCCGCCACTAATAGTGACTAGTCTTGCATCTACTGATTCAATAGGATTATAGCTATTCTTCGGTTTGTTCTCTAAATTAAGTAAGCCATAACCAACCGAAAGATATCCACCGAAAGATCGACGTTGCTCTGTGTATGCTGTAGTTGGCAGCAAATACAAGATGAAAATACAAAACAAAATTGTAATTACTCTTCTCATGTTGTTTAATTCCTCTTATACTTTCTTATTTACATCTGTCTCCGCCACTACCCTCCAACATGCTCTGGCGGGCTAAAGAACTCTGGCGGGCGACTTTCAGTCGAACATTAAAACTATCATAGGTTGACACCTGGTTGCTTTTCCACTTCGACAGTGGAAAAATGGTTAATGCTCTACAAATCGACGATTGGCTTCTATGATAATAGTGTATTACATTTGCCAGGTTTTGCCAAGCAAAAACCACTTGAAATTATTGGACTTGCCCTTTTAACCGCTTAGTCTGCTACGCAGGTAATTAATTGCTGAAAACGGCATCGTTTTGGAGCGTAAATTATAATTATCCCTTGAAAAGGCCTATTAATCATGGTAAAATCGCTTAACAATAAAGCTTTCATACTTGTGGTTTATAGCTGATTAAAAGTATGAAACTCTTTAAACTGGAAAGAAAGTCAATAATGCCGAAGGAGGAAAAATGAGTAAGATTTTAAAAAGTATTGTGTTATTGTTATTGATCACCCAGCCTTTATTTGCGGGGGGAACTTCTAAATTCACAGCAGCAGACACAGCAGATATCAGCAAATTCGTAAAGAAAAACCTGTCTATTGATGTAAAGAAAATGAAAAAACTGGGGGTTAAGAAACTGGTCATCCTTGAATGCTATGGCGAGTATGTTACCTCAAAAGAGGTTACGAACAGCGCTAGCAGCCAAAGGTATACAGGCTGGGTAAATACTAAAACAGACACCCTGGAATTTGACAAGGATTATTATACTGTGACTTCAAATCTTGTTTATGCGGCTGTGAAGGAAGCTTTTGAAGCAAATGGCATAGAGATCGTTTCCAAAGCAGACATTCAGGCAAATGAAGCATATATAAGTTTTAATCTTGAAGAAGAAAAGGAAGGTCGGGGAGCTTCCTCTGGCCTTTTCAAGCCAACTACGGTAGAGAAATCCCAGAAAGTATCTACAACCGGCTTGGGAATATTCCCCAGCAGTCCGCTTAAGATGATAAAACTGGTAATGAATCTCGGGGAGATCACACATTCTTTGGGCGCGGAAGGTTTCCTCCAGGTAAAATTCAAGGTTGACAAAAACAAGAAAGACCAGCCGGTACTTGACCAATTTGATATTTTGCTGAGCACTGATCTAAGAGGCCAGGAAGTAGGATTTAAAGGCGATAAGAAAATGAGGTATGATTTTTATGTGCAGTGGCAGCCCATATTAAAGCTGAAAGTGGAGCTGGAGTCGCAGGACCCTGTCCGCGAAGACAAGAAAGGGCCGCTTAATGTTGCTATGTATGACAAAGCTTTAACCAGTATGCTTTCAGCTGTAACCAACGGATTCTCCAGCGGCCTTAAATAAGTAATATTCACAAATAACTAAAAGAGCTTCCAGGATTTAAGCTGGAAGCTCTTTTAGCTTAGAAAATCAATAATTGGATCAGCCGTTGAAATGTGAAATTACTCTTCCCCATCCCCATCTGTCAAATCCTTCATTCTACTTAAAATCACCTTACTATACCCTTTAAAAAAGCTGCTAATTCTTCTGCATCTGGTTTTGGCAGGCCAGCCCCGATCATAATAGTTTTACCCTCATAATCAAAGACTATTGACCCGCCATATAAACCATACCGGGACCGGTTATACCGGTCTGTTGCCAGCGGCTCACCCTGAGCTGTAGTCCTGAGATTGGATATCTTGATGATCTGGTATTCTTTTCTTGGGCCAATCCCGAAGGCACTTCGTTTTATGGTAAAGATACCTTGATTGACACTAAGGATTTCTTTCCCGAAAAACCCCCACAGGATGGTAACAAGCGCAAAAAACTCGCCAGCCACCCAGCCACATAGCCAAAATAGCAGGAACAATGCGGCCCCAATATTCTTTGCCCATTCAGTAAGCAAAGCGCGTATCGCAAATATCCCGCCAAAAGTCCAGCCAACCAGCCAAAAGGAGAGGAAGAGACTCACAAAGATGTTATTGGCAGATTTTATCTGGATATTAAACCCGTCTATCTCTATTCTTGTCCCTATTACCTGCGCCACTTTATCACCTCTATATCCAAACGATTTTCTCCCTACGGTCACGCATTATAGCCAGATCCGCCAATAAAACGAGGCGGACTCCCAAGGGTCGCACATTACAACCAATGGCAAAGTGCGAAGGCGCAGATGGTTTTGGCATCTGTCAGTTGGCCTTTTTTGAACATCTGTCTGACTGTGGCCTTGTTTACTGTCTGCAGTGAAATAACCTCATCCTCTTCTGCGTGATATTTCACCGGCTTCAGCTTTTCTGCCTTATAGATGGCTATTTTCTCAGTGGAATACCCTGGCACAGGATAGATATGTCCTATCAGGGTCATCTTCCCGGCTGAATATCCTGTCTCTTCCATCAACTCCCGCTTGGCAGTCTGCAGGTTGCTCTCATCCTTCTCCGCAGTGCCAGCAGGTAGTTCATAAAGATATTTCTCTATCACTGGCCGGTATTGCCTCAGCAAGATAACTTTATCCCGGCTGAGGAATGGCACGATCAAAGCTGCTCCTAAGTGCTTAATAACATCCATCTCCACATAGTAGCCATTGGGCAGCTTTATTTTCTTATGTTCCAGGGCTATCACCCTGCCAGGTACGATTGTTTTAGTCATGAGTATTCTCCCGCACTTAACGCATTCTCGTTCTCCAGATTACGGCCCATATAATTAACACAAAAGATACAAAAAATGAAACCATACCCCATATCGGTGACTCGCTGTTAATCATGAGAGAGATCAATATAAGAGAAGCTCCCCACTTAAATGCCAGGCCGCCATCATATTTAAGCATTGCTATTTATTTCTCCATTTCCAATCCAGCTCTTTTTCTTCCTTCACAGTTTTCCCTTACTTGGCGTCATGGCTTTCTCCGTAAATAGGCTTAAGTTGAGATCCGGTTGCCTATCTGATCACAGCTATCTTTCCTTTTTCTATCCTGTTATTATCATCAGGATAGGTAATCACATAGAAATAAATTCCACTGGCAATTTTCCCGCCTTCTTTATTTGTGAGATCCCAATATAATGAAGTTGAACTGTTGTTTTTATCCACTTCATTGATCAGGTTCCCGGAAAGGTCATAGATATCAACATTAGCCCTGCTCTGCAAATTACGGAAGTAGACCCTGCTATTGTTTTTGCAGGGATTGGGATGTATCCGTGTCTTTGAACCTGGTCCAGGTAACGCAGGTTCTGGTTCAGGATCGTCAGGAACTATAGTATCTACCCCATCCCAGCCAGCAAGACGTGCCCACAGCCACCAGGCACCATAGGCCTTCTGATTGGCATTCAAAGGCTGTGAATGGGCGGCGGAGCAATTGTACCAATCAACCCCTTCAGTATGAGCATCTTGCCATTCTTCAGCCCAATTCCCGTCACGGCTGCCATTGCCATCACTATCATAATTGCACCCGTCATCCGGGTTTTTATCCCCAAAATATGTGCCGTCAGGGTCATAGCTTTCAATGTCTTCAAAATCATAAAGGATCTTATCATTGGCATTACAGTAATCCCTGATCTGCTGGTTCCGAAGATGGAGATTGCCGGTAAGCCCGCCCCCATCCAGATGGCCGGTCATATAGACGAATTTCACATTTGGGTAGTCATCTTCCAGGCCGTCCATCAGGTTAAGGTATGTATTAATATTAGCTTGTGACGCGCTGCTCACCTGCCCACACCAGGACCAGATAATGACGTTGATCTCAGAGTGGGCATCAAGATAATCCCTGGTAGCACTTTCCCAGGCAGTGAAATCCGGATTACCAAGGTCACTGGCTCCTGAAATGCTCTCTCTAAGATCAAGTGCATCGCCTGTGCCACCGCTGTTGTATGCATAGGATTGCCCTTTAAAAGTGACCAGTCCGGTCATGCCTGTGGTGAGTTGGCTGCCATGAGAAGTATGCCCATAGGCGATATGCAGGTCTTGGCGCGCTTTATCTACCCAGGCTGAAGGTATCGTAGTCAAATTTACGCAAGTATGATTGATAACTATGCTCGCGCCGTAAGCAGATATTGACAGTATCAGGATGGAAATAATGGAAATTAGGATTTTTATTCTTTTTCTCATTAACACTCCAGTCTTAATAAATTTAATAACTATCTATAATCAGTCCTTATCAAGTTTTTTGACAATTCCCTCAGGTCCTTTAGCGCGTAACCAAACATAGTCAGGGAGTTCTTTTTTAGGCCAAAATGGATACTGTCCTCAAGCGCTGCCTGAATTGCGCCACAGGACTTGTACAGCAGGACTCTCACATAAGCGGCTTCTGATATAGCCGGCATAGTTTTCCCGTAGGCTTTCCAAAAAGACGGATTTGGGTCAGTTCCATAAAGAATCCACTCAAAATAAGGGTCACCCCAGAGAGCCCTGTCCCAATCCAGAATGGCAGATATCTTATAACATCCGTGTTCTTTCCGGATCAATATGTTCCTTAGCCAAAGATCACCATGAATAAGCCTGGGAGTTTTCACTTTATCCAGCTGGGGTACCAGCTTTTTAGTTATATCTGAAAGTGAATATTCTTTTGGTAAAGACAAATACGGATGCCTGTTCAAATCCTCTTCCAGGGAACGCACATATTGGGCGATAAAATCGCTCCACTTTTTATCCCGGGCAAAAGGCGGCGGATAGCCGAACCATTGTTCTTTGTTCTCCAATGAGTGAATGCGCCGGGCGTAATCCCCAAGCTCCCGGTATATATGGTCCATTTCCTGTTTAGCCAAATATTTTTGATGATAGAAGGCACTATAGCCTTCTACAAATTCAGAGATGATATAATCGCGATCTATCATCTTCCTGGAAAAATCAGAGAACAAGAGTTTAGGGACAGGTATTTCAGTTCCCTTTAAGCATTTGTTAACATATACTTCCCTTTTTAGTAGCTGCTTTTCCACGCTCAACAGCTTTTTGTCCCTGGGAGGAGCAATCCTTAACACTACTGCCCGCTCGTCAGCCATCTCAACCTTATAGGAAGTATTAAATAAACCACCACGAATAGGATTAGCGCGAGTTATCTTAACTCCGCTGCCTAATCCTTTTCTGGTCAATAATTCTATTGTTTTATAATTAATTGCTGCTTTAAGGATCTTATGAGCCAATATGTTCCTCTATTTGGGAGGTTTTTTCTCGTTATAGCCTTTATCGCCGTATGGCTGGAGCTTGTCGAGCCACATTTCCTCAAGCATATCCAGGTCATCTGAATAATTATAGGCTGGGTCTTCTTTTGGCTTAAGAGTATCTACTATCTCAAAGATAAAGTTATCTTTGCCAAATTCCTTATACTCTTTCTGCAAAGCTGTATTGGGATTGCTTCCCATATCCAACTGGAATTTCTCCCTGTTGATCCTGCCTGGCAGGTTATTGCTGCTGATGAGCAGTATCTTGCTATTGACTTTATTCTGTATTTTGAAAACACCCATCGGCTGCAAGGTGTCTTTGTACTGCTTCCTTAATGCTTTTTTATCCAATTATATCTCCCTTAGTTAACCTTTTTAGTTTCCTTTTTCTTTGTGAACGGAATGCCTTTTTCGCCGGTGAAGAACACAACAAGGACAACATCGTCTGTCCCATTATTCCGGCCATTGTGTGAGACATTCACAACTTCGGCGAAAGCTTCCCCAGGCTTGAACTGTTTGGTAATTCCTTTTTCGTATTCCAGCGTAATTGTCCCGGAAAGCACATAAGCATAACCAGGCATAGAATGCGTATGCCAGCCAGTCTCCTGTCCCGAGGGGATCGTTACCTTCATACCAGTGACTTCTGGATGCTCTACTTTGGGATATGCTATCTCTTGCCCTACGACATCCTGCGTGGCCTGTAGGACTATCTTTGACTGTACTCCGACATTATAGATGGTTTCAGCGCCGGCAGCGCTAAAAGTAATAAAGCATAGTCCAAGAACAGAGAGAATTATTTTTGAGCGGCTAAGACGCATCTACTTCTCCTTTATTTTGTGTTCCTTTTTTATGGTAAATGGTGACAATAACAACCACAGCAGTAAAAAGAATAAGATTACAGATATTGAAGGTTTTCCACACCAGGTCGGCTGATGTAAATCCAGACGGGGCCATCAGTAACAGGCAGATCCAAACTCCCCAGGCCCAGGTAAGACTGATATCACTCGAGGATTTGCGACGAACCACCCTGATAATAAGCGGAATGTTAAACATGGGCAGGACAACTGAGGCGATCAAACCTATCATTTCTATCATTTTATCTGACTCCCAGTATTTTATGCATTTGCGGGATGACTTTCACGATCGACAAATGTTCCAGGGCCAGGCTCTGGAAGGCAAAAATATTTTTAGGCACCATTGCCCTGACTTGGCGGATTGGTGAGACTGGCTGTAAGATCAATGGAATATGTTTGGATACCCTGGCAATGATCCCTGTAGCCTTCTTGATCTCCGCAGCCCTGGTTTTGGAGGTCAGGACGATCTTCACAAAAAAATCACCCGGATGGATATGAGAGCGATTCAAGATCTCGAGGAATTCCCTGTGCTCATCCCAGCAAGCCGGATTACCGCTGGAAGGCATTTTGATGTCCATAGCCACATAATTAACCAGCCTGATGACTTTTCGCAATTCTTGCGGCAATGTGCCATTGGTTTCAAGATAAGTTTTTAGTCCGAGCCTATTTATCTGGGGAATAAGCGCTTGCAGGAAATCAGCGTAGAGGAGCGGTTCTCCGCCGGTCACTGATACAGAATGGATCTTTCCTTTATTTAAATCTTTAATCTCATTCAAAACCCGTTCACCGGCTAATTCACGTATCCGTTTATTGGTCTTCGTATCGCAATAGTCACATTTCAGGTTGCAAGCCACGAATCTGACAAAAATCTGCCTTTCACCGACATATAGTCCCTCACCCTGGATACTGGCAAATATTTCAGTGATCAGCGCTTTGCTATTTGGTTTCAACTGCCATCTGCTATCTGTCATCTGCTATCCAAAATCGCTGGATCAGCGATTTTAGCCTCCCGGAACCCTTTGGCCCGCAAGATACAGCTGTCACAGATAACACAGGGCTTGGCCCCGCCACGGTAGCAGCTCCAGGTCAGCTGGTATGGTACTTTTAATTTAGTACCTAGCTTAATGATCTGGGCTTTGGTTTTATGTAAAAGAGGAGTTAGAATTTTGATCTTCTTTCCCTCTATTCCTGCTTTGGTGGCCAGATTAGCCATTTTTTGCATAGCTTGGAAATAGCCCGGCCGGCAGTCTGGATAACCGCTGTAATCAAGAGCATTGGCCCCGATGACTATGGCCCGGGCGCCAATAGCCTCGGCAAATGATAAGGCAAAACTGAGAAAAATAGTATTCCTGGCAGGAACGTAGGTACTAGGGATGGCGGACGGCGGACGGCGGACGGCAGTTGCAACAGGAACAGTTAAACTTTTATCTAATAACGAGCTGCCTTTCCAGGGAAAGAATATCTTAACAACCTGAAAAGGGCTTTTGTTGATTTTTGCAATCTTGACAGCCTGCTGTATTTCTTTTTTGTGTCTTTGGCCATAGTCGAATATCAGGCAATGGCAATCGAATCCTTGTTTCTTAGCCCAATACAAACAAGTAGCGGAATCCAGGCCGCCAGAAAGTAACACCACCGCAGTTTTCTTTTTATTCATGATGCTCCCTAAATGCAAACAGTGTTGATAGATGATTGTTGATAGAAAAAGCATTTTTTTGTTACGTTTTTTCGATCAACTATCAACTATGAACGATCAACAGTATTATTCTTTATACGTAGCGCAGGCAGTATCGCTTTCCCAAACAGTAATCTTGCTTAGACGGCAGACAGCAGACGGCAGATGGCGGTTTAGGGACGCAAAAATATATTTAGCGAGGTTTTCACTGGTTGGATTAATTTTATCAAATGGAGCGCTCTCATTCAAATAGCCATGATCGAGTTTTGCTAATGCGTCCTCGACCTTCTTTTTCAGGTCATGGAAATCGATCAGCATACCGGACCGGCCTAGTTTTTTACCCTGCACTTCCACTTCTACTTTCCAGTTGTGTCCATGCAGTTTTTCGCATTTGCCTTTGTACTCGCGTAAATTGTGCGCCGCACTAAAAACCTTTATCACTTTTAAAGTAAACATTTTAACTCCTAGTACTTCTCTATATCTATTTGTGTCGCCTGTTGTATTTTCTCTCCCAGCAGCTGCTGGCCCACAGTAATAAATTTATCCGGTATATCACTGACATAGAACAGGCAATTGCCAATCCCCTTCGTTACCGCCATATCCTTGTTTTCCAAGATTTGCTGTACTTCCAACGCCGCTTCTTGGGCAGAATCTACTAAAGTCACCTTCTTGCCCATTACTTGCCCGATTATTTTCTTCAGCAAGGGATAATGCGTACAGCCTAGGATCAGCGTATCTATGCCTAACCGCTTCATCCCGGAAAGATATTCCGCGGCGACCAGCGAGGTCACTTTTTTATGGATCCATCCTTCTTCAACCAGAGGCACAAACAAGGGACACGCTTGACCATAGACTTGGACATCACGAGCGCGGGTCGTCAGTAAACGGTTGTATGCCTGGCTGGAAATGGTGGCCATAGTACCGACTACGCCAACTTTTTTGCTTTTTGTCGCCTTTAACGCGGCATTTACCCCTGGCTCGATCACTCCAATGATCGGCAGGGCGGGAAAGCTTTCCTGGAGAGCAGCCAAGCTTAAAGCTGATGCCGTATTGCAGGCAACAACCAATAATTTAATATCCTGCTGTAGTAAAAATCGCACATTTTGCAAAGAATACTTGGTCACGGTAGCCGCTGACTTGTTACCGTATGGCACGCGAGCCGTATCCCCGAAATAAATAATGGTTTCGCGAGGCAGAAGCTTCATTAATTCTTTAACCACGGTTAATCCGCCAACGCCAGAATCAAAGACGCCGATATTTTTAGGCATTTTATTCTTGTTCCTTTCGCTCGATATAATCCATTATCCCCTGATAAATAGTTTTACTGATCTTATCCAGAAAAGCGCTTTTTCGCAATAAACGTTCTTCTCGTTTGTTGGATAGGAAAGCGCATTCCACTAGTATTGCTGGCATTTTAGCCCCGCGCAATACATAAAAACCAGCTTGCTTCACGCCCCGGTTGAGCAGATCAACATCCATTTCATTGACCCGGTTCACCACCAGAGAACATAGTTCGCTGGAATCATTGACAAATTCATTCAGGGTCAGTGACCATAGAATAGCTTTTAGTTTATCAGTGACCTCGGATTTTTCTTCCAGGTCAATAACCGAGTTTTCTATATTCGCTACTGCTTCAGCTTCCATATCCGTAGCCCGTTCACTTAAAAAATAGATCTCAAATCCGCTGGCCTTCCGGTCCAGGCCAGAATTGCAGTGGATGGAAACAAATAGATCAGCTTTTTTATCATTGGCGATCTGGGTCCTTTCCGCCAGGGGAATGAATTCATCTTCTTTCCTGGTCAAGAGGACCTGCAAATTTGTTTTTTCGTGCAATAACTGGGCTACGTTGAAAGCTATCTTAAGATTGACATCTTTCTCTTTGGTGCCATATTGGCCGATAGCGCCTGGATCCCTGCCGCCATGTCCAGGGTCGATCACTATGGTTTTAATTTTAGCGCTGGATTTCTTCTGCCGTTCAGGTTCAGGTTTGGTTTTGATCTCAGGCACTATCACCGGCGGGGGGGACAGTTCCGGAGTGACTGGCGGGATCTTTATCGCCGCCACCTGGACCGTTTGTGTGGAAGCAGATAGCTCCGGCTCAGGTGGACAAACTTGTTCCCCTGTTTTCTTAATATCCACCAGTATTCGCCAAGGATTATCATCTATTTTGACACTGTATGTAAATTCCGGACAAGCTTCTATGACCCAGGATACTTTATTACTTTTCTGTACCAGGTTCATGCCGGTGATCAGGGTGTTATTAGGTATCGCATACTTCTTATCCTGATCCAGTACCCCTTTATAAATATCTATTGTGATCTTATTGGCAGCAGTCTGGGATGATTCATAATATAACTTTCCCTGGGTTTCCAGGACCAAACGGCTGAGCCCTGTTTCCTGCTGGGTCTTAACTCCTAATATATTCGGGGTTTGGAATACTTTTAAGATCTTAGCTGGCGCATCCCATTTTATCCGCAATCCGACAGGTTTGGTAAAGCCGCGGCTGGTAACAAAACTAAGCGGGACATAGAGATCCCCTCTTTCCAGGCGGCAAACTGAAGGCATCTTGATCTTCTGGCCATTGATCGTAGCAGTCCTGCCAAAATAGATAAATTCAATCCTTACGCCTTTGAGAGAAAGGATCACTTTTTTGCTGACTGGCAGCCATTTGATATCAGCATCAAGAAAATCAGCCAGGTCTGCGACATCGAGGTATTTTTCTTTGTTTATTTCATATAGTTTAGCATTTTCAGTGCGGGTGCCGTTTTCGAGGGTGACAGTGATCGGTAAAGACACTGGCTGTGCCTGTACCGGTACTACATTGAAGATACATAATAAAAAAAGAAAATAAGCAGTGATTGTACGTAGCAACACTCCGTACCTTTCTTTCAAGTTTATAATCCTGATTGGCTGTCTTCAACAGGATTTTCTTTCATTTTTTGCAGAATAATTTCCTTTAGTTTCTCAGCATCCGATTTTCTGATCCCAGGGATACCAATCTTGTTACCTGAGAATCCAACTAATTCCCCGTAGGGGAGGGCCCCTGACCCGGCCCCTTGTGATGCATCCTCAATAGACAGGAAAGCTAAACCAAAAATCCGATCAAACATACTCTGTTTGATAAACAAATTTTGTATAACACCATAGGGAATATGTCTTTCCGACTTCGAGAAAATACCTTGTTTTAAGGTAATATATTTTTCTCCCAAAGAAAAATAAAACATTATTCTGCGCAATATTGCGGAAAATGGAAGACTTACAATAAAAACTATCATCATAATTTGAATAAT
The DNA here is from genome assembly GCA_028712895.1 of bacterium. Taxonomy (GTDB): domain Bacteria; phylum CAYTYR01; class UBA6262; order UBA6262; family UBA6262; genus UBA6262. The sequence goes on along the minus strand of JAQTPL010000025.1, from coordinate 5,270 downwards.
TTTTATCCCCATAGGCATTTGTTCTATAAACTTTTGGCCGTTGCCTTTTAAATGTGCCACATAAAAAGGCAAACCAATTGGAATCACGATATAAATCAAGTAGCTTACTCCGCTTATTATTTTCTTGCCGAACCATGATTTTTGTAATGGAAAATCCTTTTCTGTTATAATTTCTGCCATTAACTTTGTCCTTGGGAGTTGCCTGAAATTATATCTTTGCCCTTATGTTTGCTGATTCGCTCTTGCACCGTACGCAGGAGAATCACTCTTAATCCATCGGCCGCTTCTTTCTCCACTCCGTCAATATGGGCCTCTATCCCTGAGGAAATAGTCGCACTGGACAGATGCACATCATACAGCCCAAAAAACCGGTCGAGTAAATCCTGATCGATATAAATATCCTGAATCCGCTCATAAGGGATATTTATCTCCTGGGGAGTAATAGGCCCTTTCCTGATACATATATAATCATTACCCAAGTCATAAAAGTAAACGGAAAAATACCATTTCTGGTACATGTAAGAAATAAAAACAGCTAAAAGCATCAACAAAGTCATCACTATGGTAAAAAAACTGAAGGCAGGAGTCTTGAAATTCTGTACTCCGCCAACAAAGAGTATTGTTGCTATAATTAAAATAGCAAAATAAAGCATAACAAATGCAAACAAACTGCTTACGGTCTTTTTTATGATCTTTTTAGTACTTAATGGAAAAGCTTTTCTGGTTTTGCTCCAGGCAATTTCCATATTAACTCCTTTCTTTATCTGAGAATAGAAAATAGAAAATTGACCACAATCAAATCTCGATTTTCGATTGTTCTAAATTTTGCCAAGGGCAAAATTTGGAGGTGCCGGGAATCGAACCCGGGTCCCAAAATACGGTGTCGAGAACTTCTACAGGTTTAGTCTAGTAATTGATTTCGCTGCTTCTGGCTCCACTAGATAGGATACAAAAACAACTATCCTTACTGATCTCGCCTGACTCGCTAAGGAGTAACTCGTCAAGCCAGCCTACAGTTTTTGTACCTCTACCGCTCGTAGGCAGAGCAGGTAAAGATACTACGCCTTAACAGGCGTATGCGTACTGCGTGTTATAGTTAGCAGTTATAATTTGCTAGGTATTTAACGGCGACCCAACCATGCCGACCTGCCATCCAAGACCCCAGATATTCCGGTCGAAACCTTTCACCCCCAAAATTCAGTTTCTAGTCACTAGTTACTAGTCGCTAGCAAGTACTAAACTAGAAACTAGCGACCAGAGACCAGCGACTATTTTACTTATGTTTCTCCCTGAATGCCCTTTGCATTTCCCGTTGGGCATCTTTCTTTTTCAGCTCATCCCTCTTATCGCGCGCATTCCTGCCGCGGGCCAGGGCCAGTTTTACTTTCACATTGCCTTTGTTAAAATATAGCTCCAAAGGAACCAGGGTCAGGCCTCTCTCTTTGACCTTGCCCATGAGTTTTTTGATCTCTTTCTTGTGCAACAGCAACTTACGAATTCGCAAGGGATCGCATTCTTCCAGCCGGGAATGCTCATACGGCGAAATATGCATATTATAAAGAAAAACTTCTTCTTTATTAATACTGGCATAGGCATCGCCCAGATTAATATGCCCGCCCCTGATCGACTTTACTTCATTGCCCTTAAGCACGATGCCGGTCTCATATGTATCCAAAACTTCGTAATTATGCAGGGCTTTACGATTAGTGGCAATGCGTTTCTGTTCCATCAGAGTAATATACCACAATTTTTTACTTTTTTCAAGTGTATCTTGACAGAACCGGGTATTTAAGGTATACTTTAGGTACCCGCCAGGCAAGTATATAGGCGGGCATATATTTATATGGACGAGTGGCGGAATTGGCATACGCGTAGCGCTCAGGACGCTATGGTCGTTAGACCTTAAGGGTTCAACTCCCTTCTCGTCCATTTTTTTTGCAGGATTACACGGATTACAGGCGAGCGCGGCCGCTGATGCCAGTGTAGAAAACGTTCGGAGCTTGAGTTGGCATGGACTCTTTATCCCCGTACTTTGGGGAACTCAAGCGAGAATTGAGTGCGTTTTCCTCGCCGGGGAAAACGACACGCTTTTCGAAACGGCGCGGCGTGACAGCGAGCCAATATTCCTAAATAAGCGGCAAAAGAAAAACCTCTGTTAGCATTCTTAACAGAGGTTTTAATCTTGGCGTTACCGTAGCTATGTTAATCGCTTGCTTTATTGATTACTTTACGACTGCGAATTTTTTCGTTATCTTGAGCTTATCCGAGCCCTTGGTCGCTACGATTTGCGCTATATATGCGCCGCTCGCCTTGCCGCTCACATCCCACTCATATTCATACGCATATTTGTTATCGGCACTCACGGCCGGAGCATCATTGATCTCGGTATCTGCTACCAGTGCTCCTGAAACATCATAGATATTAATTTCCACTTTATCCGCGATACCCGTCTCAACATGAATAATAGGATTCTTACCCTTTTTGGCCGGGTTAGGATAGACGTAGCATTCCCCTGCGGCAAAAGAAGGATCTGCCGGGGCAAGACTGCTGCCAGCAGTTGGAGTCATTTCGTCGTAGCAGGCTTCATCCACATAAAAAGTGATCGGGCTGGCAATGGCGGTATTGCGTGAGGCCTCAATAAAGAAATACCACACTCCATTTATTCTGCTGAGATCTAATCCCGTCAAGTCAATAGTGATTCTCTGCCAAGTGGTAGTTAAAGCAAAAGCCGCCTCTTTCTTAGCTGTATCGATAGCTTGGCCCAAACCGAATGTAACAACAACACCATTAACGTTGGACTTGGCCATAAAGGTAAGTCTCTTATTGCCATTCAGGTTCACTCCCGGCCCGTTCCAGCCATTGTACAGGGAATAGATACCTGCCCAGGACTCTGACTTGTTATAGGTAAACATAGTGCAATTGGAGCCGCTGTAGTAGGTCCCGGTATAGGCGGGATTACAGGTCAGGCTGGAGCCGTTGTTTGAACCCATCCAGCCGCTTAGGCCATTGAGCCAACTGGTATCCCAATACATCCGGTACGGGAACATCCCGGTACCGCCGGTAGTGCTGGCATAGTCATAGCTTATGGTCAGGTCGTAGATATAAGGTGTAGCGCTGCCGTTTAATGTGGTCAACAAAATACGGAACCGCAGGTCACTCCCGGTTGTGGAGAAAATATATTTACTGGCTGGTGTGACATTATACCAATTCCCACCACCGTTATTACTCAGCTGGAAAGTGACTGATTGCCCGTTAATATTGCCGTTATATGTAAGAGTCGCGGCTGTTATATTGCCCGTGACATTGTCTACGGCTATTGATTGCCCGATACCATTCACATATTTTGTGCCTGTGGTAGCGGCAATCCTTTTATCTGTCCCCCAAACTCTGGCCCCACTGGAACTGATCCGGTTCCCAAAAACATTCTGGGTACTGTTAAAACGGGGATCCAGCCAGACCGAGAACAGTCCGCCGGTACCGTCAAAGGTTACCTGCGGCAGCAACTGGTCAAGAAAATCTACCTGGCACAACTGTACTCCCCCGCTGGCCCATAGGACTGTATCAGAACTGTTCAACTTTTGGCCCATTACCCTGCGGTCATAACCCCCGGTCAGGGCAGAACGATCCATGAAGACGATATATTTGTTGTTGCTGGTATCAATGCTTATTTCCGGATCATACCGGTCCACGTACATCGCGCCAGTGGTTGAGATCATCTTGGGCCCTGAGACCCTGGTCCCGGAAGTATTATAACGGGCATAGTACACAGAATAATTAGACACGTAAACGGCACAGAGATAGCCGTTGGTGGCCACGGCTATCCTCAGCTTGCTGCCGCTGCCGACATTAATATCACTGCCGATCTTAGCCCCCGTTGAAGTATTCAAACGGCAATAATCCAACGCCCCATTGCTTGAGCTCCTATGGGCAACATAGAGATAGCTGCCGTAGACTGAGACTGTCACATCATAAGCACTGCCGCTGGAGTTGGCGCTCTTATCTCCCCATAATTTCGTACCACTGGAATTAAATTTACTGGCATAAGCATAAGCGCCAGAAGGCCCGTATTGCTGATAGGCCACATAAATATTATTGCTGGAGTCCAACGCCAGACCATAACCGGTCCACTCTGAGCGATGAGTAGCTGAATCAGCTACCTTCCGCCAGACACTGGTTCCTGAAGAATTGAACTTATGGACATAAAGAGTGCCGATGGTTTGGCAATACAGCACATAAAAATTACCGGCCTTATCACCGGCTATTTTAGGATACTGTGTCCAGCCGGAAGGTGCAGTGCCTAAATTACTGGCAGTTAATCTTTTGTCACCCCAGACTTTAGTTCCCGCGGAATTATATTTTGCGCCATAGATATTCCAGCCGCCGTTGCGGTTATCAAGCCAAACCACAATATAGTTACCGGAAGAATCCTTAGCCACGCTGGAGTTAGTCTGCGTGCTTGAAGTCGTAGTGGTATTAAGCCTGAGATCTCCCGCGGCTGTATTCCAGTTGGCGGTCGTATTCGTGGCTTTATACGTAGTACTGGTGAAAGTTTCAGTAAATGTATTGGTATCTGCCATTAAGAAACTTGCGGATAACAACAATCCTGACGCTATTAAAAGAATGCGCGTTATTTTTTTCATTATTATTATTTTCCCCTCTTAGAATTTCACGCCTAAACTTATCCGGTGTGTATCACTGAGCTCGCCATAAGGCACCCAGGCATAGGACAGATTGATCTTGTTGATATTAAAGCCTAATCCCGCGCTGAGTCCCGCTAATCCTTCCAGCTTGTTGTCTTTGCCGGCTTTGTAACCAAGATCAAGCACCAGCGCCTTGATCACCTTGTATTCCATCCCCACCCCAATGGTTGTTGTGGAATCATAATAATTAATATCGCTGGTCAGGTTAATTTTCGATATGCTATAGCTGACACCAGCTGCCAGAGTTAATGGCAGGTCATACCCTTCGCTGATGAATTTCATCTGCGGTCCCAGGTTACGTACCGCCAGGCCAAAACTTACATTATCCATACTGGTCCTGACCAATGCTCCCAGGTCTACGGCCAGTCCGGTAGCGCTTTCATCATCGATCTTCTGGTTGATGACCTTGACGCTCCCACCCAAAGAAACATTATCAGTTACTTTCTTGGCTATAGCCAGCGTCCCACAGGTATCCGTGGCACTGAACGTGCCCAGGTTTTCCCGGGTATCTGACCGCTTCTCCATATCACCTGATTGCAGCATGATGACACTGCCGCCAACAGCCCAGGT
>JAQTPL010000058.1 GCA_028712895.1 bacterium | reverse complement strand
GTGTATGACAATAGCTTACCTACTGCCGCCAGCCCTACTCCTTTGCTGATAACCATATTGACCAGATCAAAGATACGGTTCATTAAGAGGATGAAGGTAAATAAGAGCATGGCTAATAGGAAAGAAGCCAAGCTTTCTCTTAGGATATATTTGGTTAGAATACGCATATTCTCATTATATACTATTTTATACTTATTTAGCAATTAGAATAATGCCTGGCGAGAATAGGGGAAATAAGTATTTGTATTGAAAAAAAGCAATTTTTCAGCTATACTTATATAAATATACATTTTATCTATGACTATCCTGGGGAAAAGCTTGCGGAAAACTATTGCCATTATCCTGATCGCCATTTTGTCTTGGTTGACGCTGGGGACCAATATACTGGCGCAAACGTCTAAAATGCGTCTGCGGCAAGCCAATATTAATCCTGAAGCAGAGCTTGATTATAATGTGAACCTAAGTACTTTTACCTTCGTCCCCCCGGCTCCAAGCGTCAGCCCGGTAACAATAACCGCGCCAAGGGTAATGTCCTTTAAACACGACCAGTGGTTAAAAGTCAAAAATAACCTGGAACAGATCCAGCAAGAACAGACTAAACTGGCTGAAGGAATTGAATTTAACCTGCCCTATGAATCCAAGCTTAATATTGCCGGCCGGAAGATGATCAATATCAAGACCGGAAAAGTCAAATATGCCCATCCTGATGAAAAGACCATTACCGGAACCCCGGAGGGGGTAACTGACCGGCTGGAAATGCAGCAGGAACTACAAGTAAAGATCAAGGGTATGGTCGGGCCCAAGATCTCGGTCAATATTGACTATGATGATACCAAAGAGGATAAAAGAGACATTTCAGTTATTTATAAAGGTGATCCTGAAGAAGTAGTGCAGGAGGCGGCATTCGGGGATATTGACCTGACCTTGCCCCAAACCGAGTTTGTGTCGTATAATAAAAAACTTTTTGGCGGCAAGATCGATACCCTGCCGGTCTCGACACAGAAGAATAAAATCCGGGTCATGGGTATTGGCAGCCGCACCAAGGGTATCACCGAGACCAAGCGTTTTAAAGGCAACACTACCTTTGAAAAAAAACAATTGTCTGATTATGATTATATTAAACGTAAGTATTACAAAATATATCCTGCTGAAAGCGCTGCTGCCACCGACCTACCAATCGCCGCCGGCACGGTCACCATTTATCTGTGGGACCAATTTTCCAGTAATAATCCTAGTGCTGTACTTGCTACTTTGTTTGATGTGGATGGCAATCCCTATGAAGGATATTTTGTCAAGCAAAATGCCGGGCTGGATTATACGATAGATTACGGTAAAGGCATTATTACCTTTAATAAAACGATCGGCGATAATTATGTGATCGCGGTCAATTATAGGAGACCAAACGGCACCATCCTCACCACTGACCTGGGCCTGGTTATTAAAGGCCCGAGAGGAAGCGCGGCTAACCGGGAGATGAAGAATTATTATAGCCTGGGCGGGACCAAGCTGATCAATGACCCGAATAAATTCATTGTCAAGATCCTGGATTCTACTCTCAATGAAGTTAATTCCAGCTCTTATCTTTATGATGTGGACTTTGATTTTGGCACGCTGAAGTTCCGGGATGATCTCCCTTTTAACTCTGAAGCCTATCTGGACCAACCCGTACTGAATAACTATATTTATGTGGAATACCGTCACAGTGTCAAGACTTACAACCTCCGCCCTGGATTAGTGCAGAAAAGCGAGAAAGTCAAGTTGAATGGCGTCGAATTAACCAGGGATGAAGATTATTTTATTGACTATGATATCGGCTTGCTGACCTTCCTGCAAGAGGCGGTTATTACTGATGACACAGAGATAGAAGTGGATTATGAATATATGCCTTTTGGCGGCCAATTCCAGCAAACTATCGTGGGTGCCAGGACAGAATATGAATATGGCGATAGATTTACCTTGGGATCTACGGTGCTGTATAACTGGGCGACATCCCCCGGCAATGTCCCGGACGTGCGTTCCACGCCGGAAAGTATCCTGGTGATAGAAGGCGACTCAAAATTAAAATTACGGCCGGAGGAACTTTGGAAATTGAACCTGGAAGGACTAAACATCGATCTCGGGGCAGAAATAGCTCAAAGCAAATATAATCCGAATATTTTTGGCAAGTCGATGGTCGACAATATGGAAGGGGCAGAAATTGCCGATGGTTTCTCCACAGACAAAACCTTATGGCAGATAGGCAGCGGCAGACAATCCCTGGATCCAACTCAGAAAGGGACCTTGGAATGGGCTAATGGAGATGAAGAAAAAAGGACTATTAATGATAAGACAACTGAAGAGGGCCGGGATCAGACCCTGGACCTGACCTATGATTTGCCGGCTCTTGATTCCTGGGTGTCTATAGTATATCCTGTCTCCAAAATAGGGGTGGATTACAGCAAATATAATTACTTGCAATTTTGGGTTTATGGTGAAAGTGCCGGCGAACAACTTCATGTGGACCTGGGACGGTTTAGTGAAGATGCCGATAACCAGGGCGGATTTGCCAGAAATGTGGTAGTAGATGGTATTTTAAGATGGCAAAAAGGTGCGCCGAAAACTGAGGATTTAAATAATAACGGATTGCTGGACGTCGGAGAGGATATAGGGTGGGAGTTTGTGAATCCCGATGGCAGCATTACCATGCTGGGTAGCCGGAATGGCCGGTTGGACAGTGAAGATCTGGATGGTGACGGTATATTAAGCACAGCGGAAAGCATAGCGAATGCTGATAGTGTTATCAATGTTGATTGGCAAGGATGGAGGCAAGTGGTTGTCCCGATAGTTGTTGATTCCACTAATTTGACTGCCTGGCAGAATATCAAGCATGCACGTTTCTGGTTGACCAGGGGGTCTGCAACACATCAAACCATCCGGTTATCCAGGATAGAAATTGTCGGTAGCCGCTGGGATAAGCCAATAGTCACCATGACCGGGACCATGGATGTTTCAGTCATAAACCAGGATGATAATAGCAATGTTTCTTTGGAGGATAATGGCGATTATCGCTGGCTTTACCGGGATACGGTTAATAAAGAGCTGGATAAGAATAGCACCTTAGTGCTGAAATACGCTAATTTTGCTAACGGGGAAGAAGGATATACCAAGCGGCAATTGTCCAAATCATTGGATTTTTCGAAGCATAAGAAAATGCGGTTTTTTGTGTATGGGGATGGTCAAGGCGAAGATTTCTATCTGCGTATCGGGTCAGATGACAACAATTATTACGAATACCGCAAGACTGTAAACTGGACTGGCTGGGAAATGATCAGCATAGATATGCCAGAGGAATTTAAACAGCCACCCACTGGAGTCCCCAGCCTCACCAACATTTTAATGATACGCCTGGGGATTTTTGGCGTTGGCGCTGCCGGTGAACATGAGATTTGGGTTGATGAGATCCACTTAATAGATCCAATCGAGGAGACTGGCCTGGCCAGGAAATATACGGTTGACTCATCATATAAAGACCTGATAACGCTGAATGCCAAGCACCGTGCAATCGAAGACACGTTCAGCATGGTGGGTGTGCCTAAGGTCAATCAGGATGTTACCGCTGATAACGTGGACGGCGCATTGCCTAAACTTCATATAAAAAAGGTGAACCTGCCAACCAGATTTGCCTGGAACAAAAATACTACGATCACGCCAAATACATACCGGACAGAGCTATCTAGTCTGACTGAAGGCAAAGTGGTTGCAGATAATCTTAATGTGCAAACAACTATTAATACAGAAGAGTCGCCTGTGTTAGGGCTTAGTTTCACCCGTGCTAATACTGATTCTAACCTGCAGAAAAAGCTCAACAAGACCTTTACGTATGGTTCCACTCTTAACTACAGCAGTAAACCGCAGGTGTGGAAACCATTGAGCCTGACCCTGCCGGATGCCTTTGCCAGCTTTTATAACCGTATTCACGGATATACATATTATGACCAGAGCTTAAAGGTGAATTCGGGATATGAAAACCTGTTTGAACAAACCGATGATTGGTCAGTAAATCCCACGTATATATTCCAATTTAAATCCAAGGCAGCAGCTAAATTAAAATCTACCGCCCCGGTTGCGGTCGCTGCCGTTACTACAGTCAATACCGGCTTTCCGGAAGCGCAAAATGCAGCTATATCGCCTGAGTATGTCAACCGGTTGACCCTGAGTCCTTATTATAAACGCCGCAAAACAGCTGAAACGAAAACATTTTATGACGAGCTTACTTTTAAACGTAAAAAATCGGATGCGCAAACAGTACGCTTAAATGCCACTTTTGAGTTGTTTAAATGGCTTAATCCGACCTTTAGATACAATATTGATACCAATGAAACCTATAATGTCGATGCTTCCAGCAAACAAATCAACCGGTCATCGACTACTGAAGTTTTTAATGCGCTGAAGATGAGGGATCTGTGGTCCTGGCGTCCGCTGGACTCGTTAAATATAAATAACCGTTATAAGATCGATGAGGGTGATATTTACGATAATGCCGTTGCCTCCTACCAGGCGATGAATCAATTATTCGTTAAGAAACAATTGGAATCAGGAGAACTAAAATCAACCAACCGGCTTATTACCTTTGAAAATACGGTACGCTGGCTACCATTTGATTTTCTTAACCTGACCGGCGGCTGGCGGCCGTTCAAAACCATTGATACGACGACCAAATACACTAAGGTCAATGAACATAGAACCACCACCGGGACCCCGTATAATTCGTTTACCAAGACTTTTCCGGATATTAATTTAGTTATCAGGGAACTGGAAAACTTCCCGGGGATGTCGGTTTTCCTGGAAGCCAGCCAGCTGGAACTGAAATATTACCTAAAGACCACTGACCGGGTCGATATCTCCTTGAGTCACGAGGATTCCTGGGGAGCAAAATGGCGCGGCAAATTATTCAAGAAATACACTTTACTATTGAATGGAGACCTGACTAAAACAAAGGAAACTGATCCTGCCGGGGCCAGCCTGCGCGATGCTTTAACCAAGAATATAGGAACACAGGTTAATTTCCGTACGGCCCGGGATTATATTTTTATTTTGAGCTATGATGACCGGAAGCAATCAGAGAAAGACCGCTATGGCGCGATCCTGAGGCAGGAAAGTACCCGCACTCCGATGATTAAAATGGAAAAAGACTTATCCTTTCCCAAAGGATTACGGATACCATTTACCAAAAAAATATGGGACCTGAAGAACCAGATCAAGCTATCAACTACACTCAAAACAATTATGCTGCGCAGCAATATTGCCGACAAGAATAGCGATACCTATTTTGCTTCTACCAGCGCGGATTACACGGTTAGCTATAATTTTGTGGTTACTCTGGGCATAGACGGCAGCATGGTTAAGAATAAAGAACTTGATATAAACGATTATTATACCTATGGCGCGAATTTTAAATTGCTGATCAGATTCTAATCCGTTAGTAAAAGCGAAGAGCAGTTACCAGTAAATGCGAAAGGCAGTAAAGACGAGAAACAGTTAATCGTTATGTACTGAATAATATGAAACAATATTTAAATATTATCCTGAATTCAATATTTCCGTTGAAATGTGAAGTATGCCGGCAAACATTACCGCTCGCTGCCGGATCAAGGATCTGTCCTGATTGCCGCGATAAAGTATTGGCCATAGGTAATTACTACTGCCAAAAGTGCGGAAAATCACTGCAGATCGATACTGCTTTTTGTGTTGATTGCGCCGGCCGGGACACACTATATTATGATCGCATCCGATCGGCGGGGATTTACTACGGGGTCCTCAGAGAAGCCATTCAAGCTTTCAAATACAACCAGCGGAGTTGTCTCGGGAGGGAATTGGGAGAGTTCATGTACGGTTCTTACCAGCAGCATTTCCCAGGGACTGGTCTTGATATCTTAGTGCCGGTTCCCATGCATCATAAGCAATTTGCTAAAAGGCAATATAACCAATCCGCGGTATTAGCCGCGCATTTAAGCCAAGCGACAGGAATACCATCTGTGCCAAAGATCCTGGCCAGGATCAGGGAAACCAGGCCACAGTATACGCTAAACAAGCAAGAAAGAGCAGAAAACATTAAACATGCCTTTCAGGTAAAAGACGGTGCCCAATTGCCGGGAGCCAAAGTCCTGGTCATTGATGATATCTGTACTACTGGCAGTACTATTAATGAATGTGCCCGGGTTCTCAAGCAAGCCGGGGCCAGCGAAGTCCATGGCTTGGTTTTGGCCCACGGTTAATATTGGCTTAAAGAAATAAAATAGAAAGTTGCAGGAAATAGCTAAATGAAAAGATGGTCTATCACCCTTCTTGCCATACTACTAACTTTTGCGACTCTGGATGTCCAGTCGCGGGGTTTACATTTCGGGATAACTTCGGCCGTGAAGGATAAAGTTAAAGAACTTGTAGCTGTACGGGAAGAAAGAATAAAACAGGAAGCCATACCTACTATTAATATCACTGCGCCGGCAAACAGTGCTGCGGTTACCGGGATAATAATTATAGCCGTAGATGCCAATAGCCACAAAGGTATAAGCAAAGTGGAGCTTTATATAGATGGCACGCTTAAAGCCAAATATACAACGGCACCCTATGCTTATTACTGGGATACGGCGCAATACAGCGCCAGGCTGCATACTATAAAAGCAATTGCGTACGATACAGCTAATCACACTGCCAGTGCCCAGCATACCGTTACTTCTTACTTGATAGCCAGCGGCTGGCAAAATGGGCTTGTTGATTCCGTGGGAGGAACTGCTTCGGGAACCTCCCTGGCCTTGGACAGAAATAATAATCCCCAAATCGCTTATGCTTTTGCTAATGAAGATTGGACACAAAGCGATTTAAAATATGCTCAATGGACAGGTTCATCGTGGCAAGTCACGACTATCGATTCATCAGGCGCTGTGGGGTGGTGGGCTTCTTTGGTGTTGGATAGTAATAATAATCCCGGCATCGCCTATTATGATGCGACAAGCAGTGATCTAAAATACGCCAAAAAGACCGGCACATCTTGGGAAATAACC
>JAQTPL010000024.1 GCA_028712895.1 bacterium | reverse complement strand
ATGTTTGCTGGCGCAAAGGCAAAAAGATTCCAGTTGATCCTGGTTTATAAGATAGACCGGTTCAGCCGAAATCTTAAAGACCTTCTAAACCTTGTTGATGAGCTTTGCACTTATGGCGTAGGATTCAAATCAGCTTCTGAGCCTTTTGACACTACCACGTCAGCCGGCAAGCTGATGTTCCAGCAGTTAGGCAGTTTCGCCGAATTTGAGCGTAATCGTTTAGCCGAGAGAGTATTCCCCGGCATGATCAAGGGTGTCCAGCAGGGGAATTGGCAGGGCGCAAGATACGCTCCATTCGGCTATAGATACAGCAAGGAAAGGAAATTATTGGAGAAAGACGAAAAGGAAGCTTTGGTCGTTAAAAATATTTTTTCGATGTTTCTAACTGGAAAATCTGTCCGCAGTATCACCATCTATCTAACGAATAAAGGTCATCGCAACCGCAACGGCAATATTTTTACGACCAAGCTGATCAGCGATATTCTAAAGAACCGGATTTATACAGGCAAGCTGGTTTGGAATAAGGCACATTATGATAAATCTCAGAAAACAAGAAAAGGTTTGCGCTATATCAAGAATAATGCCGATAAGGTGATCATAGCTAATGGCAAGCATGAGCCACTGGTCAGTGATGAAGATTTTACAGCAGTTCAGGAGAAGCTTAAGGAAAGGAGACTTGAGCGCAGGAGCAAGACCAGCGATTATCCGCTATCCGGGATTTTGTATTGCGCCAAGTGTAATCACAAGTATCACGGGATTTCTGTAATCTCTAATCATCGCACCGGCGACAAAAAAAGGTGGTACCGGTGCGCCGGTCCGGTTAGAAGCTTTAATAAGTGTAAAAATAAAGGAATAAAAGCAGAGAATATAGAACCGAAAGTAGCGGCTATACTTGACCGGCTTTTACGTTCAGAGGCAGTAAAAACCAACCGATGGACAACTATGACTGATATTGATCCGGTCAAGTCTGAGCCGATTTCAAGACCAGAGCTGGAAAGACTGCAAAATGCGCTTAAAATCAACCGCCAGAAACAAGGTAAATTGACTGATGCTTTTCTGGACAGCTTGCTTAGCGAGGAAGTGTTTAAAGCAAAAAATGAAGGGCTGAGAGCAGAAGAGGAAGAACTGCAAAAATGTGTTGCCTTACAAGAGTTTCACGACATAGAGAGGGAAAGGTCGGCGGACTATCTGAACAGGGTGGAGGAGTTTGTTTCGGGATATGATCCGGAGTGTAAAGAATTAAAATCTGACACTCAAAAGCAAATTTTGAACCTGCTTTTTAAAAACATCAAAATCGCCCGAAAAGACATTTTTTCTTTTGAATTATTCTCCCCCTTCAAGCAATTCGGTTTTGAAACCCCTAATTTTCAAAATTTTCAAATAAATCAAAAGGATTCGCCCAATTCATGCTTAAATTCTTTATTACAACTTTCGGCTGTCAGATGAATATATACGACTCTGAGCTCATGGCGGGGATATTGCATGAGCAAGGGTTTCAACAGGTGTTCGAGCCGAAAGACGCAGGATTGATCATCATCAACACCTGCAGCGTGCGGAAACACGCCGAAGAACGGGCTTTTGCCAATTTATGGGATCTTTATCACCTGACGCCAAAAACAGCTAAAAAGCCAATTTTTTGCGTCGCTGGCTGTACAGCCAAAAAGATGGGAGAAGAGATCTTCAGGAAATACCCGTTCGTGGACCTGGTCGTCAGTCCGGCCAATATATATGGCCTGCCCAAGCTCGTTAATACTTTCAAAAAAACCCGCCAGAAACAATTAGCCATTAAAAACCAGGCCAGTTATATCAAAAAGAATTTCCCGGTGATACATGCAAATAAAATTAAAGCCCTGGTGACGATCATGCAGGGCTGTAATAATTACTGCGCGTATTGCATGGTGCCGTATGTCCGCGGGGCGGAAATATCCCGGCCTCTAAAAAACATCGTGGCTGAGGTGAGGGGCCTAGTAAAGAAAGGCTACCGCGAAGTGACCTTGCTGGGCCAGAACGTGAACAGCTATCATGACGGTAAGAATGATTTCACCGACCTGCTAAAAAAGATCAGCAGCCTACCAGGCTTGCTGCGTGTCAGGTTCATGACCAATCATCCTAAAGATATGTCTGGGACATTAATTAAAGCCATCGGCAAGTTGGATAAAGTTTGCGGCCATGTTCATTTGCCGCTGCAATCAGGATCTGACCGGATATTGAAAGCAATGAACCGTGGTTATACTGCGGCGCATTTCCTGCAACTGGTCAGGAAGTTACGCCAGGCCAAGCAAGATATTGCGATCACTACTGATATTATCGTCGGATTTCCGGGAGAGACTAAAAAAGATTTCCAGAAGACCTTATCCCTCGTTAAACAAGCTAAGTTTGATGCTGCTTTTGTTTTTAAATATTCGCCCCGGCCAGGAACAACCGCAGCTGAACTGGCTGATGATGTCAGCGCGGCTGAAAAACAGCAGCGGTTGGAGAAAATCAACCAGGCCCAGCAGGATATAGCCAGAAAGCTCAGCCAGAGCTTGATCGGCCAGCAGGTAGAAGTATTGGTAGAGGACCTGGCTACAGACGGTAAGAACCTGTTCGGCAAGACTGCCGGATACCGCACCGTCATTATTGATGCCTCAGTTGCACCTAACCAGCGACCAGCGACTAGCGACCAGCAACTGTCTTTATACATTGGGCAACTTATCCCGGTAAAAATCATTACCGCTAAAAACTGGACACTTTATGGAAAATCTGCTATAAATAGATTACACAGATCAAACACTATATCAAGCAAATGAAAGGTGAGAAATATGCTGGGATTAAAATTGCTGCTTTTCCTGGTGATTGCCATTTTTGTCGCTATTTTTGCGATGCAAAACCCTACTCCAGTAACCATTAAATTATTTGCCTGGGAATCAAGAGAAATATCTTTAGTCTTGGTGATTTATTGTTCTATCCTGGTTGGATTTATCTGTGCGCTGATATTAGCATCTATCCGAATCGTTTCGCTCAAACGCCGATTGCAGAAGCTGAACGATTATATGGAAATTAAGGAAAAGAGCACCTATAAACCGGGAGTCATACCTAAGTAATGAAAAAGCGTGCTATTTTCATCATTATCGCCATAGTCATAGTCCTTGGCCTAGTGCTGCTCAATACTAATTTATTTTGGAACAAGGTCAATCCGATCTTTTATGGCGATATCCTGAATAAATATGCCGGGGTTTATAAGATAGACCCTTTACTAATCGCCGCCATCATTAATGTCGAGAGTAAATTCCGGACCCATGCCCAGTCACCGGTAGGTGCGATAGGACTAATGCAAATCATGCCCGAGACCGGCCGGGAAGTCGCCAAGAAATTGAAGCTCTCTAATTTTTACGACCATGATCTTTATGTACCGGAAATAAATATCCGGATCGGCTGTTTTTACCTGGATGAGATCAGGAAAGAATGCGGCGCTGACCAGGTCGCCATGCTAGCTAGCTATAATGCCGGCAAGAATATTGTTAAAACCTGGAAGAGCGGCAGCCAGCAGTTGGAAATAAGCCAGATCCCATATAAGGAAACCAGGAATTTCATCTCCCAGGTCCAGCAGACATATAAACGGCTGAAACTAGTACAGAGGATAAAGAAGCTAATCACCTTCAGGTGGTGAAGTGTCCTGCGTCCGAAATCTCTTATTATTTGCTGGAGGGATTTTGGCCAGAGACAAGGCGCGAGGAGTGCGGTGTGCCTTTAGGCACATAAGGGACGAGCAACACAGTATATGGGCAAAAGACCCCAGCCCTTTGGGAAAGTCATCTTTGGCCGACTTCTGTGTCACTCCTCCTCGAAGTATCGCAGTGGATACGACTTCGTCGTCGTTCCGGGAATTCGACTCAAATATGACTTTCAAATATCAAGAGATTTCGGACGCAGGACACTAATGACCACGACGAAACTAACCCCATTAATGGAACAGTACCAGCGGATCAAAACACAGTATCCGCAGGCACTGCTGTTTTTCCGGTTGGGTGATTTTTACGAACTGTTCGGTGATGATGCCAAACTGGCTTCTAAACTACTCCAGATCACGCTGACCGCCCGGCACCAGGTACCGATGTGCGGTGTTCCATACCATAGCGTCACTGGCTATATTGCCAAACTCATCAAAGCTGGATACAAAGTTGCAGTGTGCGAACAGACTGAAGATCCCTCGACAGCCAAAGGACTGGTGAAACGGGAGATCGTGCGCATTATCACTCCGGGGACGATCCTGGAAGATAATCTCCTGGAAAGAACCCATAATAATTTTTTGAGCGCTATAGCGGCAGATCCTGAAACAAAAACTTACAGCCTGGCTACGGCTGATATTTCCACCGGTGAATTCATGGCTACCCAATTCAAGGGAGAGACCAGCCTTGAACAACTTGCGACGGAAATAGCACGGCTTTCCCCGGCAGAGATATTACTGCCTGAATCAGCTAAAACTAACAGCAGCCTCATGAGGATAAGCCAAGACTACCAGAAGTTATTGAACTACCGAGAGGACTGGGCGTTTAACTACCAGAATAATTATGTAAAACTGATCACTCATTTTAATGTCGGAACCATGAAAGGGTTTGGGTTGGAGAACCTGGTGACGGTCATACAGGCGGCCGGAGCCGTGATCGACTACCTGGAAGAAACCCAGAAACAATCCCTGGCGCATCTTAAGCGCATTACATATTACAATGTGGAAGACCATATGATCCTGGATGAGAGCACCCTGCGGCACCTGGAGATCATGTCGAGCCAGCAGGAAAACTCGTCGCAGAATACTTTGCTGGCGGTACTGGACCAGACGCATACGCCCATGGGTTCGCGCCTGTTAAAGCGCTGGTTGACCCAGCCATTGATCAAAGCAGTACAAATCAATAAACGCTTGCTGGCGGTGGAAGAGCTTTATAATACCGGTATTAACCGGCGCAATATCCGCGAACTGCTGAAAGAAATGGCAGACCTGGAAAGGCTCATTTCCCGGATCACCTGCGGTACAGCCAATCCCCGAGACCTGGTTGGCTTAAAGAACTCGCTGTACTTATTGCCCAAGGTCAAGGAATATGCCCTAAACCTCCGCTCGGAACTCCTGGTCGAAACAATCGACCAGATCAAGCCGCTGCCGGAGATCGCAGACCTGATAGAAAAGTCCATTATTGAGGAGCCTCCGGTCAGCGTGAAGGAAGGCGGACTGATCAAGCGCGGCTACCAGGCAGAGTTGGATAAACTGCATACTGCAAAATATTCCAGCAAGGAATTCCTGGCTAACCTGGAAATCAAAGAAAAAGAACGCACTGGCATTCATTCCCTGAAAGTGCGTTTTAACTCTGTCTTCGGCTATTACATTGAAGTGACTAAAGCCCATCTTGACGCCGTACCGCCTGATTATGTGCGTAAGCAAACCCTGGTGAACGCGGAACGCTTTATCACCCCGGAATTAAAAGAACATGAAATACTCATTTTGCGGGCAGAGGAAGAGATCAACAAGCTGGAATATGAAGTTTTTAACCAGGTCCGGCAGGAGATCGCCAAGGAAACATCCTCGATACAGAGAACAGCCACCAGCCTGGCGCAACTGGACGTGCTGATATCTTTTGCCGAGATTGCCAGCAGCAATGATTATTACAAGCCGGTGGTCGATGAGAGCGGCGGTCTATCACTGAAAGACTGCCGCCATCCAGTAGTGGAAACCATGCTGTCAGTGGCGGATAAATTCGTGCCTAATGATGTCTCTCTGGATACAGAAGAAAACCTGATCCATATTATTACCGGTCCGAATATGGCCGGTAAATCGACCTATATCAGGCAAGCAGCCTTATGCATACTCATGGCACAAATCGGTTCGTTCGTACCGGCTAAAGAAGCTCATATTGGCATTGTCGACCGGATTTTCACGCGCATCGGCTCCGGCGATAATATCGCCCGGGGCGAAAGCACTTTTATGGTGGAGATGATGGAGACTGCCAATATCCTGAATAATGCTACCAAACGCAGTTTGCTGATACTGGACGAGATCGGCCGTGGTACCAGCACCTTTGACGGTATCAGCATTGCCTGGGCAGTGGTAGAATTCCTGCAGGAGAGGGGATTCCGCACTTTGTTTGCCACCCATTATTTTGAATTGACGGAATTATCCCAGACCCTGTCGCGCGTAAAAAACTACAATGTTTTGGTCAGGGAATGGCAGGATAAGATCGTCTTCTTGCGCAAAGTCGCACCTGGCGTCGCCGATAAAAGTTACGGCATTCATGTAGCTAAACTGGCCGGACTACCGCTGTCGATCATTGAGCGCTCCAAACAGATACTGGATGACCTGGAAACAAACAGTTACCGCGAGGACGGGGTGCCCAAGCTGGCACCGCATAAATTGAAAAAATCGCAAATGATGCTGTTTAAAGAAAAGGAAAGTTAAAAGCAATTTTGAGTTTTAAGTTTTGAATTAAGGTAAAATACCTTAATTTATAATTCAACACTCAAAATTCAAAACTGCATTTTAAGAAGGAGAAGCTCATGACGTATCATCGCCTGAAACATCATCCGGAAAGAAGGATACATAAGCGCGTTCCTGTCCTGACTTCGCTGCTGGAACCGATCACCATCAAAGCACCGCAGCTGCATATCGACAATCCCATACCCGGATTTATGGGCAACCTGTCAGCCGGAGGCATGCAAATTGCCACCTTCGTCGCTTTGCCGGTAAACATAGAGCTGGAGATCTCAGTCAACATGCCTGGGTTCCATAATGTCCATTTTAAGGGCAAAGCAAAAAGGATATTTCAGAAGCAGGGGTCATTCCTGATCACCTTTAATTTCACCAATATTTCTGCTGAGATAAAGGAACATATTACCAGAATGGCTGAGGATTTTGAAATGTGCTACGACCGGCGTATCCTGGGTGTCAGCGACGTTTGTTATGGACATAAATGTTTCTATTTTACGCTGTGCACTGAAGACTGCAAAAAGTAAAGTCACAGGTCATAGATAAGTATCAAACAAGAGGGTCAAAAAAGAGGGTCATAGTAAAAACACTGACACTTTGACACTCTGACACTAATGTGAAAGCTGGAATAATAATGGCAAGTCGACATATAGCTATATTACCTGAAGAAGTGATCAATAAGATCTCTGCCGGTGAAGTGATAGAAAGACCGGCCTCGGCGGTCAAAGAACTATTGGAGAATTCTCTCGATGCCGGCGCTACGGCTATTGATATAGAGATCAAGAACGGCGGTAAGAAACTGATCCAGATAGCAGACAATGGCCGAGGTATATCGGCGCCGGAAGTACCGCTATCCTTCCAGCGGCATGCCACCAGCAAGATATCTGCTTTCAATGACCTGGACATTTTGGATACCCTGGGATTCCGGGGAGAAGCCTTACCCAGTATTGCCGCAGTCAGCAAGACCACCATGGTCACCCGCCCGGCAGATTCTTTGTCTGCGGTTAAACTGGTACTACAGGGTGGGAAAATTATCTCCCAAGATGAAGAAGGAGCCAAGCCAGGAACCACTGTCAGCGTGGAAAGTCTTTTTGCCAATACCCCAGCCAGGCTGAAATTCCTGAAAAGCGACGCGACCGAGTTTTCCCACATCCTGAACCTAATCACGGAGCTGGCTATTGCCAATTTCAAGGTAGCCTTTACCCTCGTTAATAACGACCGCAACGTGCTTAAACTGGCCCCGGCCCAAAAATTGGAAGAGCGCCTGTATGACCTTTTTGGGCAGGATATCCAAAAGCAATTACTACCTATAAACCTGGATCAGAAATTCCTCTCGATCACCGGATTTATTACCTCACCGGCCGCAGAACTTTCCGGCCGGAACCAGCAATATTTCTTTGTCAATAAGAGGACGATCCGTCACCGCTTGCTGAACCATGCTTTAACCGCCGGCTATGATAATCTTTTGCCTACCGGGAAATATCCGGCAGTATTTATTTTCTTCTCGATCAATCCTGAATTGGTCGATGTAAATGTGCACCCGGCCAAACGCGAGGTCAGGTTCTCCAATGAGGGAGCGATCCATGATTTGACAGTCAAGGCTATCCGCGACACCCTCCATCAGCCGGGAGTCATACGCGAAATGAAAGATACTGCGGGCAGCTACCAAATACCCCTGGACCAACACTCCATTCCAGCCATGCTGCATACTGATACTGCAGCGGCGCAAACTTTGCTCTCGGTGCAGGAACAAATGTTTTTATACAAAGCCCAGCCAGCGGAAACACTCAAGACAGCGGCTTTCGGGGACCTGAAGATCCTGGGACAGGCTGATAATGCTTACATTGTAGCTTCCTCAGGGAATGAATTGATGATCATTGACCAGCATGCTGCCAGCGAACGGGTAATGTACGAGAAATTCAAGCACGAGTTTGAACAAAGAACTATCCAATCGCAAAAACTGCTGATCCCAATAACACTGGAGATCGATGTCCCGTCAAAAAACCTTTTATTGGCCCATGGGGAGTTGCTGTCGCAACTGGGCTGGGAAGTAGAAGATTTCGGTGCCACGACCTTGCTGGTCAGGGCTTTGCCAGCTATCCTGGAAAAAGCCGGAGACCGGCAGTTCATTTTGGATATCGTGCAGGAATTAGCCAGGCTGCAGGATATCAAAGATACTCCAGCTAAGTCAGAGATCCGTCAAAGCGTCCTGGATAATATTTTAAAGCTCTCAGCCTGCCATGCTGCCGTACGCTTCGGGGATCAACTGCAGCCCAGCCAGATCAGTACGATCGTCAGCGCACTGACCAACACACACAATCCTTATACCTGCCCGCATGGCCGTCCAACCTTGATCAAGCTTTCCCGGGCTGAATTGAACAAGAGGTTCGAACGCACATGATCATTGCCATTATCGGGCCGACCGCCAGCGGTAAAAGCGCTGTCGCTATAGCCCTGGCCAGGAAATTAAATGCGGAAATAATATCTTTTGATTCCCTGCAAATATATAAGTACCTGAATATCGGCACTGCCAAGCCTCCAAAAAAAGAATTACGCCAGGTTAAGCATCACCTGATCAGTATCCGCAAGCCTGACGAGGAATTCAATGCCGGTATTTTTGTCAGGCTGGCCGGACAGAAAATCGAGCAATTAGAAAAGCAAGGAAAAAATGTAGTCATGGCCGGCGGAACAGGATTGTATTTAAAAGCTCTGCTGGAGGGCTTGAGCGAAGCCCCGCCGAAAAACGAGCAACTTAGGCGTAAGCTCATAGCAAAAGCCAGGAAATACGGGAAGAAATATTTATACAAAAGACTTACCAAAATAGACCCGGTAGCAGCAGCCAGGATCCATCCGCACAATGTAGAGAGAGTGATCAGGGCATTGGAAATATATCACCAGACTGGAAAGCCTTTTTCCCAGTGGCACCAAAAAACCGTATCACCGAATTACCAGGCCAGGATCATCGGCTTATCCCGCAACCGGCAAAAGTTATACGAACGGATCGATCAGCGGGTGGAGGAAATGTTTCACCAAGGATTAGTACGGGAAGTGCGCGCGATACTAAAGAAGGGGTATAGTCCTAAACTAAAGCCTTTGCAGAGCCTTGGTTACCGCCAGGTTTGCCAGTACCTGGCCGGAAAGCTCACTTTAGCTGAAACCATATACCAAACCAAGCTAGAAACCAGGCATTATGCCAAAAGACAGCTTTCCTGGTTCAGACATACCCGGGGAATAAAATGGTTCGCTTTGAAAGATAATCTCGACAATAAAACGTTGCGCAGAATGGTCGAGTATGTTAAAGTATAAAGAATCTGCTATTTTGGTGGGGATCAGGGACCGGCATAAAAAACTTAGTGAAGTTCAAAATTCCCTGGAAGAGTTAAAGCGGCTGGCCGAAACCGCCGGCGCCGGCGTTGCTGGTATGTCCATCCAGAATATCAATCATTATAACCCGGCATATTTGATCGGACAGGGTAAAGCGCAGGAACTGGCTGATAATGTAAAAAAGGATAACCTGCAAAGCGTCATCTTCGACAATGACCTAACTCCGGCCCAGCAGCGCAACCTGGAAGAATTAGTAGGAGCGAAGATAGTTGACCGAACTAAATTGATCCTGGATATTTTCGCCCAGCGGGCGCATACCGCGGAAGGGAAACTGCAAGTGGAATTGGCCCAAATGAGCTATCTCCTGCCGCGCTTGACCGGCAAAGGAGTAGCGCTGGCGCAACAAGTCGGCGGGGTGGGCAGCATGGGAGCCACACGCGGCCCAGGAGAACGCAAACTGGAATATGACCGCCGCCGGATCAGGGATCATATCGCGGCACTGCATAAAGAGATCAGTAAGCTAAAAGAATATCGTTCTTTGCAACGACAGAAAAGGCAGGATATACCTTTACCGATCATCGCGCTGGTGGGATATACCAATGCCGGAAAATCAACGCTCCTGAATACTATGACCGGAGCAGACGTATTCGTAGAAGATAAACTGTTTGCCACACTCGACCCGACCACCAGGCGATTAACTTTGCCGAGCCGTCAAAAAGTCCTTTTTACCGATACAGTCGGATTTATCCGTAAATTACCGCACCAACTGGTAGCGGCTTTCCGGGCTACGTTGGAAGAAGTGGTAGAAGCTGATTTATTATTGCACGTCATTGACGCGAGCCACCCGGAATATGAACAGCAGATCGTCACCGTGAATGAAGTCCTGTCTGAACTTGGGCTGCAGGATAAACCAAGGATCCTGGTTTTTAACAAGATCGACCTGGTGAAAAACCAGGCCAGTAGTCAGCGATTAAAGAGGAACCATCCTGAAGGGATTTTCATTTCAGCTGCTAAAAAGACGCACCTGGATGCATTATATCAGCAAATAATGGCTTTCCTGGCCAAAGACCTGGTGGAGAAGAGTTTTGTCATACCGTATGAAAAATATAAATTGGTGGGGCATTTATTAGCCAGCGGCAATATACTGGAAAAAGAATACCTGCCGGGCAGCGTAGCGATCAAAGCCCTGGTGGATAAGAAAACATATAACGTGATCAAAAAATACTCACGCGCAGGGAAGGTGTAATCGTGAATTTAGCCAACAAACTGACTATACTCAGGATCTTGCTCACCCCGATATTTATTATCTTATTGTTCAACCCAGCCTGGGTCATTACCCTGAAGAACGGGCAGGAACTGAACACGATAGCCATAATAATTTTTGTTTTTGCCATCTTTACCGATTACCTGGACGGGCTGGTAGCGCGCAAGAAAAAAATGCTAACGCCGCTCGGCACATTCCTGGATCCGGCAGCTGACAAGCTGCTGCTGGTGACCACATTTATTACCCTGGCCATCAGGAACGTCATACCATTATGGGTCATGATCATCGTCGTCAGCCGGGATGTGATCTTATTCAGCGGCTGGCTATTAAGTTATATTTTTACCGGGAACAAGGTGATCGCACCGAGTATCCTGGGCAAGCTAACGACTTTTTTCCAAATGATGACCATCTTTTTCTGCCTGCTGCAATTCCCTGAGCACGTGAGCCGCATTTTCTGGTGGGGGGCGGTGATCTTCACGGTAGCCAGCGGCATTAATTACGCGGCAGCAGGAATTAAACTACTCAACAACGAGGGCGGTAAAAAGTGAACCCAGTAATAGCGATCGTAGGCCGTCCTAACGTCGGCAAATCTTCATTATTCAATCGTTTGATCGGCCGGAGGAAAGCACTGGTGCATGAGATCGCCGGGTTGACCCGCGACCGGTTATACGGCGAAACTATCTGGAATAATCAGCCGCTGACGATCATTGATACCGGCGGGTATCATTATGACGAAACAGACCAGTTCCTAAAAGAAATAAAAAGCCAGGTGCATATGGCCATAGACAGCGCTGATGTGATCGTGTTCCTGGTAGAGTCCCGGATCCCGGCTACGCCTGAAGAACGAGCCATTGCCAAGATCTTGCACAAATCAAAAAAACCGGTGATCCTGGCGATCAACAAGGTTGATAATCCGGTACTGATAAATGACGAAACAATTTATTATGATAATTACGCTTGCCTGGGATTCCGCGAATTCCTGAATATTTCCTGCAGTCACGGACTGAATATAAATACACTACTGGACAAAGCGTGCCAGCTATTACCGAAGAAAAGAAAATCCGTAGAGCAAAAAGATACTGATTCGGTCAAAGTAGCGGTCATCGGTAAACCGAATGCCGGGAAATCTTCCCTGGTCAACGCGATCCTGAAAGAAGAAAGGGTCATTGTCAGCCCGGTAGCAGGTACGACCCGCGATTCGATCGATACATTCTTTGAACAGGACGGGCAGAAGTTCACCCTGATCGATACTGCTGGTATCAAAAAGGCTAAAGAAGAAAAAAATATTGCGGAACTGCTCAGCATCCTGAGCGCGATCAGGAGCATGGAAAGGGCGGATATCGCCCTGGTCGTGATTGACGGTGAAAATGGCGTAACCAGCCAGGACCAGCGTATCGCGGACATGGCCGAACAGCGGAAGTGCGCCTGCATCATTATCCTGAATAAATGGGATACCATTGTCGGGAAAACCACAGACACCTTTGATGAATATGCCAAATATATCAGGACCAAGCTGCGCTTCCTGCATTATGCCCCTATCTTGCCGATCTCAGCGAAAACCAAAGACAGGATCAATACGATCATACCGGAAATAGTGGGGCTCACCGCGCGCTACAAGACCAAAATAGAAAAAAAGGATTTGCAGGAAATTTTGTTTGATGCCCAGAGCCGGTTTCCGGTAGGACATATCAAAGGCCGGATCATGCGCGTCCACAGTCTGGAGCAGATCGATAGCTCACCACCGGTTTTCAGGGTATTAGCCAATGAAGTAGAGGAATTCCCGAAGAATTACCTGCGCTACTTGGAAAACAGGATCAGGGAAAAATATGAACTGGATGGCGTACCGATGAAATTCATCCTGACCCTGAAAAGGAAAAAAGGATGATCTTAAATGCTTTTCTCATCATTGCCGGAGCCTACTTGATCGGATCTATCCCGACTGCGTTCCTGGCCGGGAAATTGCTAAAAGGTATAGACATCAGGCAGATCGGCAGCGGAAATATCGGAGCTACTAATGTTTTTCGCAGTGTCGGGAAAACAGCGGGTGTCGTTGTGCTGGCCTTTGATATGTTAAAGGGAGTTGTTCCGGTATTACTGGCAGGGCAATTCGCTCCGGGGCCATGCTCTGAGATATTCAGGATACTGGCCGGACTGGCCGCGATCTGCGGGCACAATTGGACCATATTCCTGAATTTCAAAGGCGGCAAGGGCGTAGCCACCAGTACCGGTGTATTATTAACCTTGGCGCCGGTCGTCACCCTGGCAGGTTTTTTAGTTTTTGTTTTAGCTGTGACTGTGACCAGGTATATCTCATTGGGTTCAATGATAGCCGCTTCAGCGGTGCCTCTGCTGGTCTGGTATCTTAATCCAGGGCAAATAGAATTATTTTGTTTTGTATTAGTGATCGCTATTTTGATCGATCTTAAGCATATCCCGAATATCAAGCGGTTGATAAAACATGAAGAGCATAAGTTCAGCTTCGCAACAAAAGCCAAGAGTGATAAGTAAAGTACGTCGTGCGTCGTGCGTTATAGAGACTACATAGACTAATGCTAACAAGGATAATAACCATGAAAAAGAAGATCGCTGTTTTAGGCGCCGGCAGCTGGGGCCTGACCATCGCCCAAATGTTGCATGAAAATGGCCATAAAATCGCTATCTGGGAAATAAATGAGCGCTTGGCTGCGCTGCTTGCCAAATCCAGGAAATTTAAATACATCCCTGCTGTCAACTTGCCTAAAAATATTTCTATATCTTCGGACTTGGCAACAGTTGTGGCAGAAGCTGATATTGCGGTAATCGTCGTTCCTTCTGCTTTTGTCAGGGCTACTGCCAGGAAACTCGCCAAAATAGCATTGAAGAGCGGCCTGATCGTCGTGTGCGCGACCAAAGGATTAGAAGATAAAACATTCAAGACTATGTCCCAGGTGCTGGCTGATGAACTACACAGCCGGATCGCAAAAAATATTGCCGTATTATCCGGACCGAACATTGCCAATGAAATTGCCGCGAAGAAGCCGGCAGCAGCAGTGATCGCCAGCAAGAACCGGAAAGCCGCTAAAACATTGCAGGAAATATTCATGAGCGCCTATTTCAGGACATACACATCCAGCGACGTAATAGGCGCAGAGCTGGGCGGGGCAGTGAAAAATATAATCGCCATTGCCTGCGGTATCAGCGACGGTATGGGCTTAGGAAGCAATACCAAATCCGCGATCATTACCCGCGGCATTTTTGAAATGATGAAGTTGGGTAAATATTTTAAGGCCAAGCCGGAAACATTCAGCGGCTTATCCGGGCTGGGTGACCTGATCACTACCTGTTTCAGCCCGCACAGCCGGAATCGCCGCTGCGGCGAAAAGATCGCCCAGGGCAAGACCTATGAAAAAGCCATGCAAGAGATATGTACTGTCGTAGAAGGGATCCGCACCTGCCAGGCGGTACATCATTTCGCTGTTAAGTATAAGATCAGCATGCCTATTACCGAACAAGTGTACCAGGTGCTGTTCAAGCGGAAACAGCCGCAAAAAGCGGTTTTGGACCTGATGACCAGGCAGCCAAAACATGAAGGAGAGAAATGAAGAAGATCATACTGCTGACATTATTCCTAATGATCTTCCCTCTATTTTAGCCTTATATTAATCAGGGACAGAAACAACCGCAATAAATAGCCCTATTTATAATTATTTCTAATATATCGTTTGACAAACCTCTTTTCTTGTTGTATTTGTTTATCATAACCTATAAATCCTATATCAGCCACGGTTCGATAGTCATTTGCCATATTCATTACCTTATTGTTAATGAATAGTGCCAATCACTATATGCCATAGAAAATCACTTTTATGGCTTTTTTATTTCATTTTGATCTGGAGGAATAAATGCAAAGAAAAGCAGCAATTCTATTGGGTATCTTCCTTTTCTTCACGACTACCATACTTTCCGCTGATGAAAACACCGACCAAGCCTGGCAAGCTTTAACCAGAAAGGAATATGCCAAAGCCAGGACCTTCACCCAAAAATGCCTTAAGAAATCCAAAAAGAAAGCCCTCCAGCAAAAAGACCTCATTGAAAAAGCCAAAGCTCTAAATGACCAGGCAGCCGAACTATTAAGCGAGGGAGTACTGACTGCGGAAATAGACCAAAATCACGCCGGATTCGCCAAGATGATCGCCAATAGGGAATTAAACGACACTGCGACCTCTGAATTCATCGAAGCTGAATCTCTTAAAGGCGAAGGAAAGAAAAATGAAGCCAGAAATAAATACGGAGAAATAGCCCGCGAATATAAGCATGCCTTTTGCTGGGACCCTCGAGGTTGGTATTGGAACATAGCAGAAGTGGCCCAGGACAAACTGGACACCATGGATACCCAATATGATTATGGTGATTACAAAAGTGAAACCCTAACCGTCAAGGCCTGGAATTCATTAAAAGATAAAGACCATCAGGGCATAGAGCTATATACCAGAAAATGCATAAAGCTATATGAAAAGAAAGCACGAGCCATGAAGGACGGGATTTCCGTTCCACCGGCTAAGAGTGCGGCTTTTGCTAATTGGGCGTTAAATGACGTTGCCACCTGTTATTATATCCAGGGAGAAAGATATCTTGCGGCAGGTGACCAGGAAAAAGCCAAAGAGATGTTCAGCAAAGCAACTGAATTGGGTTTTGCCGTGTGCTGGGATCCTCAAGGCTGGCACTGGAATGTAGCGGAGGTTTCCAAAGATAAGATCGACAATATCGGCACTAAGTATGAATACGGAGATTATAAGAGTGAAACCCTGACAACCAAAGCCTGGAAAGCGTTGGAAGAAAAGGACTCGAAAGGCGTCGATCTATACACTAATAAATGCTTGTACCTGTTTGAAAAAGAAGCAAAGAACATGAAAACAAGGGTCGCCACAGATCCGGACGAAGGCAAAGAGACCGAGAATTGGGCGATGAATGACGTAGCGACCTGCTACTATTTGCAGGGAGAAAAACTGCTGAAAGAAGGCAAGCCGGAAGAAGCTAAAAAGATATACGCCAAGGTCAAAGAATACGCACATGCGGTCTGCTGGAATCCAAAGGGATGGTTCTTTAACGTAGCAGAAGCCGCCCAGGACCGGCTGGATACCATAGGCAGTAAATATGATTTTGGTGATTATCAAAGCAAAACACTGACCGCTAAAGCTTGGGAAAGTATGTTAGCTAAGGATTATTTCGGCGTTTGGCTTTACGCGAAAAAATGCATCAAGTTATTCCATAAAGAGGCACTCAAAATTGAGAAAAGCTTCAAAAAAAATCCAGCCATGAAAGAGGGCCCTGATAATTGGGCGCTCAATGATGTAGCCACTTGCTATTTTATCCTTGGCCGAAGCTATGAAGCCGTAAAGAATTACGATCAATCAAAGCAAATGTATGAGCAATGCGGCAAACTAAGCCACGCTGTGTGCTACAATCCCCAAGGCTGGTATTTCAATGTATTGGCAGCCGCGCAAGACCGGATAGATCTCTTGGGCACACCATACGACTATGAAGATGGTACCAGCAAAACTCTCACCACCAAGAGTTGGAATTGCTTGCTCAGCAAGGATAATAAAGGTGTGGAATTATATGCCAACAAGTGCATTAAACTCTATGAAGCAGAAGCGCTAAAAATGCAATCGCTGCAAACAACTCCGGTAAATCAGGGAGCAGAAGCAGTCAACTGGGCCTTAAATGACGTAGCGACCTGCTATTACCTTTTAGGAGAACTTAACCTGATCCAAAACAATGATCTAAAAGCCAAGGAAATGTACGGTAAAGCGGCTCAATTTGGATTTGCCATGTGCTGGGATCCGCAAGGCTGGTATTTTAAAGTAGGGGAAACAGCCAAAGATAAACTGGATCTTTGGGGTACATCATATAATTACGGTGATTACAAGTCAGTGACCCTGACCAACAAAGCCTGGCAGGCATTGAATGCCGGCGACTATAAAGGTGTCGATCTCTACGCCAAAAAATGCGCTTACCTGTACGAAGAAAAAGCCAGGACCATGCAAGGAGAACTTTCCGGTTTTGCCAAGCCGGGATTCGCTCCTATGTATTGGGCTTTAAACGATGTCGGCACCTGCTACTTCATTCTGGGAGAATCCTACCAGAAACAAGGTGATGCCTTTAAAGCCCGGGAAGCCTATCAGACCGCTATTGACAACTTCCGCTATGCCCAGTGCTGGGATCCGAGAGGCTGGTATTGGAAAGTGTCAGTAGTGGCGCAGACTAAATTGAAGGATATACAGTAAAATAGACTAACCGGCCAACCGACAAACATGATTAAAGGCAAATAAATGGTACCTAAAAAATCTACAGTATATCTCATCATCATAGTATTATGGCTAGCCACATGCTTGTATTTTGACTTTACTTTGGCCCAGCCTATTGTCTTGCAAACAAATATATTCGCGCAAATCTCTATTATTGCCTTTCTTATTTGTTTGAATCTCTTTTGGCTCTACGGATATTACCATTTGGTTTTCACTGTGTTTTCCTGGTATTTATCTCTTAAACCAGCCAACCGGCAACCTGGCCAACCGGCTAATTATCTAACTGACCAGCAGCCGAGGGTTGCTATTCTCTACACCACCATGAACGACTTCCAATCTCGTTCTGTTCAATCTTGCTTAACCCAACGCTATCAGAATTATGACGTATATATACTAGATGATTCCTCGGATATTAATTATCGCCAGGAGATAGACACTTTCGCGAAAGAATATCCTGGTGTCAACGTCATCCGCCGGCATGACCGCAACGGATTTAAAGCCGGCAACCTGAATCATTGTCTTAAGCAGATACATAGTAATTATGAATATTTTGCCATTTGTGACGCTGATACGGTTCTGCCACCAGACTTCCTGGCGAAGACTGTTTCCTGTTTTTCTCAAGACGATAATATTGGGTTTGTCCAAGCCAGACAAACAGCTAATCCCGGACAAAAAGGAAGATTCGCGAGAGTCTTTGGCTTTAACACTGATCTTCATTGGCTCTACTATGCTCCGGTAAAAGAGAAATACGGATTTATGATGTTCTACGGCCATGGAGCGGTAATACGGACATCCGCCTGGAAGGATATAGGCGGCTTTCCTGAAATTGTGACCGAAGACTTGGCCTTCTCTTCCAAACTCAGGGAAAAGGGCTATTACGGCGTTTTGGCTGCAAATGTAGAGTGTTATGAAGATTTCCCTGAAACCTACCGCGCTTTGAGAAGAAGAACAGGCAAGTGGCTGACTGGGACTATGGAATACCTCTTGAGCTATTATCCTGCGTTGCTTAGGTCTCCTGTTGTCTCCTGGGTGGAAAAAGCGGATATTGTGATCGGCGCGGGAAGCCTGTTATTGGCTTTGCCTTTTTTATTATATGTTTTCGTGGCTGGGCTGGCTCTACCCCTGAGCCAGAATATTTTCCAGCTGAATATTCCGCTCTTCCTGATCCTGCCAGACCATTGGTCGAATATCGGCGATATTTTAACCAAGACAGAATACAAGGTATATTGGGGGTTTGATTTCTATCTCATAATGCTGGTCACCAGTTGCAGTCAGCTATTACCGGTCATGCATACTTACTGGAAGAAGCCGTTCCAAATGTTCAAATTTTCAGCTATGTTCACGTATCTCTGCCTGGCTACAGCGATCACCTCATCCTATGATCTTATGGAATATTTATTTACCAGGAAAACCGAATTCGCCGTGACCGGGGCCACGTCCAGACTGACGTTAGGGAGTAAAGAAAAAGTTCTGATAGTCTTGGAATTAACTGCCGGTACGATATTAATGTTAACCGCGTGCCTCACTGCCAACGTTTGGTTGTTAACAGTTGGGCTGGGATTAATATTGAGTCCTTTGGTGTTTAAATATGATTTTGAGAACAAAGTAGTCAATCTATTGTTGAATATACCTTTTGCCATTAATGTCATCTTACTTGTGCTCATAGGAAGGTCGGCTGGGAGATGAAGATCAAATCTGTAGTGCTTATTGTTATCACAGCTTTTTCCTGGAGCATAGGAACCGGTGTTGCCATGGCTCAGGAGCTTCGCTGTAAGATCACCGTCCCTGCCGTCTATTCCATTGTCCGAGGCGATGTGCCGGTATATGGATTTGCTGAAGGCGAAGGATTTAAAGAATATAAGCTGGAATATGGAGCAGGGGAAGATCCGGCAGAATGGGTATTGATCAACCAGGGGAAAGAACCGCAGCCAGAGACCGGAAGCATTCCCAAGATCAATTTTAACCAGGTAAAAACTATTCCCGGCAATCTTGGATTATGGGATACGGGATTGACTGAATACAAATACAAGGAACAAAAAGTTGACCTTACTCCGGGTGTATATACTTTGCGGCTGACAGCATCGGGACAAAAGGATAAAACCATAGAAGACAGAATAATTGTAGAGGTAGGCAGGGTGCTTTTAAATGCTTCGGGCGGGAAGATCGAGAGCACTGATAAGAAAGCCTTATTCGTTTTACCTGAACATGCACTTTACCAGGCTTCGGAGTTAATCTGTCTAAAACCAATAAAAACCGCTGCTAAAAATAGTGATGATCTTAAAATGATAGGGAAAATATATGAACTGACACCTCCAGGAATGAAATTCACGCGAAATGCTTCCTTATCTTTTTTTTGTGACAAAGAAGAAGCCATAGATTCCAAGCAGATACAGATCTTCACCTTTGACCCGGAAAAAGGAAGCTGGCAGGGAGTGGATACTTTTTGGAATGAACGAAGCAACTGTTTTGAAACGTTTCTTAATGGTATCCCTGATAAATTCGCGGTCTATGTTTTAGGTATTTCTCAAACCAGCAGTAATGCCCCGAAAGAAGAAATAGCGGTAGCGCCGATACCTGCGGACAGCAAAATATTTTGTCAGGACTCATTTGAAACCGGTCCCGGTCAATGGCAAAACAAGAACAGGGAGATAGGGGCAGCGCTTAGTTTAGAAAGATCAAATGATAGTGAAAAAGGGCAAAGCTTAAAAATTACTACCCAGGTAAAAAACGGCAGCAATGCCTGCATAATCACAAACCAGGCTTTTAATGCCGGTAAATATCCGTTAGTTTCCTTTGATTACAAAATACCGGCGGGACTTAAGACTAATTTCCAGGTAAAGACCGGCAGCGCCTGGCACGAGATAATATTCACGGATGATGAAAAAACATATTGGGATATCAATATGGACAGGGTCGGAAAAATAGACGGTATTATAGCCAATGATCAATGGCATCACGCGGAATTTAACCTTTACGAAATGCTTAAAACCAAGACCAAGGATTTCCTGGTCACTGAAATGACTATGGCTGATTGGGATTCCACAGGATTTGCAAAACTGGAAAACGGACACAACCCGATAGGGGTGTATTACTACATAGATAATTTTATAATTAAAGAGGGGGAATAAAATGAAAAAGATAATTTTATGCATTCTGGTTACAACATCGTTGATAGTTCTGCGGCCATATCTTTGTTCCGCCAGTGACTCCCAGCCCACCCAGCAAATCGCAATTTCCGGCTCGGCTCCAAGTGAGGCTTCTAGTAGCGGTGGCGCCAGTGCTGGAAGTCTAATTGGGTCCAGTGATAATAATCTTTTTTCCGGGTCTTTTACGCATACCATTCCTCTGTCTATTCCTCTCGGCACACATGGTTTACAGCCTAATTTGGCTCTATCATATAATTCTTCCATTGGTAACGGCTGGTGTGGGATCGGTTGGGATTTGAGCTTTGGTATTATCCAGCGCTCTACCAAAAACGGTATACCCAAATACGATGATAGCGACATTTTTATATATTGTGGTCAGGGATCAACGCAGGAATTGGTAAAGATAGGAAATAATGAATATCGCGTCAAAATAGATAATGGTTTTATGAAATTCATTTTTTCGCCCACTGCTAACGAATGGACTGTTTATGATAAAAGTGGCACCAGATACATTTTTGGCCATGGCTGGGGGGAATCAGCTAAAGTAGTAAAGCCTAATACACAAGGAACCCCAGTCCCAACAGATGTTTTCTCTTGGTCACTTTCCAGTATCATAGATACGAATGACAATGAAATATATTTCTTTTATACCCATAACCAGAATCAGATATATCTTGCTATGATTCAATACAATCATCACCTTACCGAAAGTCCACCTATGAAACACATAGTATTCAATCTGGAAGATAGGGAAGATAAAAACAGTAATTGCCGTTCAGGATTTAGTGTTGTTACAGCCAAAAGGCTGGCCAGCATAGAAACATCAGTTAATACTAAAAAAGTTAAAAAATATCAGTTGAACTACACTTCTAATCAACCTTCCATGTTAGAGAATGTAACTGTATTTGGCAGTAGTGATGGCACTAATTGGGATCAATCTTTACCTCCTACGACTTTTGAATATAATCTCCACGCAGATGCTTTATTGGATCAAATTTGGAGAACAGATACCTATGACCCAACTGATTGGGATGCCGATAGAACACATGTGGGTGATTTTAATGGCGATGGCAGGAATGATATACTTATAGTGACCGGAACTAATAATAGTGAATGGCGGGTATATACCTCTACAGGGGATGGTTTCAAAGACAATGTAAATCCCTGGTGGACTTACGAATTAGATAACACCGGAGAAGATTATGATAATACAATAGCAGGCGATTTTAATAATGATGGAAAAACTGATATATTACTTATAGTTGGTGGTAATGATAATTGGCGTGTATTATTATCCAATGGCGTAAATGGTTTTACTGATGATGGAGTTTGGAAGACATTTGGGATTGACAACACAGATGACGATATAGACCGTGTAATGCAAGGTGATTTCAATGGAGATGGATTCTCTGACATAATAGTTATAGGTGCTGGTTCTAACGATGACCAATGGCGAGTCTATTTAGCCAATGGCAGTAATTTCACAGAACAAAGTAATCCCTGGCGGACTTACCAAATAGATAACACTGGAGAAGATTATGATTATACTCAAACCGGGGATTTCAATGGAGATGGGAAAACCGATATATTATTAGTAGGTGGAGTACATGATTATGACTGGCATATATTACTTTCTAATGGCGTAGATGGCTTTACTGATACTGGCGTGTGTCATGAAGCATGGGTTGATGCTACCGGGGAAGATATTGATCGATTAATGGTTGCTGACTTCAATGGTGACGGGATGAGTGATGTACTGCATATTGAAAGCGGCACTCCTTATGAATGGCATGTATTAATTTCAAAAGGTGACGATTTAATAGAAGACAATAATGTCTGGTTAACGTTATGTACCGATCCCACTGGTGATGATTTTGATTATATGCTATTAGGGGAGTATAATGCGGACGGCAAAACAGACGTGCTATATGTAAACGGTCATAACGGAGAATGGAAAACATTTTTTTCAACAGGCAGCGGTTTTATTCTTGGCAAAACTTTATTGACTCGCTATATTGATCGCACTGGTGAAGACGAGGATTTCGTATTAGCAGCGGATTTTAGCGGTGATGGAATGACTGATATTATACATTTAGGTGAAGGAACTGGTGATAATAATTGGCGGCTTTTGATGGAAGATGGTAAAACTCCTAATCTATTATACCGCATCACTAATAATTTGGGAGGAATAACTGATGTAAATTATGTTCCCTCCACAAAGTCACTAAATACCGACCTTGGGTTTCCTGTACAAGTAGTAGATACAATTACTGTGTCTGATCAACTCCCGGCTTTTAACACAAGTCAGGTATCCAAGGCGTATAAATATAGTGGTGGCCTTTATGATCGTAAGGCTAAAGAATTTCTAGGATTTGCTCAAACAACTACAGTTGATTCAGAAGGTAATTATTCTATTACTACGTTTCATCAGAATAAAGATCAGATAAATGAAGGTGATACTTACGTCAACCCCTATAAAGGCAAAGTCTCATACCAGGAAAGCTATGACTCTGAAACAGCACCTTTAGCCATAACACACAATACCTATGACTGTGTTAAACCGCTTATTAATCAGAACTGGTATTTCCCGCGCCTTACCCAGACCGACGTTTACACTAAGGATGGCAATGTGGAGAAACATACCTGGGCAAAGTATCATTATGATTCATATGGCAATGTGATTGAAACAGAAAATCTTGGAGACTATTCTACCAACACAGATGATGTTATCAACCTTACCGAATACGCTTATAACACAGCTGCCTATCTAGTCGGTTATCCGGTTCATCAAATTATCCAAGATTATAAAGAAGATAATAAGGCAGAAACCTGGATTTACTATGATGGATCTGAGATAAAGAATACAGCTCCAAGTAAGGGCAACGTTACAGCTGTAGAGAAATTGCTCGATATTGGCGGAAATAATCCTATTGTCCGCAGTTATTACGATGCCTACGGTAATGTAATCAAGGCGGAAGACGCCAACTACAATGCTGACAACACCAAAGGTAATGTTATTACTACCACCTACGACTCTGACTATCACACTTTCCCGATAGAAGTAAAAAATGTATTAACTCATACCTCCTCAGCCACCTATGATCCCGGTACCGGCAATGTACTCACAGAAACCGATGCCAACAACCAAACCACACGGTACGAATATGACACTTTTGGACGCTTGCTTAAAGTATATTCACCCATAGACAATACAGACTTCCCCAGCATGATCTATTCCTACAATGATACAACCTTACCGCGCAGTATACGCATACAGAGCAAAGAAGAAGGTCAGGCCGCTGAAGATACAGCAACCACTGCCAGATACCTGGATACATGGCAATTCTATGACGGACTGGGACGTGTAGCTCAAACCCAGAGCCAGAATACCACCAAATGGAGCTATCATGTAATCAGTGATGTGAAGGAATACAATAGCAGGGGATTAGTAGATAAATCTTACACACCTTTCCTGCCTGACCACCAAACCTATCCCTGGTGGGTTGCGGGCCAATTTTATGGAAATAACCCGACAGTGCCATACTACGCCATCACCAGCTATACCTATGATGCCTTAGGGAGAGTTATCCGACAAGACCTTTCAGATGGAACTTATTCAACCGTTTCCTTTTCCGGTTGGAAAGAGACTCGAACTCAAGGCATAACCGCATCTAGTACCGGTCATGTTACTGATTATTACAAAAACGGCTTTGGCAGGATAATTGCAATAGACGAACATAACCAAGGAAATAAATATCATACATTTTATACCTATGACACATTAGGTAACCTTATTAGAATAGTTAATGATAACTATACGGCTACAAGGATTAACTACGACTTTCTTGGCCGTAAAACTGACATGGAAGATCCACAAATGGGACATTGGTATTATACCTATAATGCTAATGGTAATTTGCTTTCCCAGAGAGACGCCAAGAACCAAACCACCACTCTAGCCTATGACCGGCTGGGCAGAATACTGAGCAAGACGTATCCTGACAGCACATTGATCAGCTACACATACGATACTGGTGACTATGGAAAGGGCAGATTAGCTAAAGTCACGGATCTCACCGGCTTTACAGAATTCACCTATGACCAGCTTGGCCGGGTGATCAATACTACCAAAAACATCACCACAGGCAACCATCCCAAAAACTACAGTACCGGCTCAACCTACAATGCCTCAGGCCAGCAGACCAAGCTCAGTTATCCCAACAGCAAAGAAATATCTTATGGCTACAACACCAGCGGCGATCTGTTGACAGTGGGGGACACGGTTACTGATTTTGTCAAACATACAGAATACAACCAGAACAAGCAGATCATCCAGATGGACTTTAACAACGACCTGACCACTGCCTATGAATACAACTGGAACAATCTACGACTGACCAAGCTGATCACTGGAAACACCAGTGATTTCACCTTTACTGATCCTACCTATATCTCCTATGACCGCAAGGACCACACTGCCTTCCGTGAGTTCCTGAATACGCTAGAGGAGGTGTCGAAATGAACACTTCCTTAATTCCGCAGATAAAAAAGAATTTTGTTTTATTCCTGTTACTGATATCTGGTGTCTTGGCTTGCTGGTGTCCTGTTGCTCTCGCCGCCTGGGGCGCCTTTGTCCCCAACCCTATCATGGAATACCATTATACCTATGACAATAACGGCAATATCACAGATATCTACAATGCGGTAGCTATTAGCACCAGCACGTTTACGTATGACGAGATTGACAGGTTAACCTCAGCCATAGGGCCGTATGGAACACAGAACTACACCTATGACTCACTAGGGAATAATACAGACTCAGGTATTACCCCCTATACAGATAACAATGGCAATGCCACTAGCTACAACGGCAAAACCATAGAATATGACTATGAGAACAGGCCGATCAAGATAACAGATACCGCTAAAAATACTATCTCTGAATTCGCCTATGATTATTCAGGACAAAGAGTATACACAAAAGT
Source organism: bacterium (assembly GCA_028712895.1). Taxonomy (GTDB): domain Bacteria; phylum CAYTYR01; class UBA6262; order UBA6262; family UBA6262; genus UBA6262. The sequence goes on along the minus strand of JAQTPL010000024.1, from coordinate 5,492 downwards.
CAGCTCTGGTACGTTAACCCGCGAAGACTATTATGTCGGCAACATCTATGAAGAGAGCTATTCTGTAGACTCAAGCAGCCCGATAATTTCAGCAAGTACTACTACTGTAACCTATGTCTATGCCGGCTCTATGCGAGTAGCAGGGCTAACTGCACAAACAACATCTACCGGAACAGAGAACAATACTTTATACTATCATGGAGATCACCTTGGCTCCAGCAGTATCATCACTGATGGCACAGGTACGGTGGTCAGGGATATATCGTATCAGCCTTGGGGTAATGTGGACAGCAATACAGAGGAATCAGGAGCCAACACGCTCGATCCAAAACATAAATTCACCGGACAAATACTTGACGATTCCACGGAATTATACTATTATGGTGCCAGGTACTATGACCCAATACTGAGAAGATTCATCAGCCCGGATACTCAGATTCTTGATCCATATAATCCTCAGGAATTAAACAGATATGCTTATTGTGTCAATAATCCATTAAGATATACTGATCCGTCAGGTTACAGTTGGTTTAGTGATAACTGGAGGGAACACAAATGGTTTAGGATAGCAGTTATTACTATTGGTTCCGCTGCATTAGGGGGCATTGGAGGCGCATGGATTGCTCCGGGATTAAGTAAGGTTGGATTTTCATTTGCAATTAACGGGGTTACTATTTCTGCAAGTGGTGGAGCAGTAGCCGGTGCCATAGCTGGAGCTACAGGAGGTTTAATTACACAAAGCTATATGGAATTTGGCCGCAGTCCTGATAATAGCAATGGCAACGATAAATTAAGATTGGCGAACGGATTATCTGGAGCCATGACGCCACTAGATGAAGGGAACGGAAACGTGGTTGAAGGAAATAGTAACGAAATATTTGTGAACGGTGTACTGAATTATCAACAAAGCGATGCCCAGTCAAATGCCGGGTCTTCGACGTTAGTGTACAATAGTTCAAGAGGTGCGGTATACGATTTATTAGAAGCTGGTGTTATGAAACTTACAAGGGGGACATGGGACAAAGCAACAAGAGTCTTAGCAAATGAAATTGTTAAGAGATATGGCTCATTAAGGCCAGGAGAAAATTTGACTATTAGGGCTCACAGTCAAGGTAAAATAATTCTTGCAAATGCTTTGTATATTGCACAATCACAAATAGAAGACAGGAGCAGAATAGAAATAAAAACCTATGGTGGAGCTTCATGGACATTCCCGAAAGATTTTAATGCAACACATTATGGCAATCGCTTTGATCCTGTCTATAATCTGTTTGGAGGAGGTAACCCATTAAATATTCTATTCCCAAATCTTTCTTCACATCCTATGTCGCAATACTATGATAGATGGTAATAGTATGACTAATTTATACCGCTTGATTATTGCTGTTTTTTTAATGAATATGGTTGTAGTCCTTAATGGGAATGCTGGAGAAAGAGAAAGCGTTGTAATGAACACAACCTTGGGTTTTGCAGGAGGCGCTCTTGCCGGTAGTATTGTTTCTTGGGGCATTGCAGGAGATGGTGAAATAGGTAAGGTCAGAGAAATAGCAGCTATTGGCTCCTTCTATGCAATGGTTTGTATCGGTACTGATCTTGGCGCAAAGCAAGGAACTAAGAATACTAATATCTCGAGAGTGGCTGTTAGAAATAGCACTCTAGCTGGAGCGCTAATCAGTGGCGGAATCAGTTACTTGATTGATAGAAAGGCTAATCCTTACAAAAAATATAGCATAACCTACAAGAACGGGAAAAAGGTTGTAACTAATGAAAACGGGAAGGTTATTAAATTGCGTACTCTTCATTGGTATTTAGTGCCAATAGGGATAATCTCTGGCGCCTATATTGGTACAAGTATTTCATTTTAGTTATTCCAAAATATTTACAGGAGTAATTGGGGTCAGGGCTAAACTATCAACAAACAATTGACAGCTAATTTATTTTTCATGGTCTTAGGGACGGTAGTTTTAGGGTAGTTTTAGGGACGTTGCAAGATGTCAAGATATTGACTATAAAAGTGATTTGGAACTTTAGGGGCGGTGTTGCATAGTTTCCTTTTGAAGTAAGAGGCTGATGGTTTTATTCATCAGCCTTTTCTGTTTACACAGATACCAGCAAAAAGGGCTGAGGCATTACAGTTGACATTAAACCATCCTTATGATAATATATAAAAATCTTAAAAGCTTGAGGCTGATATGAAGGTAGAAGATAAACTATATTCTATAGGACAGGCCGCCAATATCACTGGCGTGAGGCCTTATGTCCTGCGCTATTGGGAGAAAGAGTTTAGCCTGATCCGTCCTATTAAGGGTGACGGAGGACACCGGCTTTACCGGAAAGAGGATATTGAAAAGATCCTCTATGTAAAAGAATTATTGTACCAGAAAAAGTATTCTATCGCCGGCGCGAAAAAGAAACTGCTGGAAGAGACCAAGGAAAAGAAACAGTCAGCCAGTAAAGTTGATTGGCATAAATTTACCAAGGAACTTAAGCGAGATTTACGCAGTATAATAACAGCATTGGAAAAGTAAATTGGCTATTTGAAAAGAGAATATTTAAATCTTTTAAAATCGGGGTGTAGCGCAGATGGCTAGCGCGTTCGCTTGGGGTGCGAGAGGTCCCCGGTTCGAATCCGGGCACCCCGATTTTAAAAGATTTAAGTTGTCCCGGGTGTAGTCCGCCAATATTGCTGGGCGGACGTTCGCTTGGGGTGCGAGAGGTCCCCGGTTCGAATCCGGGCACCCCGATTTTTAAGCTGTTGACCCAACAGGAAGGTAACTATATGGCCCAGAAAAAGATACTTTTTTTGTATATTCATCCCGGCACTGGCCATGAAGCTGCGGCCAAGGCCCTGCAAGAAGCGGTCCGTAACATTAATCCGCACATCTCGACAGAAGCTATTGATTCCCTGCGCTATACGTATCCGATCCTGAGCAAGGTCCTTTCCAAGACCTATTCTGGCATTATTAAACGCACACCGCAGTTATGGGATTATCTCTATGATAATCCTGATATTGTACAGGCTACGTCCACCTTGCGTAATATGCTGGGCAAATTAAAACTGAAAAAGATTGAAAAGCTCCTGGATTATTATAATCCTGACGCCGTCGTCTGCACCCAGGCCGCACCATGCGTGCTGCTTTCTGCCTATAAAGAGCAGACTGGCTGGCGCAAACCGCTAATTGCGGTGGTGACTGATTACCGGGCACATGCCTACTGGTATGCGCCGGCTGCAGACCTGTTCATCGTCCCTACCGGACAAACTAAACAAGACCTGGTCCAGTTGGGGATACAGGAAAAGAAAATAAAGATACTGGGCATTCCTATCGACCCGAAGTTCGCTATTACCCAGGATAAAACATCAGCCAAGCAAAGAATGAAGCTTAACCCATGGTTACCGACAATTCTGGTCATGGGCGGGAGCCAAGGGCTGGGCCCGATCGATGCAGTTATTAACCAGCTCTCCAAAGTACGGATGCCGATCCAGACTATTATCATCTGCGGGACAAACCGTAAATTACGGCGGAAGATCAAACGCAAAAATTTTCATTTTGGCTCCACGATGCGGATCATGGGGTATACTAAAAATATTGACAAGATAATGGATGCTTGCGACCTGATCATCACCAAGCCGGGAGGAATGACCTCAGCGGAAGCATTGGCTAAAAGCCTGCCCATGATCATTATTAACCCGATCCCGGGCCAGGAAGAAAAAAACAGCCAGTACTTATGCAGGCAAAATGTCGCGATCAGGCTGGATGATATCACCAACCTGCAGTCGACCATTGAATACCTGATCCGCCATCCTGAAAAACTGGGCACCATGCAAGAGAACGCGGGTAAAACCGCTAAGCCTAATGCCTCGCTGATGACGGCAAACGCGCTGTTGGAAATGTTGAGTTAATGATGTACTGGATCTATCTTCTGCTAAGTTTTTTAGCCCGGCATTGTCCACCCGGATGTCTCTCCGGACTGAGCCGAGTATTAGGGTATGGTACATACTTGTTCAACCGGCAGCAGCGGACCAATGTATTAGCCAATCTTGAGCATATATTGCCGCCGGGGACAAGCGTCAGTGCCAGGAAAGAAAAAGCGCGCGCTGTTTTTATTAATTTTTACACTTATCTCTTTGAATTTTTTGCGCTCAAGTCCCTGGACCGCGACCAGGCAAAAACATTAATGGCGCCGGATACCGTAGATCTGTTTAACCGGTTCGCCAGGGACAAACAACCATTTATTATCGTGTCGGCACATTTGGGAAACTGGGAAGTTGCCGCTTTTGTAATGGATGCCCTGGGTTGTATCAATAACCTGATCTACCAGCCGCATGCTGACAAAAGAATAAATGCTCTATTTATTAATAACCGAAATTACCGCCAGACCAGGTTAGTAGCACTGGGCATGGGTCTTAAAAATGCTTTTAAAGGCCTTAAAAACGGCGAAATACTGACCATGGTAGGGGATTGGGGCATCGGAGACAGCACCGGAATAGAAGTCCTGTTTTTCGGGCGATTAACCAGGTTTCCTTGCGGACCGGCTGAGATCGCGGTTAAAACCGGGGTACCGATCGTGCCTGGGTTTACTATCAGGCAGGGAAAAAACAAGTTCGCTATGGGGTGTACAGAACCTTTGGTTTGGGACAAACAAGCTTCAGCAGACGAGCAAATAAAAAGTATTACCCAGTCTTTTGCTGCAACATTGGAAAAACAGGTTTGTTCATATCCGGAGCAATGGCTGATTTTTAAACGGATCTGGGAGAACTGAGTGATCCAGAAATTTATCCTCAAAACTTTGACCTTGATCATTACCCATATTATTGCCAGCCGGTTGATTTCCATTCCCATCGCTGTGGCTATGTTTGTAAAGTGGTACATAGCCGTCCTTTTTATCTTTGCCATGGATATTGTCCAAGTACCTATTTTTTATTATATTTATGAGCGGCCGCAAAAGATCAGGTTCATCACTGCCCGCTTACGTCTCTGGCGGAAACGCTGGAACCTGAGGGGTTACAAGAAACAAAGGATCATCCGGGAAGACCGTAACTTGCAAGCTATGGTATTGAAAAGAGCGCAAAAGTTCGGCCAATGGGGAGTAGTGTTGGTATCGGCCATGCCTTCTTTAGGCGGCGGGATGTGGACCGGGGTGCTGTTGGCGCACTTGCTGAAAATAGATAAGAAACACAGCTACCTGTTATTGGCCACCGGCAGCCTGATCAGCTGCCTGGTCCTGGCTTTGGGCTTCGGAGGAATAAAAACTATCATTATCCATCTGCTGAAATTAATTACGGCGGGGTAACGTATTGAGCACAGAATTTGACCTTTATATCGCTTCACGCGAAAAAATGGTGCGGGAACAGATCGTCGCCAGAGGCATCAAAAACCAGCAGGTAATAAATGCTTTCCGTAAAGTACCCAGGCATAAATTCCTGGATGCTAAATTCTTGCCTGATGCATATAGCGACCACCCGCTGCCGTTGACCCAGGGACAGACCATCT
>JAQTPL010000057.1 GCA_028712895.1 bacterium | reverse complement strand
CATTACGCCAATTTTAAATTTCTTCGGACTGTATGAAAATCTGACCAGCCAATTACCGGGCGGCACTTTAACGGCCCGGAAAAGATAATTAGCATCGTAGATCTTCGTTGGGATACTGTTTATTTCAGCGATCCAGCCTGGATAGTTAGTATCAAAAAGAACCAGCCAGGCTGGCCGGTTGGCCTGGACGCGCAATAAAACTTCATTCAGGTCATAACCCAGGATCTCCGGCTGGCCGCTATTAAGGACTCCTATATTATCTTCTCCCTCAGGAGATAAGTCAGTGCCGGTTAACACTACCATATTCGCAGGGTTAAAGTCTTGGGAAAAAAGGAAATTCACTGTGGCCATATCGCTTTCCCGCGGACGCACTATGGCCTTTGGCACTAATATCGCCCGGGGCAAAACCAGCTTGTTCTCATAAACCGTAAAGCTCTCCATCTTTGATACTACCCGCAAGTTCTGGTCCTGGAGATCATCCCGCTGGGTAAAAATATAACGTATCCCAAACATTTGCCCCAGGGGAGTGCAGCTATAATCAGGTTGACTGGTCAAAACCTGGGCCATATTCTGTTGCCTGGCCAGGTTAATGGACTCGTAAGTACCTACATCCGCCAAATGATAATTCATGCCCATATTAGTCAGCAATGGGAGCTTATTCCTGGCCATCTCATCTAAACCGATACCAACACGCCTTCCTTTCTCAAATATATACCTGGACTGCCTGAGATGGCCGTGCAAGAAACGGATTACCGGAGGTTCATCCCGGTAGAACTCCTCTTTGACTATCGGTTCCAGATCCTGGATCGATTTAAAAAAAGTTAGGTTGCCATAAACTAATATAGACAATCCCAGGTAAAATACCGGTTTTTTTATTTTATGCCGGACCATCCATAGCAGTCCGAAGCCAAGCAGGATAAGGAGACCATAGAAATAATCTTTCAGTATGGTTGGCAGGTACTGTTGATACAGAGAGAGTAATTTAGCTGGCTCTAGTGCTGACATGTATGCTTGTGCCAGCCAGCCAATTATGGTGTCGCAGAATAGGTAAAACAAAGCATAGCCGCCCAGGGCCAAACCGCAGAAAGCAGCCAGCCGTTTTGCACCGGTATTTTTTGCTTTGGTTTGCAGCAAAAACTCAAAGCCTATACTGGCTAATATCACCATGCTGAGATCAAGGATATAAATATACTTAACCGGATAACGTACCATGTTAAATCCAGGCATAAAGACATAGAGAAACCTATGTATTGGGGTGTACTTTCCTAAAGCAATTACCAAACCACCCAACCCCACCCAGGTAAAAAACTTCACCAGCCTCTTATACCCTGGATGGCTGTAACTTAAGGCTACAAAAAATAATGGCAAAAAACCGAAATAAAAACTTCTTAACCATAATTGCCTGAACCAGGTCTTTAAGCCGACATAATCCCAGCTAAAGGTACGGATAAAAGTAGTGATCAGTTCAAGCGGATGCAAAGACCAGTAGCTGGCGAGTTCATAGTCCACTCCCTTTTCCCGCACCGAAAGGCTGAGCATTTCTTTTAGCAGCAGGAATAATGGCTGGATCAAAAACAAGGAGACCAGGCCGGTTATCAATAAAACAACAACGATACTCTTAGGCCGGGCCTGTTTGCACCAGAGCAAATAAAAGCTATATGCAGTTAATAGAATAAGACTAAAATACATCACCTCTGGCTGGCCGCTGTAAAACTCCAAGGCAAAAACCAGGCTTAAGAGTATTGACCAGAGCCAGCCTTTGTTCATTTCAACCGTTAGCGTACCAGGTTTTTTAACGGGGTTTGCGGCGCGCATGAAAAAAAGCAAGCCAAAAGACAACCAGGCCACAGCAGACAAAGTAGTTAATAAATTCAAAATAGAACTCATATAACCATTAAAAGTGAAGATCAAGGACCCCACCAAACTGCTCATCGGATGGAGGGAAAAAGAGCGCAGTAACAAATATAATCCTAACCCGGCTAGAACATAATGAGCAATAAATAAATATTTAAATCCTATAATGAACGGGAAAAGGTAATGGAACAGGTTGAGAGGATAGAAAAGCGCATGCTGCAAAGTAGCTAAAAAAGGCAAGCCGCTAAAAACGTAGGGATTCCAGAAGGGAATGATCCCCCGCCAGACGCCTTCACTGGCATAGTAATGCATCGGTTGATAGTAGCGGACAATATCGCGATAAAAAAAAGTAGCATCCTGGAAAATTACGTCTTTAAAAAAAAGCCCGCAGAAAGCCAGGAAAAGGCAAAAATAATAAAAATCTTTTCTCTGTAAACGCATGCTGCTCCCCAGTGCCAATAATTAATCTTCCCTTACTACCTTTCGGCTTAAGTAAAACAAACAACCAAGGCAAGCACACACGGTAATCAGGGCTGCCCACCAAAAATTATCAGGCCGATAATTTAAGATTATAGTATGGTTACCAGCCGGAATTTGTATACCCCTCATCATATAATAAGCCGGGAAAATCGCGGTTTCCTGCCCATCAACAGTCGCCTGCCACCCGGGATAATACGTATCAGCTAAGACCAAAGTTGAATCATAGTCACTTGCCGCTTCAATCATTACTTCCTGCAGATCGTACTTGGTTATCCGGGCGGTATTTTCATAAACAATATTCTCTTGCATTTTATGCATGGCCCTGAACAGATCAAGTGCCTGGACATGGTCATTAGTCAGAAAAACCCGGGGAAAAACATTTTTATTAGCATATATTTGCCACCCGTTCTGCTTTACCAGAGCAAAATTCGGGTCAGAGATATTCCAAAAGCTTACCAGGTACTTAATACCAAGCAGATTCATGATCTGGCTGGATCCGGGAGCATATTGGAAACCGAGCAAGCTGTAAAAAGAATAGAAATTATTTAGGTAAATGGATTCATAACCGCGAGCGACAAACTCGTGTCCAATTATGGCCATATTAGGCACTGATTCCCATAATGACCGGTCATTTGTTTTATACTTCAACTCGCTATTCTTTGTATCCTGCGTAGAACCAGTCAAAACCGCATAGGTTTTAGGAGTAAAAGCATAGCGGTCATAGGCCAGAGCATCCAGCTGCTGTTTAAAGATTCCACGATCTTGAATAAATTTCAGCGGCACTAGCTTCTCAGCATTATAGGTATGGATAACACTGCCGTAAAAGATGATGGCGATCAAGCCAGCTTGTCCATACCTCTGCCATTTGGCAGGGAAACGAAGCAAACATAATCCCCCTAAAAAAACAGACATTATTCCTAAGTCAAAACATATAACCGGCCAGGACAATAATATGCGCCCGGCTATCAAAATTGCTCCTGCCGATATAAAAATCATACCGCTTGCAAACCAGGGGAGACGGGCACAATTCTGTTTTTCCGACCCGGCTTGGAACCACCGCTGCCAGCCAGCAGCAGCTAATAACACCATCCCCCAGTTAAAGATTAAATAAAATTTTACCGGATAGCGGATGGCGTTAAGCCCGGGAAATACCATAAGTATGGCCCGGTAAAAAAAGGTATATTTGCCGAAAGAAAGCAATAATCCTAAAATAGTTACTGCCAGGACCGCTACCCACAGCTTTTTTAGTTTGCCGGAAAACAAGCCATAACCAGCCAGGAAAATCCCGCTGCCGCCGAAGAATATACTTCTCAACCATTCTTGATCACTGGCTGCCTCTGGACGGCTGAACCAGGGACTCAATATTTCTATGAGTTGGCCGGGATATAATGACCAAAAGGTTTGTGATTCCCAGGTACGAAAGGTTTCCCGGCTGGAAAGCTTTAATAATTGCCAGAAAGGCAGCAACTCCAATATAATAAATAAAATCGTCAGGACCACAACCGTCCCCATGATCCTGGCTACCCGCCCATAGTGCCGTGGATCAGTCAATAAACCAAAAACGAACATAACTAATAATGAAAAATAAACTACTTCCGGCTGGCCGGCAAAAAACTCCAAGGCTAAACTCATAGCTATTAATAACGCCCAACTAAACCACTTGCTTTGGACACGTGCTTTGATAAAAAACAGGCAAATAAAACTTAACCAAACCGCTGCCGACAGGGTCGTAAGCAGATTGATCAGGGAATTCATAACTCCCCCGAAACACAGGAGCACAGCTGCCGCCAAGCCAGCATATGGCGGCAACTGACAACCGCGTAATAATAGATAGATACCCAGGCCGGCTAAGATAAAGGGAATAACAAAAACCAATTTAAAAGCTGTTTCAAAAGGAAATAAAAAGGTGACCAGGGAAAGCGGATATAATAATCCATGCTGCAATGCTGCAAAAAAAGGCTGGCCGCAGGAAATATAGGGATTCCAGAAAGGGAATATTCCTCGCTGGATACTTTCCGCGGACAGGAAATGCATCGGGCGATAATAATGCGAGATATCCCGGGCATACAAAGTGACATCGGTAAAAAGCAGGCGGCCAAAAACCAGACCGCAAAACAGCAATAATGCCCAGAGACAATATAACTCTTGTCGTTTAAGATATGGGCTCATGCTCAGCTCTTTGGCTCATAAGGATAAATCTTCTAACTTTTGATAAAGCACAAAAACTAAGAACTAGCAGTGCGGCTAGGGTACTTAGCAGGCTAATCCAGAACCAGGATGGCAGGAAAGAGAAAATTATGCTGTTTTCACCAGCTGGCAATCTCACTGCCCTGAGCATGTAATCTGCTTGTTGTATCGTCGCTGGCTGGTTATTGATCCGGACTTGCCAACCAGGATAGTAGGTATCAGTCAGCAGTAACCAGACATCTTGACTGGCTGTAGCCTGGATCTCCACCCGGTTACCAGTATACGACAGGATCTGGCCTTTGGCTGGCGGGGTAGTAACCTCTTGAAAAGACACAGGACAAAATCCTTTGGCCCCAGTCAATAATAGCACCTGGGTAGGATCAAAACTGGCTTGCTCCAGCAAGCAGTCTATCTCTGCCGGCTGGCTCAGGCACTCGGCCTGGTTGAAAAACTGTATTCTGTCCCGCACTTTCCTGTTTTCAAAAAACATTATATAATCATCCCGCACTTTAGACCAGCGCTCTCCTTCTACCGGGTAAAAGGAAAGAAGATATTTTACTCCCAGCAAATCTAAATACTTGGCTACCTGCGGCATCGGTCGGGACGACAGCAAATTAATAAGATGCTCGTTGTTCTTCAATTTTATCGACTCATAGCCGTCAATAGAGAAAAAATGATGTACGGCCTGTAAATTTGGCAGGATCGCTTTTTGCCTTTTGTAGAAATCCTCCCGGAAATCCACTTTAGGATATACGGTCAGATTTTTCACGGCAGTGCTGCTGCTCTTCGGGGTGAGATAGATCCGCTCATATCCGGTTTTGCCTTGCAGGAAACGTGCGTTAACCGTGGGAACGGTATAGAAATACTGTTCTGCCACCGGCTCTGCGCCATAATTAACACTGAGCAAACTCAACGTGAAAATGCCGAGAAATAGTTTTTTCATCATTTTCGACGACACCACTCCCGCCGACCGCAGAAATAACACTACCATTAAAAGAGCGAGCCACCCGATCATCCAGAGCCAGTCCCGGAATAATAGCGGGACTTTATTGTAAAATATGCTTTTTTCCAATGGCGCCAGTCCGGCAGTAAAATACTTTTCTAAAGCTGATACAATCTGAGGCTGGATCCTCCAGAGGATTATAAAGGTAACGCTTAATAAACCTAACAAAATGATAAAATATGCCTGGCTTTTGCGCCAATGATCATGGCTGAAGAACTCTTCCACACCCAAACCAACCAAGACCGCCAGACTAAAATAAAATAAGGCAATATATTTGACCGGATACCTGATCAAATTGAATACTGGTAAGTATTTATAATTTGCCTCTAACCAAGGCAGGTACTGTCCAAGAGACAATAACAATCCCAGGGAAACCAGGGACCAGAAAAATATTTTTATCCGGTAACTGTGTAACAGGCTAAAAGCTGCGCTCACCAGTACGATTATCCCCAGATAACCTGAACGCATCCAGGCTTGTCCAAACCAGGAACTGGAGCCAGCCATCAGGTCACTGGAAAAAGACGGGATAACAAAATTAATTATTTCCAGAGGATGAAAGGACCAAACTGTATTACGAATGGCAGAAGTCGTTTCCCTGGCGGAATTTTTTATGATCTCTAAAAAGGGGCCTATCTGGACGCCAGCAATACCCAGCGCTAAAACTGCCATAATCAGTAACCCCTGCAGTCCAAGGCGTACACTCCCCCACTCTTTACAACTCCATGAGTGATAGACAGCATAGATACTAGCAACCAGAAAGGTCAGGAAAGTGATTTCCGGCTGTCCTGATAGAAATTGCAAACATAATACCAAGCTGGCTGGCACTAGCCAAAAAACACAGCGGGATTGCATGAAACGCTGAAAAAACAAGAACAGGAAAGGCATCCATACGACTGCTGACAGAGTAGTAAGCAAGTTAAGCATCGAAACCAGGTAGCTGTTAAAAGCAAAACAAATGGAACCGCAGAGACTGGCCAACCGGCTGAGGGACAATCGGCGCATTAAGAAATATAAACCTGTCCCGGCAATCAAAAAATGAACCAGGAAAAACCAGTTAAATCCTTTAAAAAACGGGAAAAGGCAATAGAGCAGGCTTACCGGATACAACGTAGCTTGTTGGAGGGAAGCAAATGAAGGATAACCGCAAAAAATATAGGGATTCCAAAAAGGGAAACTCCCCTGATGCAGGGATTCAGCCACAAAAAACCTTGACGGATAATAATATCTCCCTATATCGCGAAAGCAAAACATCTTTTGCCCAATGATATTGGCTTGAAAGAATAGCCCAAAAATGACTAAAAATAATACCAGGCTGGCGGTGTCTTTCCGATTCAATTTCATGATGCTACTATATCATAGCTGTTAGCCTTAAGGCAATAAAAAAGAGGCCAAGCTCACTAATTAACTAAGATCCCTGTCCCCTTAATTAAAAGAGAGCAGGAATTTCTTCCTGCTCTCTTTGTTAAATCTGTTCTATGACCTGTCTTACCAGAGGTTATACTTCACACCCCAGCTTGTATCTGACGGTGAGCCTGCCGTTGTATCAGTAGAAAAATAGTTCGCGCATACTCTGCCGGTCAGGGGATCATCCGACCAGCCGCCA
>JAQTPL010000023.1 GCA_028712895.1 bacterium | reverse complement strand
GTTTTAAGCGTATCGGCGGTGAGAGGCATAAAGAATAACTATTAAGAATTGAGATTTGAAAGTTGGCCGCAATCTACTTTCTAATTTCTAATTTCGACTGCTCCAATTTTTGCAAGGCAAAAATTAAGGGAGGATTGATGGTGAAACCAAAAATAATCGTAGTTATGCCTGCCTATAATGCTGGTAAAACTATTGCCAAGACAGTACAGGATATCCCCCCCGGGATAGTTGATGGAATTATTGTTGTAGACGATGCCAGCGGCGATAATACGGTAAGTATGGCCCGGGAATTAGGATTACAGGTATTTGCGCATGAAAAAAATCTGGGTTACGGCGGTAATCAGAAAACCTGCTACCAAAAAGCATTGGAGCAAGGCGCTGATATTGTAGTGATGGTCCATCCTGATTACCAATATGATTCCAGCCTAATTCCCTATATGATCAAACCATTAACCGATGGGTTGTATGATGTCATGCTGGGATCCAGGATCAGGACCAGGGCAGAGGCTTTGGCTGGCGGCATGCCGTTGTATAAATATATCAGCAACCGGGCTCTTACTCTCTTTGAAAATATTTTTTTCGGACAGAACTTAAGCGAGTTTCATACCGGGTTCAGGGCGTATACCAGGAAAGTGTTGGAAACTATCCCCTGGCAGAATAATTCTAATAACTTCGTGTTTGACACGGAGTTTCTGGCCGAAGCGGTTTATTTCGGATTCCGGCTGGGAGAGACGCCTGTGCCGGCGCGCTATTTTAAGGAAGCTTCATCTATTAATTTCCTGAACTCGGCTATTTATGGCTTAGCTACCGTAGCTGTTGTCGGGAAATTTGTCTTGCAAAAACTTCATCTGGGAAATTTTAAAATATTTAAAAAAGTTGAAAATAACCTTTAATTTAGGTACAATTTCTTATAGTTAGCATTTGGGTGTTAGGTTAAGAAGTAAGTTTAGTCTATGGTGTAGGGGTGTAAGCTCAAAACCATAAACTTCAGACCTACTTCTATACCTACTTCCATAACTAATAACATACTTCTATATACCTAGGATAGTACAAATATGATAATTAGGATATTTAAAAAAAAGGGATTTACCCTGGTTGAAACCATGGTCATGCTGGCACTGATAGGGTTCCTGACCGCGGTGCTGCTTATCTCCATGACCGGGATTTTCAGCTACCGGGCTAAAGCTGCCTCAAGGTTGCTGGTATCTGATATTATGTTGGCCAAGAAAACCGCTGAAACCACCCAGGTAAAAAGTGGTGTTATTTTTTACCCGGCGCAAGAAAAGTATATTGTTTATACCAATACTTTTAGCACTCCCATCACTGATCCCGTCCATCGTAAACCCATGATCCGTGATTTTACTAAAGGGGAGCACCATAATGTCGATCTTGTTTCGGCGGGTTTCCCGTCTGGGACAGAGTATATAGAATTTGATCCCTTGGGTCGCAACACGAGCGGCGGTAAAGCCGTACTGCAATATGGTGCTGATTCCTATTCTGTCTGGGTGGAAGACAATACCGGCCGCGCCTATTGGACCAAACCATGACTATCCGCGAAATAGTTTTTGAAATCCGCGAAATCATCCAGGGAATATCTCAATGAGATTATTTAAATTATCCAACGAAATAGCCGGGTTTACGCTCGCTGAAATCCTGGTCGCGGTGGTAGTGATCACGGTAGCGCTGGTACCGCTGATAACCGTCTTGGGGCAGGGCGTAAAAAGAGGCAAGGATCCCCAGAAGATCACCGTGGCTAATATGCTGGCGCAGGATCTGATGGAAGAGATAATGTGCAAAAAATTTGATGAAGACCCGACGAGTCCGGATACGACATCCCGTTTAGGCCCAGATGGTCTGGAGACGCGGGCGGGGAATCCGACCAACAGGAACTATGACGATGTTGACGATTTTGACGGCTTTAACGAGAGCCCTCCCAGGGAAGTGGATAATACAATAATGACAGAGTATACCGGGTTTAGGAGAAGAGTGATCGTTGATTATGTCAGTGAAACTAATCTCGACCTGGTGTCAACATCAATAACGAGATTCAAACGTGTTACTGTGACCGTATCCTGGGAAAATGACACGCAAAGCGTAGTGCTGCGGGCGATCAAAGGAAACTATTAATGAGCCGAATAACTCGAATGATAGCTAATATCTCGAATAAAGCATTTTTATTAGCGAAATTCGCTAACATTCGCTTAATTCGCAATAAAAAAGGTTTGAGTGGTGTAGAGTTTATCATCGCCATTGTCATTATCAGTCTGATAGTGATAGTCCTGTATGATATCCTGCGCGAGACAACCAATGCGTATAAGTACCAGGATGTGCAAACAAATATTGTCCAACAGGCCCGCACAGCGACGGAAAAAATGGCCCGGGAGATCAGGCAGGCGGATATTTCCACCATTACCATTACTACGCTTGATGCTAATCGTGACCGGATCGATTTCAGCGCGCCGCTGGAACTGGAAAACCCTGATGATATGCAGACAGTACGGTATGAGCCGCAGCTCAATGGGGATCTGCAGCGTACAGTGACCTATGCTGCCGGCGGGTCAGATACTAACGTAGTAGCGACTTATGTTACTAAATTATATTTTACTTTAGAATATGAAGGGCAGATCGCCATTAGGATACGAGTGGCCAATAACGCTCAGACCGTTAATCTGGCGACAAAAGTATTTCCCAGGAATAAACCGCAACAATAAACGAGGTTAAAGTGTATCTGAAGAATAAACGCGGCGCGATACTCATTATGGCTATCGGGATAGTGCTTTTTGTTTTACTCCTGGGATTGCTATTTATTAATATCCTGACCACTGATGTGCGCATGGCCGCTGGTTCCGAGAATACGACTATTGCTTTATATATCGCGGAAGCGGGATTAAGCTGGTCCCTGCCGCAGCTGGATTATGATTCCAGCTGGCGCACCGGCGCGACCATGAGTTTTAACGGCGGTAGTTTCACGGTCACCCTGGAGGACGGCGATGGGGGAACAGTGCAATTGAAATCCGTTGGCACTTATAAAGGGGTGCAAAAGACTTTGCGGGTCAGGATCCTGATGGGCAACTGGCCTATGTTCAAGTATTGCCCGGAGCGGACCGGTTATAGTTTCCCGCAGCATATCGTAGCCCGTGAGTTGGATGAGAAATGGTATTATACCGCGGGCGGCGATATCAATTCTTCTCCCGCGGTGGACAAGAGCCGGGTAGTCTTTGGTTGTGACGATAATAAGGTTTATTGTATCCGGGCATCAGATGGCGGGTTTATCTGGTCCTATACCACCGGCAATGATGTGCTGTCCTCGCCGTGCATTTACAAAAATTATGTCTATGTTGGTTCACTCGACGGTTATTTTTATTGCCTCAATCTGACTACCGGCGCCCTGGTCTGGCGCTACCGTAATCCCGCTGTTTTGCGTCCCTGGCGGGCTTCGCCGTGCGCGGTTGATGACGTGATCTATACTGCCTGTGATGATGGCAGGGTTTATGCTTTTGACTATGAAACCGGAAATATTAAAGTGGGCTGGCCTTTCCTGATCAGTAATAATGTAGCTATCTACTCTTCTCCGGCCATTGACACTGCTGCTGGTGTATTATATATTGGCGCGGACAACAGTTATTTCTATGCCATTAACCTGGTTACGGCGAGCTTGGTACCGGGGTGGCCGGAAGATATGGATGGAGCGGTCAGAAGCACGGCTTGTGTTTCCGAAAGCGGTTATTGGTACTGGCATGGCCAGCCATATGGCGGCGGTACTTTTATTTACCAATGCTCAATGGGCGGAACAGTTGTTTCTTTTGATCCTTCCGGCTGGTGGCATTGGATCGCCAGGAGGAGCTACGGAGATATTCAGTCGTCTCCGGTTTATTCGCCGGAAGAGGACAGTATTTTCGTAGGATCAGGCACCAGGAGATTATATCAATTCCGCTGCCGGGATGGCCGGCAGGTAGACAGCTATAATACCAGTCACGCGGTTGACTCTACCCCGGCGGTGCAAAATGACCAGCTCTTTGTCGGTAATGATGATAATTATGTGGTCGCGCTTAATATCAGTAACCTGAGCCGCCGCTATCGTTATAACACCCAGGGCAATGTCGATTCTTCCCCGGCTATTTATGGCAATAACCTGTATATCGGTTCTGACAGCAACCGTCTTTATAAATTCGCCAGCCAGGTCACCCCGACCGGGACTATGACAGTATTGACAGAATCCTGGCGGGATACATTCTAAAACAGGTCTGCGAGTTTCGAGTTCGCGAGTCTAGTTTATTATTCATATATATTACCTTGACTCGGGACCCGTTGACCAGAGACTCGTGACTATTTTTAACTTTACAAACTAAAACAATAAGCATATAATTAAATAGCTATACTATATCTTGTATCATTCGTATTTGATCTAACAACATTTAGGAGAGGTCAGTATTGGCTAAATCTGTTATTGGTTTAGATATTGGTGCAAATAATGTAAAAGCCGTCGAGCTTGTCGAAACCGGCAAGGAAATTATTTTAAAACATGTCGGCTATGCACCGATTGAAGCTATTCCTGACCTGACCAATGAGGAAGACCGCCATAAAGCTCTGCTTAAAGCCATCCAAGCCGCTCTGCCCAAATCCGGCCTAAAAACCAAGAAAGTAGTCACCGCCTTAAACGGCAAATTAGTGATTAACCGCGTCATTTCCTTGCCGAAAGGCCCGGTTATGCGCCTCTCCCGGGAAGAAGTAAAGAAAATGATCATTGCTGAGATCGAGGCAGAGATCCCGTTCCCGGTTGAAGACGCAGCGGTTGATTTTTATACTTTAGATGATCCGACTACCACGAAAGAGGAGAAGGTCAGGATATCGGTTGCCGTTGTTCCCAAAACAGAAATTGACAAAAATATGGCCTTAATGCGTGAGATCGGGATCGAACAAGAATCGATCGATGTGGTCCCCTTTGCTTTGATGAGAGGGATTACGGCCCTGAAACCGCGGTTAAACGTGGAAACTACCGGCATCATCGAGTTGGGTGCTGCGACCACAGAAGTAGTGGTGACCAAAGGGCTGGATATGCTCTTTACCCGCAATGTCCCTTTGGGAGGGAATTTGCTGACCAGGGTAATCCAGGATATACTAAACCTGGATTATGAAAAAGCTGAAAACTCGAAGATAAAAGAAGGTTTACCCCCGACTGTTACCCCGCAGTTTGAACGTATTGCCACTGAGATCCGCAATTCCCTGAGTTATTTTCAACTGCAGGAACACAAAAAAATTGATCTGGCTTTTGTCTGCGGCGGCGGCAGTAAATTGCGGCAGGTCTTGCAATTCCTGAAAGAAAAAATTGATATCCCGCTGGAAATCGCCAATCCGCCCCTGGAAAACGTTAAGAATGAAATAAAAAATATCCCGGTTGGACTACTGGAGGAAATTGGCCCATCCCTGGTCACGGCAATCGGATTGGCTATGAAGGCCAAAAAAAATGAAAAACGCTTTAACTTCTTGCCTGAAAATATGCGCAAAGAAGGAATATCGTTTAAGATTTACTATGTCGGCGCTGGGTTAGCCACAGCAGCTTTGATTTTACTATTCTACTTGTTGCTGGCTTTTAAGATCAAACAGAAGGAAACCAGTATTGCGGATATGAAAAAAGCTTTGAGCAATGTGCAATATGTAGTAGAAAGGACCCAGGAGTCAGCCCAAACCTTGGCTGAAGCAACCAAGTTTGAAGGCATACTTAAAGAAATGTATATAATTACCCCCCCTATTGCGCAGGTATTGGAGGAACTAGTCGTTTCTATGCCTTCTAGTGTCTGGTTGCGAGAAGTGATTATTTCCGGGGATATCCCGGAAGAAGCGGCGATTACCGCTAAAACCGCCAAAGAAGGCAAAGGTGCTAAGAAAAAAGCCGGGCCTCCGCCAAATTTGAACCTGGATGTCGTTGGCTTAGCCACAAAATCAGCCGGAGTAGCTGATTTTATGGTTAACCTGAAACAGTGGCCTCATTTCAGTAGCTGTGTCCTGACCGGGGCTAAACTAGCCGCGATCGGGACAGAACAGGGAGTCGCGTGGACCATTAAATGTAACATTCTGAATCCGGCACCGGCGCCAGATAAAAAACCAGAGGACAAGAAATAATGCAATTCAAATTCACCACCAAAATTAAATTAGCGATCATCGCCGCAGCCGTTGTCGTGTGCCTGGCCAGCGCCTATTTCCTTTTATTTGGGCAACAAATAAAAAAGCTTATTGGATTAAGCACCCAGCTTCAGGCGATGGAAGTTAGTTTTGCCAAGAATAAGAAGGATGAATCGTATGTGCCTAAATTGGAACGGGATATTTACGATAATAATCGCAAGATCAGTTTGATCCGGAGGAGATTGCCCAATGATGTTAACATCGCCGAATTGGTACAGGATCTAGCCCAGATCGGTTCCCGTTTGGGCATTAAGGAATATAGTTCCATTGTTCCTGGCTCAGTCGTTACTATTGATAAATATACACTTGTGCCGATTCAAGTAATTTTTGGCTGCAGTTATCCCAAACTAATAGAATATCTAAAAGAACTGGAAAAAATGCAGCGCCTGACCCGGGTAGACGGGCTCTTTATCAAAGTCAATGATTTAGACCCGGAAGAAATGCAAATTGCCTTATCTTTAACAGCTTTTACTATGCTGGAACCGGCTAAAAAAGCCGAACCGGCTAAAAAATAATTTATACGAGTGGAATAATGTCACAAAAATTAAAAATCTTATTACCGGCGATCCTGGTTTTTTTTATTTTAGGAGCTTTTATCGTTCCTCTATCTGGGTATGAAATTGACCGGAGCGGGGCAGCTTATTTTTATTTTATCCAGGGACTATTGCAGGAACGGGAAGGTAAATACCAGCAAGCCATCGAATCTTACCAGCAGGCCTTAAGTTATGATTCACTGCGCGCTCCCTTATTTGTCCAGTTGGGCGTGGCCTATAGTTTAAGTGGGGATATTGCCCAGGCTATCCGGCAAGCGCAGGAAGCTATCAAACGTGATGAAAAATATATCCCGTCATATTTCCTCTACGGTTCTATCTTAATTCGCCAGAACAAGATTAAGGAAGCTGTGCCTGTATACGAGAAAGTTGTTTCTTTAGAGCCGGAAAACCAGGCGGCTTTATTTATCCTGGGCACCTTGTACGTGAATATCGGCAATTACAGCCAGGCGATAGAAGTATTGCAGAGAGTCTGCCAGCTGGCCCCTGAACAGGCAGAAGCTTATATGAGTTTGGCTGGCGCGTACCTGGCTGTAGACAAGAACAAAGAAGCGATTGCGACCTATGGACAGGTCATCAAGCTGGCGCCGGAGAATTTGATGGCCTATTTTGGCTTGGCTGAAGCTTACGAAAGGGACCAGGATTATCTCCAGGCGATTGAAACATATCAACAGTTAATTAAATTAAATCCTGCCAATAGCCTGGCCCAATACCGGCTGGGTGTCTTGTATTATGAGCAGAAAGAATTTATTAAGAGCGCCGAGGTTTTTACTAAGATCGAAAAAAAAGTAGCTGATGACCTTTCTGTTTCCAGTTATTTTTATTTGGCCGCGATCAGTGAAGAACAGAAAGAATTAAAGCAAGCCATTTCTTATTATGAATTATCGCTACAGCGGTTAGACCAGATCTCGACCAGGCAACCGCTCAACCAGTCACAAGCCGGGGCCATTCTGCCCGCTAAAAGCAGTATTTATCTTCATCTAGGATATCTTTACCTGCAGCAAAAGCAGGCGAAGAAGGCTTTACAGGTGATGCAGGAAGCTATTGCCGCTGATAAAAATAACCTATTGTTGTATTATTTTCTGGGTGTAATCTATACAGACCTTAAAAAATATTCCGAAGCTATGGCTGCCTATAAAAAGTCTATTATCCTTAAGAATGAGCAGGGATTACGCTTGGGACAGACCAGCAAAGAGCCGGACATAGATGAGTTATATTTTCGTTTAGGGATCCTTTACGATGAGACAGGTGAATTTCCCCAGATGGTGGAAGCTATGCAAAAAGCGATCAGTTATAATTCCAAGAATTCACAGGCATTGAATTACCTGGGCTATTCTTATGCTGACCGGGGGGAAAACCTGGTTGAGGCTGAAGGGTATCTTAAAAAAGCTATTTCCCTGGAACCTGAAAATGGCGCTTTTCTGGATAGCCTCGGCTGGCTCTATTTCCGCCAGGAAAAGTATAGTGAGGCTTTGGAATATCTGACCAAAGCAGTAATCTATATGAAAAGCGACCCGGTTGTCCTGGAACACCTGGGCGATGCTTATGCTGCCTTATTACGCACTGAAGAAGCCCTCCAATACTGGCGTCAATCCCTGGCTGCTAATCCCCAGAATAAGATGTTAAAAAGAAAAATAAAGGAGATCCAGCGATAAGTTAAGACTATCAGGTTATCTGGTTATCAGGGAGAGGTAATCAGAAGATCAGGTTATCAAGAAAACCTGATTTCCTGTTATCCTGATGCCCACTTCCTGTTCCCCTGATTACCTGATACCCTAACCCTGTTTACTAAAGGAACTAACTTGCAGCGAAAATTACTATTGATCGGTGTTTTAATTACTCTCACTGGCTGTAACCGCCATTATTTTCCCAGTACGCTCAGCCCGGGTGCTTTCATGAGCCAGCAGTCCCAGTCGCAAGCTGAGATCCAAAGTTTACAAGGCTGGGTGAAAGTACAATTGCAAAGCAGTGCCGGAAATTATATCCTGGCTCAGAAAATATATTATTCCTCACCAAACCTGTTGCGTTTAGAAATAGCCGGTATTTTAGGCATTCCGGTGGTTATGGTAGTGATCGACCAGAATGATTTTCAGCTTTTTATCCCAATCAGGAATATCCTGGTCAAAGGCAGAACTGATGAATTGGGGCCGGCTTTTACGATCAATGACCTGTTACAAGGATTTATTTATGGCTCCAGGCTTGATCTGGGAACAGGACAGAATATAATTATAACGGAAAATAGCAAGTCTTATAAAGTTGCCTGGATCGCTGAGGGGCAGCAAAACCTGGCTTGGGTGAATAAAGCAACAAAAGTCATTACCAGGCATGAGGTCAGGTCATTGCGGACTAATGAAGCGATCAGGATAGTGGAGCGTGCAGGGATCATCAAAGTAGGAGACTGGTATTACCCGGGGCTGGTGAGTGTCTATGACCGTGACTTACGGCAGAAGGCGACTTTTAAATTCAGCCGGCTTTCTTTTAATGAGCAAATTAGCGCGGACGTGTTTAAACTAAAATTGCCAGCCACCTATGAAGAGAAAAAGCTTTCAGATTTCCTGCGGGATTTCCAGTAATTGGTTGTAGGTTTTAGAAGTAAGTATGGAAGGAGGTCTGAAGTTTGTGGTTTAAATCCTAACTTCCAAAGACCTTGGACCAAACTTACTTCCAAACCCAATACCCAATAACTTGATTAAGAAGGGTGTATGAAAATAAAAGCTTATGCTAAGATCAACCTAATGCTGCAAGTATTGTCCAGGCGCGCTGACGGCTACCATGACCTGGCCAGTGTAATGCAGGAAATCGCCTTGCATGATGTGCTGACTATTAGTAAAGCGCCGCAGGGTATTATACTTGATTGTTCAGACCAGACTTTGCCGCTCAATAAAAATAACCTGGTGTACAAAGCTGCCGTAGTTATGCAAGAGGAAGCCAGGCGCTTGAAGAAGCCTGTTTACGGGGTCAGTATCCGGATACAGAAGAATATCCCGGTCGGGGCCGGGTTAGGAGGCGGTTCCAGCGATGCCGCAGCCACGTTAAAAGCACTGAATTACCTCTGGCAACTTCACCTGACTGACAAAAGGTTGGTACAAATCGGCGGTACCTTAGGATCAGATGTGCCTTTTTTTATCGGCGGGGGCACTGCCCTGGCTCAGGGGAGGGGGGAAATATTAAATCCCTGGCCGGGAATCCCTGCATTCAGGTTGGTTCTGGTAAAGCCATTATTGGGTATTTCCACAGCTTGGGCTTATAAAAACTTAAAAATAAGCTTGACTAAACACCCAAAAAATATTAAAATTATACACAAAACCCTGATCCAGAAGCGTTTTAATCAACTAAAAGAATACCTGCAGAACGATCTAGAATCGGTATGCATCAGTAAATATCCATTAATTTTAGAAATAAAACACCGTTTATTATCCTTAGGAGCCACCGCAGCCCTTATGAGCGGCAGCGGCTCTACTGTTTTTGGGCTGGTACCCAGCCGGACAGCTGAGAATCGAATCAAGGAGGTGTTTTCTAAAGCTAAAAGTTTTTGGATATGGAACGGGAGTTCCTTGCCCCGGCACCGGGGAAAATGTGTATTCTAATGGGGGATGGTGGACAGCATGGAGATTACGGCAGTAAAAGTGAATCTAGTGTTGGATGAAGCGGAAAAAAGGCTCAAAGCCTTTGCCAATATAATTTTTGATGACTGTTTTGTGGTGAGCGGCTTAAAAGTGATCCGCGGTGACAAAGGATTATTCGTATCGATGCCCAGCCGCAAACTGAAGGACGGCACTTTCAAGGACATCGCCCATCCCTTGAATAATGAAACCAGGAAACTCATTGAAGATAAAGTCATTGCTGCTTATGAAGAAAAGCTGAAAGAGCCCCCAGAAAACAAGGGCGCGAATGGCATGTAGCTAATAGCGGAAACAAGACAATAATGCTTCTGCTATACGCATAGACCATTCGCTATAAGCGTTTCTAATTCTATAAGCGTATTTATTCTGGGGTGGTGTAATTGGTAACACCGGAGACTTTGGATCTCCTGTTCTAGGTTCGAGTCCTAGCCCCAGAGGAGTTATGAGGGATAATTTTAGAGAAAGTGCAACCTGAGTCGTGGTTGCACTTTCTCTACTCACTAAACCCTATTCCCAGCATTTAGTTAAAGGAATTTGCATGTTCAAGGGATTTGCCAGCGTGATCCTGGGTGCCGGCGAAGGTACCCGGATGAAATCAACCTTGCCCAAAGTATTACATACAGTGGGCGGGAAACCGCTTGTAGACCATGTCTTAGACACGGTATTATCCTTGGGTATGGACCAGCAGATATTGGTGTTAGGGTTTCGCGGCAAAACAGTGGCTGGCCATATACAGGATAATCCGGGATATGGCCAGGTTACTATTGTTTTTCAAGCCAAACGGCTTGGTTCAGGGCATGCGGTATTACAGTCAGCTAAAGTTTTGGCTGGTTACCGCGGTAATGTTTTGGTGTTATGTGCTGATGTCCCCTTGATCACCAAGGGAACATTGCAAAAACTAATGACGCTGCATCAGCGGCAGGGTAATGCCGCTACCATATTGACTACTGTTATGACAACACCAACTGGTTATGGCCGGATCATCCGGGCTGGCGACCAGGTCGTGAGAATTGCCGAAGAAAAAGATGCTTCAGAGCAGGAAAAGCAGGTCCAGGAGATAAACACCGGGATTTATTGTTTTCAAGCGCCTGAACTTTTCCGGATACTTAGAAAAATAAAGCCGAATAACCAAAAAAAGGAATATTACCTGACTGATGCGATTGGCTTACTGCAGCAAGAGGGCGCCTGTATCGGGGCCTTGGTCTGTACCAGTAACCAGGAAGTTGCCGGTATTAACGATCAACATCAATTGGCCGCGGCTAATGCTTATTATACAAGTAGAAAGTTATAGGTTGTGGAAGTAAGTATAGAAGTAAGTCTAAAGTTTGTAGTTTAAAGCCCAGGCCTAACGACCTCAGACCAAACTTACTTCTCACCCCTACAACAAACTCCAGGAGGATACTATGTCTAATGGTTTGAGGATTTGCGCCGGGAATGCCAATTTAAAATTAGTGGAAGAAATTAGCAAACACCTGAAGATCAGACCAGTAGCATCAGAGGTGGCTAACTTTAACGATGGCGAAATAAACGTCAAGATCAAGGAAAATGTCCGGGGCGAGGATGTCTTTGTCATTCAGCCTACCTGTCCTCCGGTGAATAATAACTTAATGGAATTATTGATCATTATCGATGCTTTAAAAAGGGCCAGTGCCCGCCGGATAACGGCAGTACTTCCTTATTACGGCTATGCCCGGCAAGACCGTAAAGTTGAACCCAGGGTGCCGATCACGGCTAAGCTGGTGGCTAACTTAATCACTAAAGCCGGCGCGAACCGTATCCTGGCGATGGACCTGCACGCGGGCCAGCTGCAAGGTTATTTTGACATACCGGTTGATCATTTATTTGCCGCGCCGGTCTTGGTCGAATATTTTAACCATAAAAAGATCCTGAACCTGGTGACTATTTCCCCGGATGCCGGCGGGGTAGAAAGAGCCAGGGCTTTTGCCAAACGGCTGCAGCGCGAATCAGCCTTGGGTTTTATCGATAAGAGAAGACCGGCGCCAGGCAAGGCGGAAATGAATTATGTAGTCGGGGATGTACAGGGTAAAAATGTAGTGATCCTGGATGATATCATTGATAGTGCCGGTACCCTGGTGAAAGCAGCAGAGGTACTAAAGAAAAACGGGGCATTGGATATTTACGCGGCTTGCACCCATCCGGTGTTGAGCGGCTTGGCCCTGGAACGTATCCGGGGATCAGTGCTTAAGGAAGTAATAGTAACTAATACCATTCCTCTACGGGAAGATGCCCAGGGGAAAATAAAAGTACTATCCGTAGCTAAATTATTGGCTGATTCGATCAAGCGTATTCATGAAGAAGAATCACTGAGCTCGCTGTTTATTTAAGAGACAGTTATAAATTTTGAATTTTGAGTTTTGAATTATGGTAATTAAACCTTAATTTATAAGTTAAAACTTCTAACTCAAAACTGCAGTTGTTTGAGGTCACATGGCTTTTAACACCATACCGTACCTGATCATAGGCAGTAGTTTGTTTTTCCTGGGTTCTTTTATCCTGGTCAAAAATATCCGGGCCCGGGTCAATATCCTGCTCGGCCTTACCTGTATAGCCAGTACTTTGTGGCTGATCTGTTTCGCTTTGGCCAATTATTTTGCGGGCAGAGAATTGATCATGTTTTTGCTGCGGCTGGGATATGTTGGCTTTATTTTTATACCGATATTGCTCTATCATTATACCGTGATCTTTCTAAATATTAAAAGCCGGGGCCAGTCCTTGACCATTCCCTATATCGGGGGATTGGTTTTCGCTATGAACGCCATGCTTAATCCCTTATTTTTCAGTGGGTATCGTCAGTTTTTCTGGGGCTATACTCCTATAGGTGGGATAGTGCATGGGGTATTCGCTGTTTTTTATCTTGTTCTTTATGCCCGTATTAATTATATCCTGTATAAGCATTACCGGGAAGCGAAGAGAACATCATCGTTGAAATACAGCCAGATCCGGTATCTTTTTTGCACCGTAGGCATCTTGCCGCTCAGTGCCATTGATTTTTTGGGTATCAAAGGGATTGAATTTTATCCTTCTGGTTATCTTTTCACCATGCTGGGGCTAGTACTGGTAGTGATCACGGTTTTGCGTTACCGGCTGGTAGAAATAGATATTATCATTAATAAGCTTATTTTCTTATTTGTTAACAGCATGCTGGTGGCTCTGTGTTATGTGCTGTTGACGAATGCCCTATTGCCAATTTTCAGCCCGTCCCTGGCTGGTTTATTAGCAGTAGCGATCATTATTACGGTCATGTTCTTTACCTCCATGAAAGATAAACTACAACAGGTCATTGATGTGATCGTCTATCGCAATAAATATGAATACCAGAAGGCGCTGAAAGAAACAACCCAGCTGCTTATTACTAAGCTGGACTTAAATGAATTATGTTATTTCCTGATCCAGATGCTGGCTAAAAATATCGGGATGCTCAAAGCCAGCTTGCTATTGGAGAATAATGAAGGGAATTATGATATCCGGGCGGGTTATGCCCTGGAAAAAGGTTTAATGAGCCAATATTCTATCCGCCAGGACGCACCGCTCATTGCCTGGTTGAAAGAGAACCGTAGTATCCTGATCAAGGAGGAAGCCGAACAATATCTTTCGAAACAGAATTTGAAAGAGATCTTCGGAGATCTCCGCCGGATCAGCGCAGAAGTGGTGATACCGCTGTTTTACCGGGGTAATTTAACCGGCCTGGTTTGCCTGGACAACAAGCAGTCTGGAGCAATTTATAACCAGGCAGATATCGATATTCTGGAAGCCTTGGCTGGTCAGGCAGCTATCGCCTTGGAAAAGGCCAAGCTTTATACAGAAGCCGTGACCGACAGCCAGACACAATTGTATTATCACCGTTATTTTCAGCGCCGGATG
This sequence comes from bacterium, assembly GCA_028712895.1. Classification (GTDB taxonomy): domain Bacteria; phylum CAYTYR01; class UBA6262; order UBA6262; family UBA6262; genus UBA6262. Next base: position 18,158 of record JAQTPL010000023.1, on the reverse strand, counting down.
GCTGAGGAAATGGACCGCGCCAGGCGGTATTCCCATTATCTTTCCCTGGTCTTGATCGATATCGATAATATGAATAAGCTAAATGACGTATATGGGCATAAAGAAGGCGATCGGATCATTACCGAAGTAGCTGCCCTGATCAAGAACAGCATCCGCCTGACTGATGTAGCCGCTCGTTTCAGCGGACAGGAATTTGTCCTGATCCTGCCGGAAACCCGTGAAGAGGGGGCTTATAACGTAGCTCATCGGATCAAAGAAAATGTTTCCCGAGTGGTGGAAATAGCCGAACATATCCGCCGGGAGGTCGAAAAACAGAAAATAAACGTGGCTGGCGGAGGGAAATTGGAAATAACAGTGAGCGTAGGGGTCAGTAACTTTAATGGCCTGGATGGTCATATGACAGCGGAAACGATTATTGAGATGACTAAAAAAGCTTTAGTAAAAGCAAAAAACATGGGAGGTAACCGGGTGGTAATTCATACACCGGAGCCTGCCGAGAGCCGTACGACATAAAAAAAAGGATTTTCGTACGATAAAAAAGGAGGAGAAAGCTGATGAAAGAAGTAATTTTGGAAGTGAAGGAAAGAGCAGAAAAGGGAACCCGCGTTTCCAAGCGCTTGCGTGTTGCCGGCACCATTCCCGCTGTTTTGTATGGAGCGAAACAAACCCCAATTTCCCTGGGTATAGCCGTGAAAGAATTTAACCGGATCATCCATGGCGGAGCCGGGGAGAATGTGGTCTTAACCCTGAAATTCGGCGGGGATAAAAAGGAAGCAAAAACGGCAATTATCAAAGAGATCCAGCGCGACCCAGTATCTCGCAATATCCTGCATATTGATTTGCTGGCTATCTCGCTTAAAGATAAGATCAAGGTTAATGTGCCGGTTATGGTCACAGGTGAAGCGCCTGGAATCAAAGAGGGAGGTATTCTGGAATATGTGCAGCGTGAAGTGGAAGTTGAATGTCTGCCTACCCAGATCCCGGAACATATTATGGTCGATGTATCCAGCCTGAAGATCAACGAATCGATCCATGTGCGTGACCTGAAGCTGTCCGATGACCAGGTCAAAGTCCTTACTCCAGCCGAGCGGATGCTGGTCAGCATCGTACCGCCTACGATATTGGAAGAGCCAGTCGCAGCTGAAGGAGCGATAGCTCCGGAAGCAGCAGCGGCAGCAACGGCTGAACCAGAAGTCATCAAGAAAGGCAAGAAAGAAGAAGAACCTGCAGAGGGTGCAGCAGCAGCGCCAGCGAAGGAAGAGAAAAAATAACTCTCGGTATACGATATACGGTAACGAAGCCCGAATAGAAACTAGGTGCACGGTAAACGGATACGAGACCCGAAAAGAAAGCTTTAATCGGGCCTCGTCCCCGTAACCGATTGACGAGGTTTAAAATGTGGATCATCGCCGGTCTCGGCAATCCGGGTAAAGAGTACCAGAAAACCAGGCATAATGCCGGTTTTCTGGTTCTTGACCAGTTAGCCAGCCAGCTGGATATCAAACTAAACGAACATAAATTTGAATCCATTCTCGGCCGTGGCGAGCGGGCCAGGCATAAAGTACTGCTCCTTAAGCCGCAAACGTATATGAACAAAAGCGGCGAAGCTATAGTACCGGCCATGAACTATTATAAAGTAACAGCTGAGCATTTGCTGGTAGTGGTTGATGATTTTAACCTGGAATTGGGTGTTTTGCGCTTCCGCGCCAAGGGTTCAGCCGGCGGGCACCATGGTTTAGAATCCATCGTGCAGCAGCTTGGTACGGCGGATTTTAAACGGTTGCGTATCGGGATCGGCACAGCAGACAGTAAGGATGCTGATTTTGTGTTAGGTGCGTTCACTAAAGAGGAAATGGCAGTAGTCAAAGAAACAGTTGTGCGGGCCGCTGAAGCTATTGAATTCTTGCTGGGACATAGTTTTGAAAATACTATGAACCGGTATAATTTGCGGGAGAAATAATATCTTACGGAAGTATTAAAAATAACAAGAGGAGGAACAAAGTATTATGATGTGGCAAGATTTGACTTCGTTGTTGATCGCGTTAGGCACCGGATTTATCGGTATTCTTTTTGCAGCTTATTTATCGTGGAAGATAGCCAAGAAAGACCCGGGAACGCCGGCGATGCAGGAGATAAGCGAAGCTATCCAGCAGGGGGCCATGGCTTTCCTTAAAAGGGAATACCGCGCGATAGCGATTTTCGTCCTGATCGTGGCGGTTATCCTTTTTGTTGGCATTTCCAAGAAAACAGCTGTTGCTTTTATAGCTGGAGCATTTTGTTCTGTTTGTGCCGGTTATCTAGGGATGAGAATAGCGACTAAAGCCAATTGCCGGACTGCCCAGGCAGCGAGCAAGAGTTATAATGAAGCCATCGGGGTAGCTTTCCCCGGCGGCGCAGTAATGGGCATGAATGTCGTAGGGATCGGTCTTTTCGGGCTTTCCTTGATTTACATAATATATATCTGGCATGCTCTGCAGCACCAGGCCAATTTATCTTTGGCGATCTTTGAGGCGACCCAGCTCATTGCCGGCTTTTCCATGGGTGCCAGTTCCGTAGCCTTGTTTGCCCGTGTCGGCGGCGGGATCTATACCAAAGCCGCGGATGTAGGGGCTGACCTCGTTGGTAAAGTAGAAAAAGGTATTCCTGAAGATGACCCGCGCAATCCGGCAGTGATCGCGGACAATGTCGGTGACAATGTCGGTGATGTCGCGGGCATGGGAGCGGACCTCTTTGAATCTTATATAGGCGCTATTGTTTCAGCATTGGTGATCGCGGTGACGACCATGGACGTGGGGACTAAAGGTGTAATGCTTTCCATGTTGCTTTCTGCGATAGGTATTGTGGCTACCATTATTGGGGTCTTTTTTGTCCGGACTGACGAAAAAACCGATCCGCAGACTGCTTTGCGCATGGGCATGATCGTGAGCGCTGTGTTGTTAATTGTAGGAGCCTATGCTTGTACGCATCTCTGGTATGGCAGTTTGAATCTTTTCTGGGCAGTGCTTTCCGGTTTACTGGCCGGGATGATCGTTGGTTTTGTAGCAGAATATTTTACCAGCGGAAAAACTGTTGAGAAGATCGCGGATAATGCCAAAACCGGTCCGGCTACCGTGATCATAGAAGGTATGGCTATAGCGATGAACAGTACCGTTATACCATTGGTAGTGATCGCTTTGGCGACCATAATTTCGTATTATTTTGCCGGTATTTTCGGTATCGCTCTTTCTGCTATCGGGATGCTTTCCATTACCGGTATGACCGTAGCAGTGGATGCCTATGGCCCGATTGCGGATAACGCCGCGGGTATTGCGGAAATGGCCCATATGGGACCGGAAGTCAGGAAACGTTGCGAGACCTTGGACGCTGTAGGTAATACGACCGCGGCTATCAGCAAAGGATTTGCCATCGGTTCGGCAGCCCTGACTGCTTTGGCGTTATTTGTGGCGTATAGCCAGGTCATCAGCTTGCTCAGTATTGATGCCATGAATGCAACTGTTGTAGCAGGCATGTTTATTGGCGGAATGGTTCCTTTCTTTTTCTCTTCCAAGGCCATGCAAGCAGTGGGAGAAGCGGCTTTTAAGGTGGTGGAAGAAGTGCGCCGCCAATTCAAGGAAATACCTGGTTTGATGGAAGGCAAAGCTAAGCCAGATTATGCCAGATGCGTTGATATTACCACGGCTTTTGCCCTGCAAAAGATGGTTTTCCCCAGTGTGATGGCCATAATTATACCGGTTGCGGTCGGGATCTTCATCAGTCCAGCTGCTTTAGGCGGCCTGCTGGTTGGATCACTTGTTTCCGGTGTCCCATTGGCTATCTTTTTTTCCAATGCCGGCGGGGCTTGGGATAATTCCAAAAAGTATATTGAAGCCGGTAACCTGGGCGGTAAGGGCTCAGACGCGCATAAGGCTGCTGTGATCGGCGATACAGTCGGGGATCCATTTAAAGACACTGCTGGCCCCAGCTTGAATATCTTATTAAAGCTGATGGCTGTTGTTTCTTTGGTCTTGTCGCCGCTTATTTTTAAATTACACGTTGCTCTTTTTGCCTTATTTGGCCGGTAACTCAAGTTCCGGGATTGGTTGTGAGAATATGACGAAAAAGGCCAATTCTCGGATCTTAAGTGGTTAAATACCTTGCCAAAAGGCAGTTTCTATAGTAGAATTAACAAAGATATGGTACGTTTATTCCGGGTAACCTGTCGGCTGAGGCAACAAGGCAGGTATCCGGTCGATAATGAGCGTTTACATATAATAATCCAGTTTCACATTATGAGGAGGTTGAGCAGGATGCATAGTTATGAAAGCATTATTATTTTCAGGCCGGATCTAGCGGCTGAAGAAATAGATAAATTGATCGCCAAATTCGAGAAAATTATTACGTCCAGTAACGGGGAAGTACTTCATGCGGATAAATGGGGTATTAAGAAAACAGCTTTCCAGGTGAAGAAATACCGGGACGGATTTTTCGTTTATTTGAATTTTAAGGTTGCCCCGGAAATAGTAAACAGCCTGAAGAAAACCTATCAAGTAACCGATGGGATCATTCGTTCTATTACCACCAAAGTAAGAAAACCCAGAAGGATCAAGCCTAAGAAAGAGAAAGTGAAGGTGGCTCCGGCAGCTTCTGCCGAACCGAAAGTGGAGGGTTAGTTACGTGGCCAACGCAAATAAGGTAATATTGATCGGCAACATTACCCGTGATTTGGAGTTACGCTATATCCCTGGCGGGCAAGCGGTAATAGAGTTTACCATCGCTATTAACCAGCGCTATAAAGATAAAGCCGGGCAGTCACAGGAGAAAACGGATTTTATTCCTATAGTAGCCTGGGGCAAACAAGCTGAACTGATCAAACAATATTTAAGCAAAGGCAGCTCAGTTTATATCGAAGGCCGTCTGCAGCAGGATTCCTGGGAAGATAAAAATGATGGCACTAAAAAGAGCAAACTAAAAGTAGTGGCACAACAAGTCCAGTTCCTCGACCGGGCTAAGGGGCAGGAAGCAGCAGATAAAGACGGGACAAAATGGGCCAAAGAAGCTCCGACCAAAAGTGCTAAAACCGAAGAAGAGAACTTGGACGAAGAAATACCATTCTAAAACTAGCGTTAAGCGTAGAGCGTAAAGCGGATAGAAAAACAAGATCTATACGCTAAACGCTACCCGCTATACGCTGATTAATAAGGGGGAAGTTTAATGTATTCAGCCAGACCAAAACCAGCATCAAGACCATCCGGACCGCGGCGTGAAGGCGGACCAGGGGGACGCCGGGGACAATTCAGGCGTAAGCCCTGCCGTTTTTGCGCTAATAAGGAAGAAATAGATTTTAAAAATATAGGGCTCTTAAGGAATTTTGTGACTGAACGCGGCAAGATATTACCACGCCGTGTTACTGGTAATTGCGCGCGTCATCAACGTTCCGTCATCCGGGCAGTCAAAAGAGCCCGGGCAGTAGCTTTATTACCTTACGCCACTTCATAAAGATGTTCTCGTGGTTTAACATGGCATATTCATATCGTCTCTTGACAGTTTTAATATTAGCCAGTATAGTATTATTTTGGCCGCCGCTGACTTTTTTGGCTTTAATCCCGTTGGTGCTACTTTACTGCCTTAAAGGTACGAGATATGCGGTTGGGGGTATGGTATTCGCTGCTTTAGCTATTTGGCTGCTATCCGGGATTAATTTTATCAGCCTGATTTTCCTGCTGGTTGCCGGCATACCGGCATTGGCCATGGGTATCTTAATAAAAAAGGATACTAAAGTCTGGCCTGTAATAATTCTAAGTACGACCTTATTGCTTGGCTGTCTAGTGCTGTTGATAGTTATTTTAGAGCAGGTAGGGCAGTTAAATTTTTCCTTAGAAATGCAGCAGATATTGCGTGATTCTCTGGATAAAGCTTACCAGTTTTATAAAAACCGCGGGGTTGGCCCCGAAGAATTATCCCTGATCAAGCGCAATAGCTGGCGAATACTCGGGATCCTTGAACTTATTTGGCCTTCCCTGCTGGCGATCAGCATCTGGTTTGCTGTCTATATAGATTATCTAATAGTCAGCAAGCTATTGCGCCGTTTGGGCATCACTGTCAGATCATTGCCGGCACTGCGGCAATGGCAGTGTCCCGACTGGCTAGTCTGGGGAGTTATTGTCCCCAGTGGCTTACTGGTCAGTGATAAGATCTTAAAAGTTGCCCAGCAGTACTGGCTTTACAGCGGTTTATTGAGTATTTTGGTAGTTGTTGGTTTTGCTTATTTTATCCAGGGATTGAGCATAGCTAACTACTACTTCCATAAAGCCAAAGCTGGTAAATTGCCGCAGGTGTTATTTTATTTCCTGGTGGCTCTCAATCGGGACCTCTGGTTCGTTATGGCGCTATTTGGCCTGTTAGATTTCTGGATAAATTTTAGAAAAATAAATAAGACAGTTGCTATCAGCTAGTTTAAATAGTTTTAACTAGTAACCAGCGACCAGCGACTAATATTGGAGGATTAATGAAGGTAATAATGAAAGATAATATCCCTAAGGTTGGCAATAAGGGCGAGATCGTGGATGTTTCCGCAGGGTATGCCCGCAATTTCCTGTTCCCGCAGGCCCTGGCATTGGAAGCTACTACCCACAATATGCTCAGGTATGAAGAAATAAAAAAAGTAGAAGCCAAACACCTGGCCAAGCATCGCGAAGAAGCCAAAATAATTGCCGAGAAAATTGAAAAAATATCTTGTACCTTGAAAGTAAAAGCAGGGGAAGGAGATAAGCTGTTTGGTTCAGTGACCAGCCAGGACCTGCAGGACGCCTTAAAGAAGGAAGGATTGGTTATAGATAAAAAATTGATCGAAATAGAAAAACCGATCAAGGAACTTGGTTTGTATCATGTGCCGATCCGTTTAACTAGCGATATTTTGCCAAAGCTGAAAGTATTGGTAGTGAAAGAGTAAGTCCCTGTGGAAAGGTAAGTTTATGGCTGAGAGATCTCTTATTGACAAGATACCACCGCAGAACCTGGACGCGGAAAAAGCTGTTTTAGGATCAATGCTGATCGAAAGAGAAGCTATTCCTAAAACTATTGAGATCCTGCAGACAGGCGATTTTTATAAAGAAGCCCATCAGCTGATCTATCAAACTATATTATCGCTATACGATAAAGGTGAGGCAGTCGATGCCTTGACGTTAAGCGATGAATTAAAAAAACAGTCGAATTTTAAGGAAGTAGGGGGCGGTGCCTATATCACCAGCCTGATCAATAGCGTCACTACTGCAGCGCATGTGGAAACGTATGCTAAAATAGTCCACGAAAAAAGCATGCTGCGCAAGCTCATTGAAACCGCTACGAATATAGTTTCTATTTCTTATGATGATTCCGAAGAAGTGGAAACCCTGATCGATAAGGCGGAGGAAGCTATTTTTAAGATCGCCGACAGGAAGATCGGGACTGGTTTCCTGGCCATGAAAGATTTAGTCAATGATACTATTGATGAGCTGGAAAAGACAACCGGTAACCGGATGGTAACCGGGGTGCCGACCGGATTCTACGAATTTGACGAAAAAACTTCCGGCTTGCAGCCAGGCAACCTGGTGATCATAGCTGGTCGGCCGAGTATGGGTAAAACCAGCCTGGTCCTGGGTATATCCATGCATGCGGCTATTGAGCAGAAGATCCCGGTAGCCTTTTTTAGCCTGGAGATGTCCTGCAAAGACTTAGCTATGAGATTGCTTTGTTCTGAGGCCAAAGTCAGCATGCAAAAACTCCGCGGGGGATTTTCCGCAAAAAACGAATGGGTGAGCATTACTAATGCCGCCAGCCGTCTGGTGGAAGCGCCTTTATTTATTGATGATTCGCCATCTTTGTCTGTGCTGGAAATGAAAGCCCGCTCCAGGCGGTTAAAACATGAGCATGGTTTAGGCCTGGTTGTTATTGATTATCTGCAACTCATGCCTGGCCGGAGCGGTCGTATCGAATACCGCCAACAAGATATTTCCGATATTACCCGCGCGCTCAAAATATTATCTAAAGAACTGCAAGTCCCGGTAATAGCTTTATCCCAGTTGAACCGTTCCCCGGAGAAACGTACCGAAGGTAAGCGTCCGCAACTGGCAGATTTGCGGGAATCCGGGGCGATTGAGCAGGATGCTGACCTGGTAGCTTTTATTTACCGGGAAGAATATTATAAACGGCAACAGAACCAGGAAGTATTACCCGATGAAAAAGGGGTAGCGGAAATAATTATCGGCAAACAAAGGAACGGCCCTACGGGTATCATAAAGCTGAATTTCCTGGAAGAATTTGCCCGCTTTGAAAACTTACAGCAGCAACCGCAGTACGCTGCGGTAAAATAAACAGGTACAGTAACCGCTAAGGAGAAGGCGTTGCTCTTAAGACCGACTTGGGCCGAGATAAATGTGCCAGCCCTTGCCCAGAATCTTAAAAACATCAGCCGGAAAATAGGCCGGCAGACAAAAATCCTGGCTATTGTCAAAGCAGATGCTTATGGCCATGGCGCATTGGCAGTGGCCAAGGTTTGCGAAAAATATCGCTGTTATTTGGGAGTAGCTTTGATCGAAGAAGCTATAACCTTACGCAAAGCGGGGATAAAAGCGCCGCTCTTAATATTAGGCAGTATCTTTCCTTTTAACAATTTTAAGTATGTCCTGGAATATAACCTGATCCCCACTATTGCCAGCTTGGCCGGCGCCCGTTCTCTTTCCCGCATCGCCGCAAAACATAAGCAAAAAATAAAATTTCACCTTAAGGTAGATACAGGTATGGGAAGGATCGGTATCCGTCCCCTGTCTGCGGTAGCTACCATCAGGAAGATTAAAGCCCTGCCCTTCATTGAAATGGAAGGAATATATACTCATTTGGCTTCGGCTGAAGATGATGAAGTATATTCCCGCCAGCAAATAGAAATATTTACCAGGATCATTAAGGAATTGGAACAGGCAAAAATTACCGTGAAATATAAACATGTCAGCGGCAGCGCTGCGATCTTGAAATACAGGAATTATCCGCTCAATATGGTGCGTCCCGGCTTAATGATGTACGGCCTGGCGCCATTCAAAGGAGCAGAAAAACAGATTGCCTTGTATCCGGTATTGAGCTTAAAAACAAAGATCGTTTATCTAAAACGCTTGTCCCAGGGTAACAGTATAAGTTACGGCCGCACTTTCATTACCAAACGGAATTCTTTCATCGGGACGTTGCCTATCGGGTATGCCGATGGTTATGTCCGGAGCCTTTCTAACAGGGCGATGGTATTGGTACAAGGCAAAAGAGTGCCGGTTATTGGCCGGGTCTGCATGGATATGTGCATGATCGACCTGACTGGTATGAAAGGTATTGATATTGGCGAAGAAGTTGTCCTGGTCGGCAAGCAGGGCCCGGAAACTATCAGCGTCAATGAAGTGGCAGAATGGGCCAAGACTATCAGTTACGAAATAATATGCGGTATTTCAGCACGAGTCCCGAGAATTTATAAATATAGCTCTTAGTTCATAGCTGTTAGCTCGTAGGCGAAACATTACTATGAGCTACGAGCTACGAGCCAAGTGGCTGGAGTCTAAAGTGCATAAGCATTTGCCAGGTGAAAGCCTGGAACAAAAATTAGAGGAACGTCTTGAGGAAGACAAATTTATTAAATTTCTAGGCAAGTACATAGTTGGGATTGCCGATCATATCGGTAAACTAGTACTGCTTTTTTTCCAGATCATATTTTGGACTTTCCGCCGGCCTTATGACCTTAAAAATATCAATAAGCAAATGAACGAAATAGGGGTCAATTCGCTGGTGGTCACTTCTTTGACCAGTGTGTCAGTCGGGATGGTCCTGGCTCTGCAAATGGGCGCCGCTTCTAAAAATATTCTCGGGGAACCGCTCTATGTGGGAACTGCTGTCGGTTTTTCCATGGTTAAGGAACTAGGGCCGGTATTAACTTCTATTGTAATTGCCGGACGGGTAGGAGCGGCTATTACTGCCGAACTGGGAACAATGCGGGTAACGGAACAGATCGATGCCCTGTATACCCTGGGCGCCAATCCGGTCAAATACCTGGTGGTCCCGCGTTTTTTGTCTTGCGTGGTAATGGTGCCTGTATTGACTGTCTTTTCAAATATATTGGGCATTATTGGCGGGTTCTTTGTCAGCGTGTATAAAATGGCTATCCCTTCAACCAGGTATTATCATGATATTATTGACTTTATGCGCGGCAAGGATATTATTCATGGCCTGATCAAATGCGTGGTATTTGGTATTATTATTGCTTTGATCAGCTGCTATAAGGGATTTACGACTGAAGGCGGGGCAGAAGGAGTAGGCAAGGCTACTACCCAGTCAGTGGTTATTTCCATGGTGCTTATCCTGGTCACTGATACCTTTCTCACCAATATCCTGCAGTTTATCGGGATCGGTTAATATGATCAAGTTAACGGGTATCTATAAAAAGTTTAACCAGCAGGAAGTTTTAAGAGGCTTGGACCTGACTATCAATGCCGGAGAGACCATCGTGATCATCGGCCGCAGCGGTTGCGGCAAAAGCGTGACCCTGAAGCATATTGTTGGCTTGCTGAAACCGGATCAAGGGGCAGTCGAAGTAGATGACGTGAATATTGCTACACTGCCCCCTTTGGAATTACAGAGTATCCAAAAAAAATTCGGGTTTTTATTCCAGGGAGCAGCTCTCTTTGATTCCATGAATGTAAGTGACAACATCAGCTTCGGCTTACGCACGCAACACCTGATGAGTGATGAAAAGCAAATTCAGGCACGAGTAGCCGAATGTTTGCGGTTAGTAGGATTGGAAGGTATTGAACACACTATGCCATCTGAGCTTTCCGGCGGGATGCGCAAACGCGTAGGCTTGGCCAGGGCTATTGCCGCCCAGCCACAGTATATTTTATATGATGAGCCGACTACCGGTGTAGACCCGATCATGTCTGACGCAGTCAATGACCTGATCATAAATATGAAGGAAAAACTGGGGGTGACCTCTATTGTGGTGACGCATGACATGGTCAGTGCTTACACCGTAGCTGACCGCATAGCGATGATGTATCATGGTATGATACAGCAAATAGGGACACCTCGGGAAATTAAGAACACCTTGGATCCTATCGTGAAACAGTTTATTACCGGCACAGCCAAAGGTCCGATTACTTTGGAAGACCGGGGTTAGTTTAAAAAGTAATACTGTTTTTCATTCTTACCGGCAACTGTTTCTCGTTTTGACGGTTTTTCGTTTTGACTGTGTATTTAAAGGAGAATTACATGGGCTTAAGCCAGGAAACTAAAGTAGGATTGCTGGTTATGGTCAGTTTAGTGCTTTTAGCAGCAGCTATTCTTTTAGTTGGTGATTTTCGTTTGGAGCGCGGCTATACCATTAAGGTCTTGTTTAATGATATCAGTGGCCTGCAGGTCAGGGCCCCGGTTAAAACTGCCGGTGTGCAGATTGGCGAGGTCACAGAAGTAGATCTGGTCAAGGGCAAAGCCCAGGTTACCCTGTGGATCAAAGGTAGCCTGTCGGTTTTCCATGATGCCAGGGCCACTATTGCCTCTACCGGCCTGATCGGTACTAAGTACCTGGAACTGTTCTTAGGTACAAAATCAGACCGGCCTTTAAAAGAAGGCGATATGCTGATCGGTATCGATCCGATAAGCTTTGATAAAGTAGTGAATGAAGGATTAAAAGGATTTACCTCCCTGGCTGATGCTGTTAAGGAATTTACCGGTGATAAGGAAATGAAAGATTCTTTGAAAAAAATATTTATCAATGTCAATTCAGTCATGGAAAAAGTTAATACTCTGTTAGCCGATAAGGACCAGAGTATTGACAGTATTGTTGAAAATTTTGAGCAGTTCTCAGTCCGCATTAACCAGGTCGCAGCCAAACTTGATGACTTGAGTGGTGCTGTATCCAAGGAAGACCTGAAAACAACCATGGAGAATTTCAAAAGTATTAGCGTGAAACTGGATGCAGCGTTGACATCACTGAATAATATCGCCGCTAAGATCGAAAGCGGACAAGGTACGCTGGGCAAACTGGTGAATGATGAGCAGATGGCTGACGATGTCAAGGGAACTGTCTCCAGCCTGAGAGGCGCGTCTGATGAAGCCAAAAAACTTTTAGCCCGCGTGAGCAATTTTAAGACCTATTGGGATTATCGCTTGAATTATAACAGTGAAGATACCCTAACCCGCAGCGATTTTGGTATCAGGATCAGGCCTAAGCCGGATAAGTTCTATTATTTTGCCATCAACAATATTAAAGGCGAACGGCCGCATGATCTGGTGACTGGTGAAACCATTAAATATGATGCTGGTGACCAGAAATATAACAGTATTACGGCGGAGTTGGGTAAGGATTTCGGACCATTTACCTTGTACGGAGGGTTTATCCGGTCCACCGGTGGGTTTGGTGCAGGTTGGCGTCCTATTCCTAAGAGCGACCGGCTTGAATTTAATGCCGAAGCTTTCCGCTTCGACCGTAAAATTAATGATAAGAATAAAGCCTGGGTTAATACCGGCGCGGTATTTAAAGTAACTAATAATATTAACTTAAGGGCAACTTATGAAGATATCCTGGAACAGCGCAGTTTTACCGCGACTATGAACCTGGTAGTGGAAGATGAAGATATTGCCTACTTCCTGGGGTTATCAGGATTGTCATCGATAGCTAAATAAAGCAATGTTGAGTTTTGAGTGTTAAATTTTGAGTGAAGGACAATTTTTATTAGATACATCCTCAATTCAAAACTCAAAACTTACCTGTCCCCACGGCTTTGATTTGTCCTTAAACAAATCAGCAGGGGAAAATTCAAAACTGATTTTGAGTGGGTTTTAATGGTTAAGGACAAAATTATTTTTCGCTGTCAGGAATGTGGGTATGAAGCGATCAATTGGATGGGTAAATGCCCGGATTGTGGCAAATGGAATACGCTGGTTGAGGAGAAAGTAGTCGCTCCGGTCAAGCATAAAGCCAGTCATACACAGATTGCCGGCACGCCTCAAACTCTGTCGCAAATAAGATCTATTGATGTAGACAGGGTGCCTACCGGGATAGGCGAGTTTGACCGGATCGTCGGTGGCGGGATAGTTCCTGGATCACTGGTTTTGATCGGCGGAGCACCGGGTATCGGTAAGTCTACATTGCTTCTGCAGGTTGCCCAGCCTTTGAGCCGACGGGGAGCAATCCTCTATATTTCCGGTGAGGAATCTCCCCAGCAGATAAAATTACGGGCAGAACGACTGGGGGTGGCCAGCGAACAATTGTATTTAGTCAGTGAGACCAATATCCAGCAAGTTATTGAATACTGCAAAAAGCTTAATCCAAAGTTCCTGTTCATTGATTCTATCCAAACGCTGTATGATCCTGATCTGCCAAGTGCCCCGGGAAGTGTTGGCCAGGTCAGGGAATGTACTTTCCAATTAATGAACCTGGCTAAAGGCCATACGATCGCCACTTTTATTTGCGGCCATGTGACCAAGGTGGGAGAGATCGCCGGTCCCCGGGTGCTGGAACATATGGTCGATACAGTTTTGTATTTTGAAGGTGATGTTCAGCATAATTACCGTATTTTGCGCGCCGTAAAAAACCGGTTTGGTTCGACTAACGAAATAGGTATTTTTACGATGCAGGAAAAGGGGCTGGCTGAAGTCCTCAATCCCTCTGAAGTGCTGTTAAGTGAGCGCAATGAAACTGCCAGCGGTACGGTAGTGGTAGTCAGTCTGGAAGGAACCAGGCCCCTGCTCGTAGAACTGCAGAGCCTGGTAACCAGCACATACCTGCCGGTAGCCAGGCGCCAGGTTCAGGGAATTGATTATAACCGGGTCTTGCTGCTGATGGCAGTAATGGAAAAACGTTTAGGTATGCATTTGGGAAACCAGGATGTTTTTGTCAACGTGGTTGGCGGGATAGAAATAGACGAGCCAGCCAGTGACCTGGGACTCATCTGTGCAGTGGCCAGTGCCCTGCGCAATATACCCATAGATAAACTGACGGTGGCGATGGGTGAAGTGGGATTAAGCGGAGAGGTTAGGGCGATTAACTTCGCTAAAGAACGCCTGCAGGAAGCAGCGAAGCTTGGTTTCAAGCAGGCAGTCATACCTGCCGGCAATATGAAAGAAGCGCAGGCTCTGAAGAGTAAAATAGATGTGATTGGCGTGAAGACTATTCGCGAAGCAATCGATTTCTGCTTGAAAAAATAACGAGAGGCGCAAAGCGTATAGCGTATAGCGGATAGGGCGAAAGTGTTTTCCTATACGCTTAACGCTACCCGCTAAACGCTAGGAGAAGGGTGGTGAAAAAATATGATTATCTGGATGATTAGATTGTTAGTGGTCATCGCTGGCCCGATTATTGGTTATTTCCAATGGGGTGAAGGACCGCAAGGGGTCCTTTTAGGCACAGCCGTAGCCGCAGGGATAATTATCATCGAAATGATGATCGAGAAAATCCCCCTGGATGATCTGGTAGCTGGCATTTTAGGGGCTATTATTGGTTTGATCGGTGCTAAATTGCTTGATTATGCAGTAAGCTTGATAGGGAATCAAAATCTCACTGATTTATATATGCCTTATTCTATTCTTATTAAAATGGCTTTTGGCTATTTTGGCCTCCTCATAGCTATCCGAAAAAAAGAAGAGCTGAATTTACTGGACCAGAATATTTCCAAAGCCGTAAAAGGACAAGACCTGAAAATACTGGATACCAGCGCGATCATCGATGGCAGGATTGCCGACGTCTGCGACGCCAAATTCCTGGATGGAGTTTTTATCGTTCCGCGTTTTATTTTAAAGGAGCTGCAAACCGTAGCCGATAGCGGGGACAGCATGAAGCGCAGTCGCGGCCGCAGAGGATTAGAGATATTGAACCGGCTGCAAGAAAACAAGAATATCCAGCTGCGCATCTTTGAAAAAGATTACCCGGAAACAGCAGAAGCAGATATTAAAATAGTCAAACTGGCGACTGAGCTCAAAGCAAAAGTCATCACCACTGATTTTAATTTGAATAAGATCGCTGCGCTGAGCGGTGTAATAGTGCTGAATGTTAATGAATTATCCAATGCTGTGAAGCCAATGGTCATTCCCGGCGAAATGATGCAGGTAATGGTGGTGAAGGAAGGGAAAGAGCATAGCCAGGGTATTGCCTATTTAGAAGATGGTACCATGGTCGTTGTGGAAGAAGGCCGTAAAAAGATTGGTGAAAAACTTGAAGTAGTGGTCACCAGTGTTTTGCAGACAACTGCCGGCAGGATGATTTTTACCCGGCTCAAGAGTAAGGAAGACAAATGAAGATAGCAGCGGTAATAGTGGCGGCTGGCTTAGGAAAGCGCATGAATTACCTTAAACCCAAGCAATTCCTGGCCCTGGCCGGCAAGCCTGTTCTTTGGCATACCCTGCAAAGATTTATTAAGAGTGGCCTATTTAATGAAATTATAGTAGTAATACATCGAGATTTCCGGCAGTATTGCCAGCAAAATATTATTAAAAAGTATAAATTCAACCACGTAACACTGGTTGTGGGAGGCAAAGAACGCCAGGATTCAGTATACCATGGATTAAAGGGCATTCAACCCTGTGATCTGGTTTGCATCCATGATGGTGTCCGCTGCTTGGTCCCGCTGCAAGTTATTCAAGATACTGTGGCTGCAGCAAAAAAATATGGGGCAGCTATTGCGGCAGTACCGGTCAAGGATACGATCAAAGCAGGAAATGATAAAGCTTTCGTAAACAAAACTATTGATCGTTATAACCTATGGAGTATACAAACACCTCAGATTTTTGATTATAAATTGATTATGAAAGCCTATAAGCAGGCTTGCCAGCAGAAGTTTTATGGCACTGACGATGCCATGCTGATAGAACGGTTGGGGAAAAAAGTAAAAATTGTACCAGGTAGCTATGATAACCTGAAAATAACTACCCCCATAGACCTGTTCCTGGCAGAAAAATTGTTACGAAAGGATTAAATGTATAAAATTGGATTAGGTTATGATATCCACCGGTTGGTAAAAGGCCGTAAACTGTTTTTAGGCGGAGTCAAGATTCCTTTCACCAAAGGGTTACTAGGCCATTCTGATGCTGATGTCTTATTGCACGCTGTCTGTGATGCCCTGCTTGGAGCTGTTGGCGAAAGGGATATCGGCTATCATTTCCCGACTACAGATGATACGTACCAGGGGATTTCCAGCTTGGAATTACTCAGCCAGACCTTGCGTATTATCAAAAAACATAAATACCATCCCAGCAACATTGATATAGTGGTGCTGGCGGAAGCGCCTAAGATCGGGAAGTATGTCGAACAGATAAAGAAAAATATTGCCGGGGTGCTTAAGATGCGAAAAAATTGTATTGGCATTAAAGCGACTACCAATGAAGGCGTAGGTTTCATCGGCAAGGGCCAGGCGATAGCCGCGCTGGCTATCGTCAGTCTGAACAGAAAATAAGTGTCACAAAAGAGGATCAGTAAAAATCTTTGACACTCTGACACATTGACATTTTGACACAGTTTTTAGGAGTTTATATGATTCGTGATATCAAAGCAATATTTGAAAGAGATCCGGCAGCCAGAAGCGTCCTGGAAGTCGTGTTGACCTATTCCGGCCTGCACGCGTTGTGGTTTTACCGGCTGGGGCGGTTTTTCCTTAAGGCGCGCTTGTTGCTACTGGCGCGTTTGACCTCCCAGTTCGGCAGGTTTGTAACCGGCATTGAGATCCATCCCGGGGCAAAACTCGGGAATAATTTTTTTATAGATCATGGAATGGGAGTAGTAATCGGCGAAACCACCGAGATCGGGGATAATGTCACTATCTATCAAGGGGTAACCCTGGGTGGGACTGGCAAGGAAAAAGGCAAGCGTCACCCGACGATCGGAAATAATGTAGTAGTCGGTGCCGGTGCTAAGATCCTGGGTAACATCCGGATAGGCAATAACGTGAAGATTGGCGCTAATGCGGTGATCTTGAAGTCTGTTCCTGATGATTCTACGGTAGTAGGAGTCCCTGGCGAAGTAGTGCGGATCAAGGGATATAATCCTTTGGAACTGGTGCAAACCGCTGATCTCCCTGATCCAGTAATGGAAAAAATTGAAGAAATGCAGAAAGAAATTGAAGAATTCCGCACCCAGTGCCAGCGCTGGCGGAAAGAATGTGAAAAATAATTTGACTCTCTTTTTATATAATACTTTAACCCAGCAGAAGGAAGAGTTTAAGCCGCTTAAGAATAAAGTGGTTAATATGTATGTTTGCGGCGTGACCCCGTATGATGAGGTCCATTTAGGCCATGCCCGCTGCTATGTGGCTTTTGATGTTATCCGGCGCTATCTGGAATATAAGGGTTACACTGTTAACTATATCCAGAATTTCACTGATATAGATGATAAGATCATTAAGCGCGCCCAGGAAAAGAATGTCCAGCCGCTAGAATTAGCCCAAAAGAATATTGACGCTTACTTCCAGGATATTAATGCCCTCAATATAAAGCCGGCCCTGAAATATCCCCGGGTCACCGAACACATCCCTGATATTATTAAGATCGTGGAGAACCTGGTTAACAGCAGGCATGCTTATGTGGTTGACGGGGATGTTTATTTCCGGGTAGCTTCCTTCCCCGGTTATGGGAAGCTGTCCAAACGGGAATTGGATCAGCTTAAATCAGGAGCGAGAGTAGAGATAGATGAACGTAAAGAATCCCCGCTTGATTTTGCGCTGTGGAAAAAAGAAAAACCAGGCGAACCATCCTGGACTTCGCCCTGGGGTAACGGCCGGCCAGGCTGGCACATAGAATGTTCAGCTATGAGCCTTGGTGAACTGAAAATAGATACCTTGGATATACATGGCGGGGGGCAAGACCTGATTTTCCCGCATCATGAAAATGAGATTGCCCAGTCTGAAGCTGTTACCGGCAAGCCTTTTGCCAAATACTGGCTGCACAATGGATTTGTAACTATTAATAAAGAGAAAATGTCCAAGTCCCTGGGTAATTTCTTTACTCTTAAAGAAATTTATAAAAAATATGAGCCCCAGGTAGTTCGTTTATTCCTGATTTCGCAGCATTACCGCAGTCCGATAGATTTCAGCGAGAACAAGCTGGAAGAGATGAGCCGGGCCCAGGAAAGATTTACTACTGCTTTGAATAATATGAAAGAAGCGGTGGACCGCATGAGCGTGGCTATGGCT
>JAQTPL010000056.1 GCA_028712895.1 bacterium | reverse complement strand
AAAAATATTTTCTAAACCTGAAAGCCTGACTGATATTGACCATAAATACTGTCCCGGTTGCGGAAACGGTATCGTGCATCGCCTGGTAGCAGAAGTTATTGATGAATTAGGCGTCAGGGAAAAAACCATCGGTATAGCTCCGGTAGGTTGCGCCGTGTTTGCCTATGATTATTGGAATTTTGATGTCACTGAAGCTGCGCATGGCCGCCCGCCGGCAGTAGCCACCGGCATCAAGAGATTCTTACCTGACCGGGTGGTCTTCACCTATCAAGGAGACGGAGACCTGGCTGCCATCGGTATGGCGGAAACCATTCATGCCGCGAACCGCGGAGAGAATATTACAGTAATTTTTATCAATAATGCTATCTATGGCATGACTAATGGACAAATGGCGCCAACCAGCTTGTTAGGCATGAAAACCAGTACCTCACCATTTGGACGGGATGAGAAAATTGCCGGGTATCCCATTAAGATCGGTGAATTACTGGCGACCTTGGAGGGGACTACATATTTGGCCCGCTGTGCCGTAGATTCAGCCAAACATGTATTGGAAGCCAAGAAAGCTATAAAAAAAGCTTTTGAGGTGCAATTAGCAGAAAATGGTTATTCTATGGTGGAGATACTATCACAATGTCCTCCTAACTGGAAAATGTCAGTACCTGAGTCTTTGGAGTATGTACGGAAAGAAATGATGGCCCAGTTCCCGCTTGGCGTGATTAAAGACAAAACAAAGGTATAACCAGATGAGAGAAGAATTGATCATCGCAGGATTCGGCGGTCAGGGAATTATGTTCACCGGGACATTATTGGCCCAGGCAGCCATGATCGAGAATAAATTTGTTACTTATTTCCCGTCTTATGGAGCAGAGGTGCGTGGGGGAACTGCAAATTGCAGTGTGATTATCGCTGATTCGGCTATCGGCAGTCCGGTCATAACCAGCCCGGACAGCCTGCTCATTTTAAATAAGCCATCGCTGGATCGGTTCAAGCCGCGCCTTAAAAAGGGCGGTTTGCTCGTATTAAACTCAAGCTTGATCGAAGATGAAATAAAGGAACATAGCGGGCAAGTTATGCGTCTGCCGGCTACTGATATTGCCGAGCAGATCGGGCAAGTCAAAGTGGCTAATATTGTAGCCCTGGGAAAATACCTGGCTATCAGGAAAATTGTCAGCCAGGAATCAGTATTACAGGCTCTGGAAGCGCTCTTGACTGGTAAGAAAAAAGAATTATTGGGTTTAAACCGGAAAGCTTTGATTGCCGGCTACGAATACAAGTAAGTACGACTGGCATACTTAAATTTAAGGGAGCAAGATATGAAACTGCGTAAGGCAAAAATGAAAGATGTTAAAGAGATTCAAAAAATTATCAATACTTTTGCCGCTAACGGAGAGATGCTGCCACGGGCATTGAATGAGCTATATGAGAATATTCGTGATTTTGTGGTTATTGAAGACAAAGGCAAAGTAGTGGCCTGCGGCGCCTTGCATGTTAACTGGGAAGATTTGGCTGAAGTTAAAGCCTTTGCTGTCGCCAAAACCCATCATCGTAAAGGCTTAGGGACTATACTGCTCAAAGCATGCCTTAAGGAAGCAAAGGAAATGGGTATTAATAAGATATTTGCCCTTTCTTATAAGCCAGAGTTTTTTAAAAAGTATGGATTCAGCGAAATAGATAAAATGAAATTGCCGCATAAAATATGGAGTGAATGCGTAAAATGCCCGAAATTCCCTGATTGCGATGAAATATGCCTAATTTATCCGAAAGGAGCTGTAATTTAATGCCAGCAGTTAAGGTAGAAAATCTAACCAAGATTTATAAGAAAAGATATTTTCTGAAGCCGCGCTATAGCGTTGGTATAAAAAATTTAAACCTGGAAGTAGAAGAGGGCGAGACTTTTGGCTTACTGGGTCTTAATGGCTCCGGGAAAACAACGACGATCAAGCTGCTGCTGGGACTGCTTTTTGCCGACAGCGGCCAGGCTTTTATTTACGACCATAAAGTGCCGGACCGTAAGGCCAGCAACTTGGTAGGTTACCTGCCGGAAGCGCCATATTTCTACCGTTATCTTAGCGCCCAGGAAATAATAGATTTTTATGGCCGGCTGAGCGGGGTACTGGAACAAGATCGGCAGAAAAAAATAGACGAAATCCTGGAATTAGTCAATCTGACTAATAATAGACATAAACGGTTGGCGGAATTTTCCAAGGGTATGTTGCAGCGCGTGGGTATAGCGCAAGCCCTGATCCATGATCCGAAGATTCTCTTCTTTGATGAATTGATCACTGGCTTGGACCCGGTTGGCATCACTGAGATGCGATCCTTGGTCCTACGGTTGAAAGAAAGAAAAAAAACCATCTTTTTGAGTTCACATATCATCAGCGAAATAGTAAAAGTATGTGACCGGGTGGGTATTATTAAAGAGGGTGAATTAGTGAAAATAGTTGATTTGAGACAATTGAAAAATAAGGATGCTGAACTGGAAAAGATATTTTTAAGTACGGTCATGCCGTCTGGCCAGGAGGGAGCATCATGAACCTCGCCCTCCCTAAGAGAGTATGGTGGATAGCTGGTAAAGTATATGTAACAGGATTAATTTTATGGAGACATGCAGTGTCTCGGGAAGGAAGAACGGGGTGAATATATTACCCATCGCTGAATATACGATAATGGAGAATATCCGCAGTAAAATATTTTATATTTTATTGCTCTTTATCTTTATTATGGCCGGCAGTTCCCTGGTGTTTTCCTCTCTAGCTCCGTACACTGAAGCCAGGGTAATTACTGATATCGGTTTAGCCTGTATTGAAATGTTTACTTTAATGACCGGGATTTTCGCCGCGGTTAACTTGGTATTACAAGAGATTGAGAACCGGACGATCTACCTGTTGATGACCCGGCCGCTACACCGTTGGGAATATATCATTGGCCGTTACCTGGGGGTATTGGTGATTTTATGCTTTAACATTATCACGATGCTGAGCGTGTTGGTCCTGTTGCTCAAACTCACCACCAGCTGGACATTGTCTCCCATGTTTATCTGGAGTGCTGTTGCTATTTTCTTCAAAATGATCATTATTGTAGCCGTGGCACTGACTGCCAGCCTGGTATTTACTTCTAGCATCACAGCTATGGCTTTTAGTTTCCTGACGTGGGTGCTCGGTCATTTTTCCAGCGAATTAAAGCTAATGGCTGAGAGAATTCAATCTTTCCTGGCAAAAGGGTTGCTGTATTTGCTGTATTATGCCATACCAAATTTCCAGTTATTTAATTTAAAAGATAAATTGGGTATACCGGAAGGCATGCCGCTGGATATAGTATCTATGGTCTTATTATACGGTCTTATCTATGCTGCAATTTTCCTGGTGATCGGCAGTCTATTCTTTAGTAAAAAGGAGTTCTAGGTAATTATGTCCAAGAGCGTAGTGTGGGGATTAGCCAGTATTATCATATTATCTGTAGTTGCATTTACTCTGCGGACTACTGCTGAAAACAGGTATATTTATCCTTTTTCGCCTGTTAGTACCATGCATTATGTAGATGATAATCCTTACCTTGAATTAGGGGCCATGTTTTTTGGATTACGGTCAATGGCAGCAGATATTGTCTGGATAAAAACCTTGCAATATTATGGCGGTCCGACAGAAGGCGAAACGAGAGAAGAACATGAGCACCATATAGCGGAAGAAGCGCATGGAGATCATCATCATCATCATCATGATCGTCATGATGCTGATACCACTGCCTATCGCAAATTATATGCCTTATGTACCCGGGCAGTATGGCTGGATCCTTATTTTTTCCATGTCTATAATATCGGCAGCGCCGCGATCGGTTTTGTCCAGGAACGTTATGATGAAGCAGCGGCGTTACTAAAAGAAGGGGTAGTCTGGAATTATAATCCTAACAGTGTCCATTACTGGCGCCTGAATTATGCCCTGGCGGCGCTTGGCTACGAAAAGGTAAAAGATTATAAAAATGCGATCGCTATATTGGAAAAGATGATCGATCCAGATGACAGTCCCCTGATCTTATTAAGGGTGTTGGCGAACACGTATGAAAAAAACGGGGATTACCGGAAATCTCTCAAATTATGGAAATTTATCAGTCATAAATTTCCTGACCAGGAAATAAAAGCGCAGCAGAAAATGAAGATCCTGGCCCAAAGGATAGCTGGGTAAACATGAAAACATTAAAGTTACTAGCCGGCTTGATCATGCTCATGTTTAGTGTCGGGTACTTATTCCGTCCGGATTTAATCATTAAAGTAAATGATTGGGGCCGCAGTTTTGTCTTCAATGATAAATATATAATGGAACACCGCCGGAAAATAGGTGTGCTTTTTCTGGTCTTGGCTTTTATTGCAATTTATATGAGTGTTTCTACAAGTTAACGCCGGACCTATATACCAGTATTTCAATTAGGTCTAACGGGATGAGGGAATAGTGTTAGATTTAGGAAAACGTTTAATAAAACAGATTAAAAATAAATTCAATTTGGCGGGAGAAGTATTTATTTCCCAAAGCAAGGGGGCTAGTATTGAGGTTAGCGAGGGCCTGTGCGAAAAGTTCAATCTCTTCCAGGACCACGGCATCGGGATCAGGATTTTAAAAGACAAAAAATGGGGATTATCCTATACCACTGATATACAGGTTGATGCTGATACCTTGATCTCCTCTGCCATTCATAACGCTGATTATAATATCAGTGATGAATACAATCTGCTTGCGACTGGCCAATCAGCCGGCATTTCCTTTGAAGAGCTCAATATTTATGATGAATCTATCAGGCAGCTGGATGCTAAGAACAAACTGCAGATGATGCTGCGCCTGGAAAAAGAAGCTTTGGCTGCTGATCCGCAGATAAATAAAGTGCTGGCCGCGGTTTATACAGATAATGAGTTTACGCAAACCATTTTAAATACCCAGGGAGTCGAGGTGCACTGGCAGGAAACGCTATTTTCCGCGGTATTGGAATTGAAAGCAGAACAGGATACTAAGGTACAGGTGGGCGGGGAAAGCCAAAGCCGGCGTTTTTTCGGTGACCTGGATTTTGATAAACTGGTGGATAAAGCTGTTTTCCGGACAGTACGGATGCTGGGAGCGAAATCAGTGCCTACCCAGAAGATCCCGGTGGTATTAGACCCTTATGTCGGATGTGAATTCCTGGCTATGCTTGCCGGTGGTGTGAGCGCTGACAATATCCAGCGCAAAAAATCCCCGTTAGTAGGCAAACTAAACACAAAAATTGCGGCTGATTCGATACAGATCATTGATGATGGCCGCCTGCGCCGGGGTTTAGGTTCTGGCCCTTATGATGATGAAGGTGTCCCGACCCAAAAGACTCAGATAGTGCGGGATGGGATCCTGGCAGCAATACTGTATGACGGTTACACTGCGGCTCGGGACAAAACTGTCAGTACCGGCAATGCCAGCCGCGGTTCATTTATGGGTTCTCCTGGTGTAGGGGTAAACAATTTTTACCTGGAACAAGGGAAAGTATCCCGGGCGGAACTATTAAAAAGCATTAAGCAGGGATTATATGTCATGGAAGTAATGGGGATGCATACAGCTGATCCGATCACCGGCGATTTTAGTGTAGGGGTGAGCGGGCTCTGGATTGAAAATGGGCAATTAACTTACCCGGTGCAAGGTGTGGCTATGGCTGACAACATCCTGAAGGTACTGCAAAATATAGAGCTTATTGGTAATGACTTGAAGTTTTACGGCAATGTCGGCAGTCCGACCATCAAGATCAGGGAGATCATGGTCAGCGGCAGCTAAAGGCAGTCGCTAGTATCTAGTCGCTAGTTTCTAGTAAAAGAATCCCTGAAACTGTACTTAAACCAGCGACTAGCGACCAGCAACCAGCGACGGTTCTTAAGAGGTAATTATGATCACGGGAAAGACAAAAGTTTGCGGGATATTCGGTTACCCGATAGAGCATTCTCTATCGCCTTTGATGCATAATGCGGCTTTTAAGGCGCTGGAGCTTGATTATGTATATGTTGCCGTCAAAGTAGCGCCTGAGGACTTGGCGGCGGCCATTAAAGCGATTCGTGCCTTAGATCTCGTGGGTGTTAATATAACGATCCCGCATAAGGAAGCAGTTATTACTCTATTGGATGAATTAAGCCCGGAAGCCAAGGCTATCGGAGCAGTCAATACTATTGTTAATTGTGGTGGCAGGCTGATCGGCGACAATACCGATGGAAAAGGATTTATAAAAAGCCTGGTTGAGGAAAATAAGATAAAACTACCAGGGAAAAAAGTAGTATTACTGGGTGCCGGGGGAGCCGGCCGTTCGATCGGCATTAGCCTGTTAAAGAATAACATCCAGTCTCTTTATCTCTATGACCTGGCAGAGAATAGAAGGAATTCCCTGGCGGCTGACCTAATAAATATGAGTTCTAAGAAAAAAGTGAAACTTCTGGGCCAGGATGAGCTACACCAAGCGCTCAAAAACGCGGATATCCTGATCAATGCTACTCCCGTAGGGATGAAAGCTACTGACCCTTGTGTCGTTGATCCTGCGCTGTTAACCAAGAAATTATTTATCTATGATATCGTTTATAACTATGAAACTGCCTTACTGAAGGAAGCTAAACGCAAAAAAATAAAATGCGCCAACGGCCTGGGAATGCTGGTGAACCAGGGAGCGGTCTCCTTTGAGTTATGGACCGGGAAAAAAGCGCCACTACAGATTATGCGAAAAGCACTTACAGGAAAGAGGTAACGTATGCTGAGATTTTTAACAAGCGGTGAATCACACGGTAAAGCATTAATGGCTATCCTGGAAGGTATCCCCGCCGGGCTGGAACTCCAGGAAGAGGATATCAATATCGAACTGGGCCGGCGGCAGGTTGGTTATGGCCGCGGCCAGAGAATGCAAATAGAAAGAGACCGCGTCCAGATCATGGCCGGAGTGCGACGCGGCTTGACCATAGCTGCGCCGCTTGGATTACTGATAGAAAATCGCGACTGGGAGAACTGGCAAAATAAAAAAGTTCCTCCAGTGACGGCGCCTCGTCCCGGGCACGCTGACCTGGCTGGAGCCCTAAAATATGATTTTTCAGATATCCGGGATGTACTGGAACGCGCCAGTGCCAGGGAGACTGCCGCACGCGTAGCCATAGGTGCTGTCTGCCGTAAATTGTTGTGTGAATTTGATATTAATATATTCAGCCGTACTGTTCAGATCGGCAAAATAATAGATTCTTCCCCCTGGCACCTGACACCTAAAGAATGGGCCAAAATAGAGAATTCCCCGGTGCGCTGTTTAGACAAAGATGAAGAAAGCAAGATGATCAAGGTGATCGACCAGGCCAGGACAGCAGGAGATACCGTTGGCGGGATAATTGAAATTGCGG
>JAQTPL010000022.1 GCA_028712895.1 bacterium | reverse complement strand
AAGTAATACCATCAATACAGGAGAGCCAGCTATAAAAATAAAAATATTATTCATGGTAATATTTTTGAGCTTAGGGACTAATTCCCTGTGCTCACAGGAAAAGACTGCCCTCAAAGACACTCTGCTGGAAGAAGGATTATCTTTTCAATGGCAGGCGAAATATAAGGAGGCCATAGGCAGGTATAAGCGCCTGTTGGCACTCGATCCAGCTAACCAGGATGGCCTGCGCTTATTGGGGCTTTGTTATTATAACAGTAATAAGTTACCGGAAGCACTGAAATACCTGGCCTTGGCCAGCCACAGTAACGAGCAGGATTATGAGATTTTCTTTGCGCTTGGGCGGGCCTACCTGGCAGCAGGGGACCTGAACCAGGCGGAAACAAACTTCCGGAAAAGCATCGAGCTGAACGGGAATTTTAACCTGGCGTATTACTGCCTGGCGCAAACCCTGGAAAAGAAAAATGACGACAAAGCTGCTTTATCCTATTACCTGCAAGCCTGGAAAAAAGATACCAACTTTGCCGAGATACGCCTGGACCTGGCCAGATTATATGAAAAATCAAAACACTATAATGAAGCCTGGGAACAGTATGCCCGGATCAATATTTTAAGCCCGACCCAGCCGCTGGCAGCAGCCAAAAAGACAGCATTATTATCCCTGCTGACCAAGAAACCTGAGGAGATAATTCCTCCAAAGAGAATAGCCAAAGCCACATTGATACAACCCATTGCCTCTGCTGTGGCTATCCCAAAGATCAGGATAGGTATCGGGACAGCAGGCAAGGGACTGCCAGTCGCCAAAAACAGCGTAGAGTTACGCTGTTCCGCGCCATTCACGGTATATAGCAGTATCGATAATGTGGTCATTGGGCGCGGCATAAAAGAACAGCCTTATCGAATCACCATTAGAGATAGTAAGATTATGATCTTCTCTGATCCGCAGGAAAAGGTGATATTAGAATCGCGGGATACGATAGTGATCAAGCCGGAAAACACCAGCTATAATTCCCTCATCATCTCGCAGATTGAATTTGCCGGGGGATTCTCCTGGGGCGGGAAAGAGGACCGGGAATACCGGGGAGAGCTGGAAATCTCCGTTCATGAATCCAAGGGACTGAACCTAGTCAATGTGGTTAACCTGGAAGAGTACCTATACAGCGTATTACCCAGCGAAATGATCTCTTCCTGGCCCATGGAAGCGTTAAAGGCCCAGGCAGTGATAGCCAGGGGAGAAGCCTGGTACAAGAAAAATTACTACCAGCCGCACAAGGCCTCAGGTTATGACGTTTGTGACAGCCAGCATTGCCAGGTCTACAGCGGGGTTAAAAGCGAAAATAAGCGGGCCAGGGAGGCAGTAGAGAGCACCAGGGGCGAATTGCCGGTGTACCGCGGCAAGATAGCGCACACTTTGTATTCTTCAAACTGCGGCGGCCATACCCAATCATCCAGCGAACTAAAAGGCTGGGGGGATGAACCTTACCTAAAACGCGTTCCAGACAGCGCTCAGGGAAGGTTCCCTGAAACAAATATGGAACTGGATAACTGGCTCAAGCACGAACCGGATGTCTATTGCCACTTGCCTAAATACTGCTATCCTGCGGAGTTCCGCTGGGCCAGGATATTCAAGCGGGAGGACCTGGAAACACGCCTAAATAAAGATTATGCCTGCGGCAAGATAAAAGCCATTATCCCCAAAATCAGGAGCAAATCAGGGCATATTAATGCCCTCTTGATCAAAGGCACAAAAAAGGACCTGCTGATCGAAAAAGAACATCTGATACGGCAGGCCATCGGATTGGGATTCCTGCGCAGTACCCTGTTCCTCGTGGAAGCTAAAATGGGGTCAAGCAGTTTGCCTGAAAGTTTTACTTTCTATGGCGGCGGGTGGGGCCATGGGGTAGGGATGTGCCAGACCGGCGCTGCCGGCATGGCAGAACAGGGAAATGATTATCAAGCGATCTTAAAACATTATTATAAAGGTCTAGAAATAGAAAAGAAAAAATACTAACCAGAAACAGGAAGGGGATAAGGGATGAGCGCGCAAATCAATTACTACCTGGATTTTGTTATTTTTGGCAACACCTTATTCCGGTATTTGCTCACGGCCATTATATTGATCACCGGCCTTCTGGTGATCAAACTGGTCATCCGCCGGATCATCAAGCAAATTAAGCTGTTTTCCGAAAAAACTGTTACTACGATTGACGATTTTCTCGCCAGCATACTAGAGACCATTGTTCTGCCTTTGCTTTATTTTGTCGTAGTCTACCTGGCGCTCAAAAGCCTGGTTTTCCCTGCAGCGTATGAAAAAGCCCTGAATTACTGTATCCTCGGAGTGCTCGTATTTTTTGTCGTGCAAGCTATCCTGGCTGCTATTAATTATGGTTTTAGGACTTACCTGGTCAAGAAAACTAATGACGCTTCATTGGAAAAAAGCCTGCAGGGGACAATGTTGCTGGTAAAACTGGTGGTCTGGGCCGGCGCTATCATTTTTTTCCTGGACAACCTGGGCTTTAAGATCTCGGCAGTGATCGCCGGCTTAGGCATAGGGGGTATAGCCGTAGCCCTGGCTGCGCAAGCTGTCCTGAAGGATCTTTTTAGTTATTTTTGCATTCTTTTTGATCATCCCTTTAAAGTCGGCGACTTTATTATCGTTGGCGATTTTATGGGCACTATTGAGCACATCGGGATAAAGACCACGCGCATCCGCAGTTTAGGCGGGGAGATGTTGATCCTCTCCAATTCTGATCTTACTGATTCGCGCCTGCGTAATTATAAGCTGATGGAGAAGCGGCGCGTCGTATTCAAGATCGGCGTAGTATACCAGACCCCACTGGCTCAATTGCAGGAAATACCACAAATTGTCAAAAACATTGTTACCACTATCAAAGACGCCGATTTTGACCGGGCACATTTTCTTTCTTTTGGCGATTTCAGCCTGGTTTTTGAGATCGTGTATTACGTTGTCGGCGGTGATTATAATAAATACATGGACATCCAGCAGCAAATAAATTTTAGAATCATGGAAGAATTTGAAAAACGCAAGATCGAGTTTGCTTACCCGACCCAGACCGTTTATCATGCGCCGATAGCTTCTTAGAGGATACCTGCATGGTTACAAGATCAAGCCCTCATTATGTATATATGGTGAGGTGTAAAGATGGGACATTGTATACTGGATATACCAATGACCTGGGACAACGGCTGCAACGGCACAATGCCGGACAGGGGGCTAAATATACCCGGGGCAGGAGCCCGGTCAAGCTGGTGTACAAAAGAAGGTTCAGGAGCTATGGCCTGGCTTTAAAAGCAGAGTGGGCCATAAAGTCATTAAGCCGAAAAGAGAAAAAAGCATTGATAATAGCCGGTAAAAAAACTTGTTTCAGGACGGGAAATAAGAAAAGTACTTGACAAAATTCATTTCGTATGCTATATCTATATCACACAGCAATAAAGTTCAGTAAGCAAAGCCCTAAATATCGTTTTTGGGCAATACACTAAAACATAATAGGCAGGAGGTGAAGAGAGCACCTTTCGGCAAGTGTATAAAATTATAAGTACCTAACTTAAAAAAAAGGAGAGATAAACCATGAAAAAGTTCTTAGCAATGTTCGTAGCAGTAGTAGTAATGTTAGCCGCTTCAGTAGCTATGGCAGCTGATACAAAAACCATCAACTTAACAGCTACCATCCCGTCTTCAAGCTCAATGAACGTAGCGATCAGCAAGGTTGTAGGCACTGTCTTTACAACCGCGACATCAGTAGCCTTCGGTTCATTGGTCTTGGATCCCACTTTTAACATCTTTAAGACCTCAGATGCCAGTTACTATGCAGTAGACATTGGTGTTAACTCCAATGCTTCAGCGTGGACCGTAACTCACGCAGTATCTTCAATGACTAACGGCTCAGCTACCTTGAACAACATGATCAACGTCACTTTCATGAATCAGGCCTCTGCTTCTTCAGGAACTCAGCTTTCAAAAGTTGCCTATTCAGCCAGTAACGGCGTAGTTATCAGCAAGTCCCAGATCACCAGCGGCGGTTGGATAAGGATCTATTACGGTTTAGCTACTGGTTCAGGCGATGCCACTGGCGTAGTCGTAATTCCAGCTACACAAGCTAGCGGTTCATATGCCGGCACAGTAACATTGACCCTGGCTCCGTAATTAATTGAAAATCTAAAATTTAAGATCAAAAAGTAATTTAAGGCAGCCTATGAATAATAGGCTGCCTTTTTTATCCTTTTTATAGTGAAATTGCTTGACAAAATATGATTTCATGCTATTAATGCTATAGGAACACTGCAAAAGGAGAGATATTTTTTGTGAAAAAGATCATAATGTCGTTCCTGGCAGTACTAATAACGGTAATAGCACTTACTTCTGCAGGTTGGGCGACTACAGAAATCTACCAATTGCAGGCTACCATACCTCCTCAAACTTCCATGGACGTCTCCATCAGCAAAGTGGTCGGTGCAAATCTAACCTCAACGTCAGCCGTAGACTTTGATTCCCTGGTCATGGATAACACTCATAATATGTTTAAGAGTGCCAATGGCAGTTCCTATTGCATCGATGTGGATGTAAATTCCAATGCTTTATCCTGGACCCTGATACACGCAGTCACTTCAATGACTAATGGAAACGCCAACTTAGATAACAAAATAAACGTCACCTTCATGAACCAGCAAACATCAACCACAGCAAGCCAGATCGCTAAAGTGTCTTATTCAGCCAGTAATGGCATAGCTATCAATAAATCCCAGATCAGTAACAGTGGTTGGTTAAGGATATATTACGGCTTAGCTACTGGCTCAGGAGATGGGGCAGGAACATCAGTAATCCCAGTCACCCAGGCGAAGGGTGTCTATGGCGGCACGATAACCCTAACCTTGGCTCCGTAATTAACTGAAACACTAACTGCAAGTAGTTCCAGGCAGCCTGTGAATAACAGGCTGCCTTTTTTTGATTGACAATAGTGTGCGGAACGGGTAATATTATAGTATGAAGATAAAGTCAAGTTTTGTTCTATTATTGATCTGCCTCATGTTGGCCCCGGCCATAGCATTAGCTGGAATTAGCGTGCGGATCCAGCCGGTGGAGGGCGGTAATGAGGTTCGCTTTGGCAAAGTAGGCGCTTATACGCCTTATACGAGCAAAGCAGTATCTATATCTATTACCTCTGATGTTAAACAGCAATACCAGCTGGTACAAACAATGACCAGGCCATTAACTAACAGCCAGGGAGTGGCGTTAGCAGAACGCAGCCTGAGCGCTTACGCGATAAGAGATGGGAATGTACCAGGCACGCTAAACGCTGAACATGAATTTTCTGTCACTACTGACCGGGTGGTTATTTATACCTCAGACCAATCCGGTACGTCCGCATCATTCACTTTAGTATATGTTTTAAAAAATTCAGATATAATCCTGCCAGGCTCCTACCAGGGCACCCTGGTTTTCACCGTAGAATCCCTGGCCTCGGCACAATCAGCGACCAGGTCGGTACTGCCTATTACCGCAGACATTGAGTCCCCCGGCAAGCTGATCAATATAACTACGGCTTCCGGCGCAAAATCAATCCTCTTGAATTCGAACAAAGCAGAAACCTCTTCATTTGACCTGATCTTCGAGATACAGGAATCTTTAAAGGAACAATATGAAATTTCGCAATATGTCACCAGCTTGCCGGAATCCCTAGAAGGTAAACAATTAGCGGCTGAATCCCTGATCGTCAAGTCACAGGGTTTCAAAAACGGCAGTGGAACTGCGGGGGATATTCCGCTGGCCAATGGCGAACAGACATTATATGTTTCCGGCCCCAGGGGAGAAGCTGATCGTTTTGTCGTTAAGTATAGCCTGACTGACACGGAAAAGCAAAAAGCGGGAAATTATAAGACGGCGATACAATATTACTTGAAAACCAGGAGCGGGAAAAAGCTGTTGGGTACCTTTCCTGTAGCCATCAGCATTGGCCGGATATTCGACCTGATCGTAACCACGGGTGAGGGCAGCGGCATACGATTTAATAATGTGCCACTGGATAAGAGGCCGCAGCATTCAGAAATATTAATAGAAATACAGAGTAATGTGGGCAGGCAATACCAGGTAAGCCAGCAATTACCGGTAAAGTTAATGAACAGCGAGGGAGCCAGCATCCCGCCTAACTATTTTACCTTGCGCCTGGAAGGCATTAATACCAAGGGAACCTTACGGTTCACCCGGCCAACCGAGGTTAAAACCGGTGAAATGGTCCTATTCCTGTCTGATCAAACTGGTTCAGCTGATAAATTTAAGATCATTTATGAGTTTACTGCCGATACCAATGTCCCAGCAGGCAATTACGCAGGCAGTATTATGTATACGATCTCGGAACTTTAACCAATACATTAAAATAAATGGCGGTGAAATAGTGAAAAAAATATGTTGTTTGTTGGGTTTTTTGTTTGTTTTTTTTGCATTAACAGCGCAGTACGGCGCAGCGTCAATGATACAGATAGATCCCCCCAAAGTATTCCTTAATATCCCGGCCGGCAGGTCAGGAAGCGGCAAACTAACAGTCAGGAACCCGGCAGATGAACCAATTAAGATCAAAGTCTATGCCCAGGATTGGAAATATGGGGATGCTCATGATGGGACAAAATTATTTTTTCCAATAGGCACGCTGCCGTTGTCCTGCGCTAACTGGATCACTTTCTCCCTTTCAGAAATAGATATACCTGCTGAAGGACAGCAGGATATTTATTATACGGTAAAAGTACCTGAAGATTCGGTGGGAGGACATTATGCGGTATTATTTTTTGAAAGTATGGTAGCCAAGCCCATATCTTCGGGGCAAAATGTTTCATTGGGGCTCATCGTACGGCTGGGCGCAATATTTCATGTCGAGACTGCCGGCAACTCAGTACGCACAGCAGAGATCAGTAATTTTTCCCTAAAGAGACAGTCAAGCAAAAAACCGCTGGAAATAAGCCTGGATGTAAAAAATACAGGCAATACTGATATCATAGCTAAAGGTACATTACACCTGATCAACAAAAAAGGGGTGATCTTTGTGCGCTCCTCTTTCAATAAAGGTTATACTCTTCCTGCAGAAACTTGCAAATTGACCGCGTCATGGAAGGAGCCGCTGCCAAAAGGTATTTACGATGGTATCCTGACCATTGACATAGGGAAAGCCAGTCAAGAAGAACAATGGAATGCTGATTTCGTAATTACCAAGGAAACAGAGGTAGAAATAGGCTCCTCCGGTGAAGTGCTAAAAGTAGGCGAATTGAGGTAATAACCTGAGGATGCGTCTGCTCCGGTATTTATTCTGCCTAATGTTCATTTTCTTATTGTTTCCGGCTTATGCCGGTGGCAATGATACCCGTTTTTACAAGCCGGAAAATGACGGTTATTTTGAGAAATCTGATTCTGAGGGACTAAGCCCAATTATCCTGGACCTGGCCATATCACTCTATAAAAGCGAGCGGTTGGAACAGGCTCTGCGGCAATTCAATATAGTTTTGGCGCTACACCCGGGTGACAAGACAGCCTTAAAATACGTTAAATTAATAAATAAAAGATTAGGTAAAACAGAAGAAGAGGCAATCGCCGAACAAGAGAAAATGTTAATTACGGAGAGTGTAGAGAGGGAAGAGAAAGATGCGGTACCGGAAGAAGAACCAGCGCAAAAAGAATTACCGCTAAGCTCAGATGAAGCCGGATTATATAAAGAAGAATTTATCAGCAAGCAGATCGACTCGATGATGCTGTACGATAAACCCGCCAAACCAGCAGTCAAAACCAAGCGGCCAGAGCCAGACGAGACTGAAGACACAGAAGAGCCTGAAGTCAAAGCGAAGCCCAAGCCCAAGCCCAAACCTGAAACTAAACCTAAACCTAAAACTAAGACTATAACAGCTAAAGCAAAAAAACCGGCTAAAGGCAAAAGTGCTCCACCGCCTAACATCCCCAAGATATTGATCCTAAATCCAAAAACCAAAAAACCAGCTTTCACCCTGGAAGTCGAACAAAACGAGATCATTACCATCAAAGGCAAGAAGATCACCCGGTTCCTGCTGACCCAGCCTGATACAATTAGTATTGAGAAAAATACAGATGTGCTCTTTATCACCGGCAAGAATATCGGCAAGACCTACCTGCATATCTGGGATTCCCAGCAGCGGTGGACGGTAGAATTTAAAACGATCCCTAAAAAACAGAAAGGCTTCGGGGCTGAAGACGAAGATAAGTATGCGGAAGAGCGAGCCAAGGAATTAAAGATCCGCTATGCCATGATCACGAATTATAATAAGACCGTAAACCATTCCTCAACCACCTTGCCCCGTTACCGCTATCGTTCGTTCCAGCATATATTGGAATCAGCCACCCCCCTGGAAACACCCAATGGGGACTTTGGATTTTCCGTCTCGGTGAATTCCCTGCCTGAAAAAACTGAAATGAATTATGCCTCCTTGCGCTGGCTGAACGGGAAAATCGGGACCTTTGATAAAATCAACCTGCAGGCGATCGATTTTCGGCCGGAGAGAACTGACCTGGCTTTTAGCAAGGCGGACCTGCGCGGCGTACAGGTATCGGCTCCGCTGGCAGATGATAAACTGCATACCAACTTCTTCTGGGGTGAGGAACTGGGACTCAGGTTTGGCGGATTCGTGCCGCCAGGCATAGAATTTAAAAAGCAGCAAATATATTACAGCGGGCTCAACCTGGATTACCTATTGGAACAAGATCATCTTTACAGCCTGTCAGCCTACAAAGGGTGGGGTAAAGACCGGGCGCCGGAGCAAAATGATTATGCCTATGACCTCAAGGCTCTCTACAATTTTGATAAATTTAAATTGATACCAGAGATAGCTTTCGATACTGAAAACTATGCTTCCAACTTACGGATAGATTATAACCTGTCCATATTGAAGGTGACAACTGAATTAAGGAATATTTCGAAGGATTTCCAGGCCGTCAGCGGTAAGGATTACCGGGCCGGGCAAAAAGGGGTGCTGCTGGATGCTGCTTACCGGCCTTCTGATAAAATAATATTTGCCAATAAAATTGATTATTTCAGCGATGATCTTTACCCGAATCCTGACTTGCCTGACCGCTGGAACAAGGAAGTCAGCCTGGGTTCTCTCTGGTCGCCTATGCGCCTGATCGAGATCCAGGGAGATTACAATTACCGGAATTACATGGGCAAGAATTTCCCTACTATTTCCCAGGGCACTGGATTGGGAATGCGCTATAAACTGCCCACTGAGCGCCGGATCAACCTGTACCTGAATTATAACCGCAACCGGAACCGTTATATCAGGACTCCTGTTCTTGATTATCTCAGCAATAAAATAACAGCAGGCTCGATCATTGGACTGATCCCGACGATATATGCTTTCGCGGAAAAAGAAATAAACCGGATAACCCAATTATCAAATTCCGAAACCGCTGTACCAAAGGCCCTGCAAACAGGCTTGGAGTGGAGCACCCAGATCTATGATACCGGCATATACCAGCTTTTGCGTTTTACGTACCGGGACGAGGAAGATACTGCTTCACCGTTCAGCTTCATGGTCGGGGAAGATTACATTGAAGGATATGGAGAAACAGTGTATACCCCGACGCCTAATGTCAATTTCGGCCTGACTGCCAGGGCCAGGAATATCCGCACCGAAGCCGCTCCTGTGGAAAAGCGGTTTGAGGCAGAGATATTGGCTAGCCTGAATTACCTGTTTAATACTCATCTCAGGATCGATCCGGTCGGCACTATTGAAGGGTATGTCTTCCAGGATGAGAATTTAGACGGCATAAAACAGCCTAATGAGCCAGCCATCCCGGGAGTAGAATTGCGGATCGTCGGGAAACGGATCCAATCCACCAATAGATCCGGCGCTTATAGATTTTTGAATGTTAAGGCCAAAAAAGTATATATCAGTATCAATCCTACCACTATCCCCACGGGTTTTATTTTGATCGGCCCGGCAATCCGGGAAGCAGTCATATTTAACAAAGATAAAACCATACTGAATTTCGGCGTATCCAGCCGCACCGAAATACAAGGCGTTGTTTTTGAAGACACGGATGGCGATTACAAGTTCGGGCTGCATGATAAAGGCGTGGCGGGAGTGGCTTTAGTTTTTGAAGACGGCTCAAGAATGTTCACAGATTCCTATGGCACCTTCAGCAAGAGAGTGAATCCAGGCAAGTACAGAATAAAGCTTGACCTGGCCAGCATTCCGGAAGATTACATGCCGATGGTCCCGATTTTCGCTGATTTTGACCTGGCCGAAGGGCAAAGTCTTAGTTATACAGTACCCCTGCTAAAATTTAAGTAGAACTAATACCTGGATGCAATAAGGAGGGAAAAGTGAACAAGAAAACAGTGGTCCTGATATTTATAATCTCTGTACTGTTAGTAGTAGTTAAGATGGCCCAGGCGGAAAATGAGAAGAGGATAATAAATCCGGTTTCTCCTGATACCCGATACCAATCATTGTATAATCTGGGCATTAGTGCGTTAAGCAATAATGATTATTCCAAGGCGCTGGCCTATTTTAAGCAGGCTTTGGAACAGGATAAGAATAGCGCCGACGCATTAATGATGATAGGATATACCCAAACCCGGCTAGGCAATCCCAATGACGCCATAATTAATCTGAAAGCAGTATTAAAAAGCCAGCCTAATTCGGCGAAAGCCAGGCAATATTTAGGCGAAGCATATATCCGGGCAGCGGTGCAGGAAATGGATATATTAAACAGCTATGGTGACAAAGGACAGGATCAATTGCAGAATCTAGGCAGATATTTTATCACTACCTATGAACAGTTGATCAAATGTGAATATTGCCCGGTCAAGACCAATTAGCTAAATACCGTAAGGATGATCAAAATGCTCAGTTCAATGTACGAACTATTAACCAGTATCTCCTTATATAAAATGGATATTCTTTTTTTCTTAGGAGCTTTCCTCTTAGCCGGAAGCATCAGCGGCCGTTTCTTCCAGAAACAGCGCATCCCCCAGGTCGTCGGCTATATTACTATTGGTATCCTGATCGGCCAATCAGGTTTGAGATTGGTGGATAGCCGGATGATTGAAACCCTACAGCCTTTTAGTTACTTTGCTTTGGGTTTGATCGGTTTTGTGATCGGCGGAGAATTAAAGATAGAGGTCTTCAAAAAGTATGGCCGCCAATTCATTTATATTTTACTTTTTGAAGGTATAACTGCCTCGATCCTGGTATTCCTGCTAGTGGGGATAACAGGCACACTGTTAATCGGGCCTGGTAAATTGCCCTGGGCCTTGGGCCTGTTGCTGGGAGCTATTGCCTCAGCTACAGCGCCGGCAGCCACGACTGACGTTCTCAGGGAATATAAGACTAAAGGACCCTTAACCACCACTATTATGGGGATCGTAGCCCTGGATGACGGATTAGCTTTATTGCTTTTCGCGATCGCTTCCAGTATTGCTTCACGAATGTTGGGATCGTCAAACGGCAACTTACTGGCAACCCTCACTCAGCCATTGCACGAGATCACCTTATCCATCATCATCGGTGCAGCCGCCGGCTGGGGGCTGTATTATATTCTCAAGAGAACTATCGAGAAAGAAAAAATATTGGCCTTTACTATCGCTACCGTACTTTTAGTATTAGGTATCTCCCTGACTTTACGCGCTGACATGCTTTTAGCCGCCATGACCTTGGGAGCAGTTATAGCTAATACAACCTCCCGCCGCAGTAAAGAAGTGTTCCATCTGATCGGTGGTTTTTCTAATCCCTTGTATGTCCTGTTCTTTGTCATGGTAGGAGCTAAACTTGATATCACCCATATGACTTTGACCTTGTCAGCTCTGGCTATAGCCTACCTGATCGGCCGCACTGCCGGTAAAATGTTCGGCGCAGCTTGGGGTGCCCGCCTGGCTAAAGCGCCTATCGCAGTACAGAAATACCTCCCTTTATGCCTTTTTGACCAGGCTGGTGTAGCTATTGGCTTATCGATCCTGGCAGCCCAGTATTTCCCCGGCGAAATAGGCAACGGTATTGTGATCATTGTTACGGTTATAACTTTCGTAGTACAAATAATAGGGCCGCCCTATATTAAAAAAGCCATCACTAAAGCAGGAGAAATAGGATTAAATATCAGCGAAGAGGATATGATCAGGCGGATCCAGCTCAAGGAAGTAATGGAAAATCAATATTTTTTCATCAAGAAAGATATGCAGTTAGCGGAAGTACTTAAGATCTTTACTAAAGGCAACAATTTATATTATCCGGTCACAGACAAGGAAAACAAACTGGTAGGAGTGATCAGTATCCATAATATTCAGCAATTTTTTCTGGATTCAGATGTTCATAATCTACTGCTCGCCTGTGATCTTATGGAACCAATTAAAGATAAGGTTTCTGAACAGGCGACCCTTTACGAAGCCAAAGAAATCATGGATAACAATGACCTGGAGTATTTGCCGGTGTTATGTGCCGATGGCAGCTTAGCCGGTATGATTGAGCGTTCTCATCTACAGAAAGCGATCTCCACTAAATACCTGGAAATAGAAAAGAGAATAGCCAACCTGGAACAGGGATAATCACATCAAGAAGTCCTAACCGCAGCCACTAACGCCATTAAATATACCGGGAATATTTCCTTGCTTACGACAGAAGTTATCGAGGCGATGTTTATATGAAAAGATATTTTAGAGGCCATCAAGGACGGCAACGCTCGGATAAGGTCAAAGGCACCATTGTGACGGGTGTCATCCAACACCACGGACGATTCGCTTTTTTACTGGCGGAGAAGGAAAATGGCGCCGATGTGTTCCTGCACGGCCGCGGTCTGGACCTGGCTATGGACGGCGATAAAGTATCCGCGAAGGTACACCGCGAGGCAGACGGCCGTTTCTCCGGCGAGATCATTAACGTGCTCGAGCACGCGCGCAAGAATATTATCGGAGTCTTGAAAAAACTCCCGCATGGCTGGATCGTAGTTTCTGAAAAAGGGGATGTGCCGGCAACAGAAGTGGCTGGATTCGGGCAAAAACTCACTCCCACACCCGGGGCAATAGCAGTCCTGCAAATAACCCGGTGGCCTACGGAGAGACTCGGAGCAGCGGGGAGGGTAACCGAGATCCTGGGGCAGACAGGTGATGTAAAAACACGGATCACCATGCTCCTGCGGGCGCATGGCATCAGTGAAACATTTCCCAAAGAAGTCCTTAACCAAAGCAACGCCTTGCCTGGCAAGCTTGAGCCGCCGGACTGGCGCGGGCGGGAGGAGCTGTTCCATCTGCCGATCGTCACCATTGACGGCGCTGACGCGAAAGATTTCGATGACGCAGTCTCCCTGGAACCGCTGGACAGGGATGTGATACGTCTGGGCGTGCATATAGCTGATGTAGGGCATTATGTGAAAACCGGGTCAGCCCTGGATAAAGAAGCCTATAAGCGCGGGACCAGCGTTTACCTGCCTGACCGGGTGGTGCCAATGCTGCCGCCTACGCTTTCCAACAATTTATGCAGCCTGGTGCCTTTCCAGGAACGTCTGACAATGTCGGTTCTTATGGACATCTCCGCAGAGGGTAAAGTGATCAAACGGCGCATGTCAAATTCAGTGATACGTTCCTGCCGGAGATTCACGTATGACGAAGTCCAGAAATTGCTGGACGGAGGATATGTAGCTGAAGTGCCTAAAGCGGCAAAAGACGCAGTCCTGCGCATGGGCAAATTGGCAGAGGTCTTGTACCGGCAAAGAGTGGAGAGGGGCGCGCTGGATTTTAACCTGCCGGAATATAAGGTGGACGTTGATGCTAACGGCAAACCAATAAGAGTGGTACAGCGCCCAAGACTCGCGAGCCACCGGCTGATCGAAGAATTCATGCTGCTGGCTAATGAAGCGATAGCCACTGAACTAATGGCCGCGCATGCTCCTTTCCTGCACCGCCGACATGACGTACCAGACCCCGCAAAGATACAAAAACTAGCCACGGAACTCGGCGAACTGGGCCTCTCTGCCGGACATCTCCAGGGACGGAACACGCACAAAGCGTTACAGGATATTTTGCGCCAGGCGCAAGGTCATCCGCTGGAAGATATTATTAATTCACTCATGGTCCGCAGTATGCAGCAGGCTGTCTATTCGCCGGAATCTCTGGGGCATTTTGGCATTGCTGCCAGGGCTTATGCTCATTTTACATCGCCTATCAGGAGATACCCTGATCTCATGGCGCACCGGGCGATCAAAGCCCTCCTGCAGGGTAAGAAAGAAAATCATGGCGCGCTTTCACTGGCTGAAGCTGGAGTGCATTGCTCAGAGCGAGAACGAGCTGCGGCAGAGGTGGAGAACAAAGCAGTGGACCTGCTGCGCGCTGAATTATTTAAGGACCAGGTAGGAAAAGTGATGGACGGAATCGTGGTCTCGGTAATGGAAAGAGGTTCTTTTATTCGCTGCGGAGATACCGGCGCCGAAGGATTCCTGCGCGAAACCAATCTCAAACTCGGCGATAAACTAAAAGTGATGATAGACAAAGTGGATCCCATAGAAGGAAAGATTGATCTGTCCTTAGGGAACAGGCTGCAACTGCCGACACATTGGCGTATGTCCAAGCTCAAATCCCGCCACCCGGGGCGGAATAAGAAAAGACATTAAAAAGATATGGAAGAATATCTACAACCACCACAATCTCTGGTGGTTTTTGTTGTTTATATAGTGTAATTATGCCGCTTCCCCCGTTCGTCGTAGCCCAGCGGGCTTGCGGCCCTGCCCGAACTATCTTATATTTCCCTTAGATAATGTTTAATGCTTGACAGCATTATGTTAATAGTATATATATGTTAATTACATATAGCTATTATACTGTTATACTGGAGGGATCATTTTATGTTTGAAGGTAGCCCATTAGCCAGGAAATATAAAATTAAGCAATGCGAATGTCCTAGCGGTAAAATGACCCGCTTTATTGAGCCCTGTCTTTTATTTTTCTTGTCCCAAAAACCATCCTATGGCTATGAATTAATGGAGCAGTTAAATAACTACGGTTTTCAGAAGGCCAAGCCTGATCCCGCCATGGTCTACCGCACGCTGCGCCACTTAGAGAAGGAAAACTATGTTGTTTCAAAATGGGATACGAATAGCATTGGGCCGGCAAAAAGAAATTATGAATTGACACCTAAAGGACTGTCTTTGCTCCACGCGTGGGCAGGAGGGATTACCCTTCGCAAAAAAGCGCTGGAGAAATTCCTTAAGCTATATCATGCTGCTTTTAAGAACAGAGCCTATTTTCTTATTTTTGCTTTTCTTCTGTTATCCGGCCCTGCGGGACTCGCGCAAGTAAGTAGTAACAGCGTAAAAACGCTTTCTTTAGATGAATGTATATCGCAAGCCCTGGAGACCCACCCCAAATTGAGCATATATGAACGGAAGACTTACCAGAAAGAGAGTAGACTGCGCGCTATTACCGCAGAAAACCTCCCTCAGATTAATGCTGTGGCAAGTTATGACCGGTTGTCTTATGCTCCGCAGATGAAACAACGCTATCTGGGTAATTCCAACAATGATTATCAGGCGGATATTGTAGTTACTCAACCTCTATATACCGGCGGTAAAATTACTTCTCAAAAGAAACATGCGCGGTACGCCATTGATGCCGCGGAACAAGGGTATCTGGCGGTAAGGGAAGATGTTATTTTCAGCGTAAAAACAGCATATTATAAGCTTATTTATTTTCGCGATATATTGAAAAATAAAGAAGCTCTCCTAAAATACGCGCAAAACTCCTATAGCACGGCTCTGGATTTAAATAAGCGGACAAAGACTCCGCGAGAAGAAACTCTCTTACGCTTAGCGGTGCAATTGAACGAGGTAAGACAGGAGCTGATCACTGCGCAAGACAGCCTGAAGATCGCGCAAAAAGCTCTTCTTAATGCTATGGGATTGGATATAAACGGTTCACTGGATATTGAAGATTTGAAAGACGATCTTGTCTTCAACGACAATATGTTAATCGAGATCGCCAATAACAATGAGCTCTTAAAATTATCAAAGGAATTAAAGCAAGCTGATGAATTGATGAAGATAGCCAGGAGTGATTTCTACCCTCAGTTAAGGGCCCGATACAGTTATGGCTATGAATGGGCACGTTTAAATGAAGGAGCTACCGACTGGATAGCCGGAGTTTCAGCTGATTTTAATCTCTGGGATTGGGGCAATACCAGGGCTAATGTCAATCAGGCAAAAGCCTATAAAGAAGAACTGCAATCATACGCGAACTTGCTACGCCAGCAGATAGGCTTAGAATTGGAATCCGCGCGATTAAAGTATGGATCAGCTTCTAAAAGGCTGGAGCTGGCTAAAACCAGTTTTGAGCAAGCCAAAAGGAGCTTGGATCTATTTGAGAGCCGTTATCGCGACGCACTGGTAACAAGCTTTGAGCTTCTTGACGCGCAAAAGGCATTTGCGCAATCACAGGTAAACTATGCCTCAGCGATGCTTGATATTCGCCTGGCCAAAGCCGAGATAGAGAAAATAGCAGGGAGGGGTTATGACCTTAAGTGATCTTTCCATAAAAAGACCCATCGGTGTTTTTGTCCTTACATTAATGGTCGTTATTCTGGGTAGTTTCTTCCTGCGCGGGCTAGCGGTTGATCTTCTGCCGCAGATCAATTATCCTATGGTGCGTATTATCATCGATTGGCGGGGATCCAGTCCCGAGGAAATAGAAGAAAACATTTTGAAAAAGGTTGAGGCCAGTGTCGCTACGACTGAGGATGCCGTTCAGGTTATCTCTTCGGCCATCGAGGGCAGCGGCTCCATAGAAGTATATTTTGAATACGGCAAGGACATGGATGTCGCGCTGGCCGATACAAGGGCAAAGCTTGACCTGGTAAGAAACAGTCTGCCGCCGGACGCTGACGAACCGAAAATATATAAGGCTGACCCGGCGGCCCTTCCTATTCTGGAAATTGCGGTATCTTCAGAAACAACGGATGAACGTGTCTTGCGCGATTGGGCTGAAAATGACCTGACTAATTATTTTCTTGGCATTCCCGGCTTGGGCGCGGTTGTTACTTCAGGTGGCAGGGTGCGCGAAATCCAGGTTTTGTTTGATCAGGAGAAAGTCCAGAAGTATGAGCTTTCGACAGGGAAAATATTAAATCTTTTACGGTCAGAAAATATTGATCTTCCGGCAGGAAGGATTTCCGATACCAAAAAGGAATACAGCGTCCGTCTTTTGGCAAAATTCAAAAACTCCGCTGAAGTGGGAGATATTATTATCGCCAATCGTGAAGGCCGGTTTATTAAGATCAAAGATGTCGCGCAGGTAGCTGATTCTTACGAAGAACAGAGGATCATTACGCGTTTCAACGGCAAACCGTGCGTTACCTTGAGCTTTTTAAAACAACCTAATGCCAATACCGTCAAGGTCGTTTCACAGATAAACAAGCGCTCTCAAGAACTAATAAAGAATAAAATCATTCCCGCTAACGTCAGTTTCGCAGTTGCCTCCAACCAGTCCTATTATATAGAGAATTCCATTGCCAATGTCGGATCATCCGCAGTTATCGGCGGTATCCTGGCGATATTAACCATCTGGTTCTTTCTGCACAACATAAAAAGAACTCTGGTTATCGCCATAGCTATACCGGTAAGTATCCTGGGAACATTTATCCTGATGGGGCTTTCGAATGTCACCTTGAATATTTTCTCGCTTGGCGGACTGGTGCTGGCAGTAGGTATGCTGGTGGATAACTCCATCGTTATGCTGGAGAATATTACGCGGCATCAGAGCGACGCGGTGAATCCATTGGCAGCGGCTCATATCGGGAGCAAGGAAGTAACCAGCGCACTTATCGCTTCTACGCTAACCAATTTGGCGGCGATCGTTCCTTTCTTTTTTATAAAGGGGATAGCTTCTTTGCTCTTCCGCGATATGGTTGTGACAGTAACGGCGGCGTTCATCATTTCGCTTTTTGTGAGTTTGACTATTGTGCCGTCTCTTTCAGCACATTTATTCAAAAATACAAAAGAGGCTGACGATGACAACTTTGCAAAGAAAATTATAAAGAAAGGCACGACAGCCTATAAAATCCTGCTTAAAGGGGCCTTAAGGCACAAAGGCATGGTCGTAACAGGCGTTGTTATACTATTCATGCTGAGCCTTTTCCTGGCCCGTACTCTAGGACGGGAATTCCTGCCGCCTATCGATGACGGTAAGATCACTATAAAAGTTAAACTCCCGGTGGGTTCGGCGGTGGAAAAGACTGATGCCGTGGTAAAAAAGCTTGAAGGCATTATCACTACCATGCCCGGAGTAAAAAAGATCTCATCAATGGTAGGAGGTTATTGGCAAAAACGAAATGTTTATGAGAAAGCAAATGAGTCGGATATAACTGTTGAGCTTGCTGATAAATCTCACCGGCCGCTTGCTACAGCAACGGTTATTAAGAAACTGCAGAAACAGTTGAAGGAAAATCCAATTCCGGGCGCGCAAATTAAAGTTATGCGCATGCCCTTACGGGGAATTAAAACAACTTCTACATCTGATATAGATATTCGCATAAGAGGGTACAATTTGGCTACGCTTTTCGGGATCGCCAAGGATATTCAAGGCAAAATAAAAGACATTGAAGGATTAAGCAACCTTGATATTTCCGTAGATTATTCAAGACCGGAGATACACATCCTTTTAGACCGGGAAAAATTAAGCGACTTTAGTCTTACGGCCAGAGATGTGTCGGATGTCATAAGAACTTCAGTGGACGGGCTGGTAAGCACACAGTTTACAGATAAAGAACGTAATATTGACTATGCTATCAGAGTGATGGCTGACCCTCATATCTTAAGTACTAAAGAGGCAATTGGAAACACCTTGATCTATCCTCCGAATGGCGTTGCAGTAAAGCTAAAGGAAGTAGCAAATATA
The DNA here is from genome assembly GCA_028712895.1 of bacterium. GTDB lineage: Bacteria > CAYTYR01 > UBA6262 > UBA6262 > UBA6262 > UBA6262. The sequence goes on along the minus strand of JAQTPL010000022.1, from coordinate 16,149 downwards.
GAAGTGTCTGAAGGACCTGTACAGATCGACCGGGAGGATCAGGTACGTTTAATCAGTGTTACCGGTGACGCAGTAGGCAGAAACGTAGGGAAAATTACCGATGAAATAAAAAAACGATTAAGTGCGGTTCCCCTGCCTGCCGGATACTTTTTGGAATATGGCGGGGAAGAAGAAGCGGCAAAAGAATCAAATGTTCAATTAATTATAATCATCGCGCTGGCTGTTTTTCTTTTATTCGTAGTTATGGCTGTCCAGTACGATTCATTGCTAGATCCATTAATAATCATGGTTACGCTGCCATTAGCGTTGATCGGCGCGTTTCTCTTACTGTTTATTACTAATACCCCTATTGGAGCAACGGTTTTTCTCGGGCTTATCTTGCTGGTTGGGATAGTTGTTAATAACGCCATCGTGCTGGTTGAATATATAAATAATCTACGCCAGGAAAAGAGACTTTCTGTTTATGATGCGGTCATAGAAGGCGCGGCGCTAAGGCTCAGGCCAATTCTCATGACCAGCCTGACTACCATAATTGGACTTTCGCCGCTTGTTTTCGGCTGGGGAGAGGGGCTGGAGATGCTTAAACCATTGGCTATTACTGTAGTTGGAGGAATGTCGGTTTCGATGTTTCTGACGTTGTTTATAATTCCATGCGTTTACATTCTTTCTCATAAAGAGATAGTTCTTAGGTCGGGAGAGTGACCTTTTAGCTTTAAGCCATCAGAAATATGGCAGATATATCAAAAATGACCACGACAAATATATCGTAGTCATTTTTATTTCTCCTGGTGTCTAATTATGGTATAATTCTATTCATGCTTAAATTCTTTATTACAACTTTCGGCTGACCTTATAATTCGTCTTTACAAAATCAAATAACCGCTGTGGATTGCCTGTGTGGAGGCAAGATGGCGAATAGCCGTTTCGGCGTAGCCCTGCGGGCTTGCGGCCTTACCCTCGCCAGTCTGCCGACAGGCAGGCAACTATTCTTTTTTATTTTTGGCGGCGGCAAATTCTTTAAAAGGTGGATTGCCTGCCTTTCCCCGGCAGACAGCTCGGGATTCGTCCGCGCCACGCTTTCAGCGTGGTACGCCTCACGCCCCGCCCACCCAAGCCGTTTCGGTGCTCGGGCTTCATCCGCCTACGTTACACTTCGGCGTATTCCGCTACCTGCGCTCCGAACCAGCTTCCCCCTATATGGTATCTATTTTATTATACAAGCCCCGGAAATGCCCAAAAACAGACTATATTCCACCCTTTTAGCCTTCTCATTATTTGCTTGACTTTTTACAGCAAAAAGAGTACAAGATAAAATAGGAAGAGGTCTTAATTCGTAATATAATGAGCAGTTAAAATTGTTGCAGCAATTGATATTGTTTGACTAGCCCAAGCCTCTGAGCTTGGGTTTCGTTTATATGGAAGATATTCAATCTAGACCTAGGAGGCATTTAATGGAAAAAAAAGAGCACCCTCAGACTGGCGAGTTTGTAAGCATAACTGTTAACGGAGTTCCTAAGCAAATACATCGTGGCCACCAAACTGTTTCGGAAATAAAAACTGTGGGTGGAGTTTCACCTACTGATGACCTGGAACAAGTTATTAATGGGGTTCTAACACCCATAGCTGACAACGGAGCCGTGACTATTAAAGGTGGGGAAATATTTGTCAGCCATCCGAAAGACAGCAGTGCTTCATAGGAGTAGAGATGTTTCCGGAAGATCAGATTTCAGAGTTGAAAAAACTATCCCCAGATGTAATGCTTGCCGAAGAAGGGGGAATTGAATATCTGTTAATCCCTAAGTTAGCAATGCCACCAAATTGCGATCCAGCAATTGTTGATGTAATTCTTTGTCCGGTTCAACGTGATGGATATCCATCACGCCTCTTTTTCGCACAAAAGGTGAAATCGCCTAAAACTCTTAACTGGAACGGTCAGGATGTGCGTATTCTTGACAAAACATGGCATGCTTATTCATGGAAAGTTATAAGACCAGGATTGCGCCTGGCACAGATGGTCTCAGCTCATTTGGCGGCTCTTCGATGAATATTAATATTAGAATACCAAAAGTTATTTTAAATACTATCATTAAGGACTTGATGCGGCCGCATGCCTATGCTGCAGAAAGAATTGGTTTTATATTAGGGAAGTTGACTATTACCAAAACGGCACTAATCTTAATATCAAAATATCAGTCTGTGGCTGATAATAACTATATCAATAATCCTCGGGTTGGAGCGTGCATAAATTCCGACGCAATAAGGCAAGTAATGCAGATATCATTAACCGATTCTCTCGGGGTGTTCCATGTACATTTACATGAATATGGGGCAATACCAGCGTTTAGCAGTATAGACCTAAGGGAAATTGCTCGCCTTATACCAAGCCTCCAAGCAGTCGCACCTGGGCTTGCTCACGGCGCATTGGTATTTAATAAAAATAATTGCGCCGCAAAGATTTGGCTACCTAAAAAAAGAGTTCCAACTTCTGCAGCTAGAATTTCAATTGTAGGTTGGCCAATGCAATTTTTTAGTTGGCGATGATTATGAGCGTTGGCCGTTATTCAAGGCAATCATTCCTAGGCAAGGAAGCTCAGAGCATAATAGAGAAATGCACAGTTGGGGTATTAGGACTGGGCGGAGGTGGCTCTCATACAGTCCAGCAATTATCCCATATTGGATTTGAAAACTACATCCTTTTCGATCCCGATATTGTAAAACACGTAAATCTCAACCGTTTAGTTGGAGCGACCGAAAACGATGCTAAGAAAAGAATGCCAAAGATAAATGTCGCTAGAAGAGTGATTCTGGGTTTGGAACATAGCGCTCATATAGAGTCTTACAAGGCCAAATGGCAGACTAGATCTGCACCACTAAGAGCGTGTGATATTATATTTGGGTGTGTTGACACATTTGCGCAACGGAGAGAAATTGAAGATTTTGCAAGGCGATATCTTATACCTTATATTGACATCGGCATGGATGTCCATGAATCAAAAGATAGGGATAACTGTTTTGGGATGGCAGGCCAAGTTATTGTATCCATGCCTGGTGGACCATGTATGAGATGTATTAATTTTTTAAGTGAGGCTAATCTTGCACGTGAAGCTTCTAATTATGGTGCAGCAGGTGGGCGACCCCAGGTAGTATGGGCTAACGGTGTATTAGCTTCTACCGCCGTTGGTTTTGCAATAGACATTTTGACGGGGTGGACAAAAACCTCACCGGTTATAGCATATATGTCATATAGGGGAAATGATGGAACCATAATCCCTCATGTGCGCCTTGAACATTTAAAAGTTCGTAAATGTACGCATTTCCCCTTAGAACAAACAGGGGATCCGGGTTACAGGAGATTATAGATAATATGAATCAACCAATAAAAAATAATGGTAATCGTCAAGAGTTATATTTAAAAGAGAGAGAACTTTTTACCAATTCGCTTACTCAGGGATCTCTATCATTCGATAAAACTATATTAACTCTTTCAGCTGGAGCATTTGCTATTTCAATAACATTCATAAAGGATATTGTTCCAACGACAGGAAACGCTAAATGGCTGTTATTCACAGCATGGGCTATGTTCGGCCTAAGCATTCTTATAACACTTGCTTCGTTCTTATCGAGCCAACATAATTGCTTAAAGAAAATTGAAATAATTGATAAAGCATTTAATAATAATGAGTCCTCTAATCATCCAAATAAAGTTGATACTCTTACGCTTCATTTGAACATGGCATCTTATATTATTTTTGCTGTTGGGCTAGGTTTTATTATTTGGTTTTCGGCTTTTAACTATTCTTCTATAAAGGAGCACTCAAATGGCGATCAAGAAAACTGCGGGTATAGTGACCCCCAAAGTAACAACAAATCCAATCTTAAATAATAAACAGGTGGAACTTAAAAATGGCATCGTAATGCCCAAAGCTTCAAATATTATTGTTTCGAGTGCCGCGATTGAGCCAAAAACTGATATCAGGAAAGGTATACCGACACCAGCGGTAATTACGACACCAATTGCTCCTCCTGGAAACAAACCTTCTGAAAAGAAGTAATATCTATTCCTCAGCAAAAATAGTTAGAGTCCGCTTTCGCTATCGGCGCTCCGAACCAGCTTCCCCCTATATGGTATCTATTTTATGATACAAGCCCCGGAAATGCCCGAAATTATGCATATTCCCCTTTGATAGATAAATCCCTTGATTCATATCAAAAAAAGTGATATAAGCCAATTTATGGGTATCACTTTAATTAAATGATTTAAATATTTAGTATCGGATGATAATTACCTTATGGGCAAAAAAGCTAGAGAATATACTCGAAGAACTTTACGAAGGCTTGATACGTTACATGGTAATCAGTGCGCTGAGCCGGATTGTACGCGACCGCTTATTGCAAAAGACGGCGAAACAATAATCAGCAAAATATGTCATATAGAGGCCGCTAGTGAGAAAGGCCCTAGATATAATCCAAACATGACCGATGATGATAGAAGACATTTTAATAACTTAATTTTACTTTGTGATGAGCATCATAGCATCATTGACAACATTGCAAATGAAAGTAAATATCCAGTCGCGATGCTTAAAGAGTGGAAAAGAGATCACGAAAGCAAATTATTGCATAATAAGTTAATAACAAAACATTCATTATTAAAGGTTGCAATTGATGCTATTTCTAATATTGACTTTGAAGGTGTTGAACCAAGTTGCGGCTCTTTCACAGCATTTAATATTGATGATAAAATTACTTATAATTTAGTTAAAAGAAATAAGGTCTTGATTGAAGAACAAAAAATATTTCACTCGAAAATAAATGAACTATATAACGAGCTGGAAATACAAGGGTCATTCAAGAAGGATAAACTTTTAAGGAATATTAGGACAGTGTATCTTAAAATTAAGGGTAAATACGTCGGAGATTCCGCAAGCCCGATGGATATTGTCAGGCAAAATGCTGACAATATCATTGAAGATGTTGAAGATGAATTGCTAGTATTAATTGGGGCGGGCTCCCAAAGTTATGAAGAAGACATAAATTTTGGGATTTCGATAATCCTAGTTGATGCTTTTATGAGATGTAAAATATTGGAAGAGCCAAAATGATGATTATTAACAAAGATATTAATCCGGAACGAGAAATTTATTATTTAGGAGCTCAAGTCATTGAAATACTGAGAAATTCCCCTAAAGACAAAGTGGAATTATTTGACGCTTTTCAATCATTGAACGAGAAGAAAAGAGTTTCGATGAATTTATTTGTTTTAACATTAGACTGGCTTTATTTGCTGGGAATTATCAATACGGCAGAAGGTGATATCGTAAAATGTTTTTAAAAGACCTTATTATGGAAAATAATGGCACATTAATCAGGAAAATTACTTTTCATAAAGGAATAAATCTCATTATTGATGAAACAAAAACAGCTGATAAGAAAGAATCTGGGAATAATGTCGGCAAGACAACGGTGCTCAGACTGGTTGACTATTGTCTTGGCGGCGATGGCAAGAACATATATCAAGACCCTGAGTTTAAAAGCAAAAGCAATTCTCAAATAGAGCAATTTCTAAAAAACAAAAATATTCTAATCACTTTAATCCTTAAAGAATCTTTAGAAGACTTAAATTCAACTGAGATAGTAATTAGGAGGAATTTCCTTAAAAGGAAACATAAGATACAGGAAATTGATGGTGAGAACTTAAAAAAAGATGCGGATTTTACAGGAAAATTGAAAGAGCTTATCTTTCATTCAGAGCATGAAAAGCCTTCATTTAGGCAAATTATTTCTAAAAACATTAGGGATGAAAAAAACAGGCTATTACATACCATTAAGGTTCTTCATGCAACAACAAAACCCGAAGAATACGAAGCTTTGTATTTGTTTTGGCTTGGCATAAGTTTGGACTCATCAGACAGGAAACAAGAATTAATCTCTCTGAAAAAGATTGAAGAGGGTTTACAGAAAAGGCTAAGAAAAGAAAGTAACTTGTCACAAATTAACCAATCGTTATTGGTTATTAACCGGAGCATAGAAGAATTTGAAGAAAGGAAAAATAAATTTAATCTAAATGAAAACTTTAATCAAGAGCTATCTGTATTGAACCAAACTAAATCTGATATAAATAAACATTCCACCGAACTCAGTCGGCTGGAAATGAGGAAGGAATTGATTCTTGAAAGTAAGGATGATCTTGAAAAGGATTTAGCGAAGATTGATACGCAGCAAATTAGCAGGCTATATAAAGAAGCAAAATCGTTAGTGCCTGATATCCAAAAATCCTACGAAGAAACTCTGGCGTTCCATAATCAAATGGTTAAAGAAAAGATTAGATATATAACTCAGGAATTGCCAGAACTAGAGATAGCCTTAAACGGTATTAAACGAAAAATAAGTGAACTGTTAATCACTGAGAAAAACATCACTGCTCGGCTGGTTAAAACTAAAGTAGCAGAAGAGCTCCAACAGATTATTTCCGAGCTTAATAGAGCATATGAAAAGAAGGGCAATTTAGAAGAGCTTAAAAGACTCTGGGAGAGCTCCATAGATAAGGTTAAATCAATTGAAGCGGAGCTAGAAGAGATTAATAAAGGCATTTTTTCTAAAGACACCTTGATTCAGGAGCGAGTAGCTGAGTTTAATAAGTATTTTTCAACAATATCACTAAGATTGTATGGTGAACAATTTGTATTAAGCACCGATAAAAACGATAAGGGATACGAATTAAATATTAGTAGTCTTGCCGGGAATTTGGGGACAGGCAAAAAGAAAGGGCAAATCGCTGCTTTCGATTTAGCATATATTCAATTTGCAGACTCATTGGGTATTGAATGTTTGCATTTCATTTTACAAGACCAGATAGAAAATATTCATGATAATCAAATAAGCAACCTTTTAACGGAGATAGTAAGTGAAATTAATTGCCAATTTGTTTTGCCAGTTTTAAAAGATAAATTGCCAAATGATATAGATGTTAAGCAATACGAAATATTAACTCTATCTCAATCGGATAAATTGTTTAAAATCATATAGTCATTTAAAATGGCCCTCACTTTCAATATTCCGCTACCTGCGCTCCGAACCAGCTTCCCCCTATATGGTATCATTTTATGATACAATCCCCGGAAATGCCCGAAATAGCGGATTATTTACATCTATTGGGTTTTCCCTTGATTATTAACTTAAAAAGTGCTATAAGCCAATTAAGGTTTTATGGAGGCTACCACTAATGTTGGATATCCATAGTCATTTGTAATTTAATGTGTTTAGAGTGAGCTAGGGATTTGGTCCCTAGTTTTTTGTTTTAGTCACAAGAGTTAATAAGGGGTTACATTTATGGAAATTATCGATCAAGTATTATCTCAACCAACGGGCGCTCGTTTTTATCGTGCCGATCTTCATATTCATTCCTTTGGAGCATCACACGATGTACATGATAAGTCCATGACAGCAGAGAAGATAGTTAAAACTGCTTTGCATGAAAATCTTACAATTATAGCCATAACCGATCACAATGAAATTAGTAATGTTGAGGTAGCCCAAAAAGCTGCAACGAATACTGGGCTCTATGTTGTGCCTGGAATTGAACTTTCTACTTCTCAAGGTCATTTACTATGCTATTTTCCCTCGATTCAGATATTAAATACCTTTTATGGTAAACTTACCATTGTTGATCGAGGCCAAGCTACTTCGCGATGTCAGCAATCAATCTTGGAGTGCTTGAACATAACCGAAACGCTTGGTGGTTTTTGCGTGTTAGCTCATATCGACACCCCTACTGGGTATGATCACATAGTCCCAGGAGCATCACAGCATAAATATGATGTGCTATGCCATGGGGCTTTGCTTGGTATTGAACTTAAGGAAGCAACCTCGGAAATCTCCTACTCTAAAGGCGATCCTGATCCAGAGAGAGCCAAGATTGGAAGAGAGCGCATTACCCGATTAAAATTGGGTCTGAGACAAAATATAGCAAGAATCCTTAACTCAGATGCCCATGAACTAGAATTTTTGGGACATAATGCACAGAGCGCTAGTAAGGTAACGCGTTATAAAATGGATACACCAACATTTGAAGCACTATACATAGCACTAACAGATGCTGATGCTCGCGTGCGTTTAGAGGATTTAATTCCTCAATCTGTGCCAAGGGTTATAGGTTTACATATAGACGGTGGTTTTTTACATGAGCAAGTAATTCACTTTAGCCCTAATCTAAACTGCATTATCGGTGGAAGGGGTACTGGTAAATCCACTGCTTTTGAGGCTGTGCGCTGTCTTATAGGGAACACGAGCGAAATGAACAAGGTTGTCGACTCTGAAGCATGGCCTGAGGAACTTTATTTATTTTTTCAAGATCAATCCGGGCAAAAGCATTCGCTATTCCGTCCGAAAGATGGAGAATTGCAAAATATCAGTAACCCAGTTGGGGGGCCTTGTTTATTCGAGATAGATTGTTTTGGACAAGGGGAGGCTGCAAAGATAAGTTTCCAAGCTCAGACAGATCCACTTGCGTTGCTGCATTATTTAGATCGATTCGTTAATCTCAATGAAGCTATAATAGCCGAAAATAATACACGCGAACAACTTCTAACACTGCAAACAGAGATTGAGAAGGCTGAGCAAAATGTGCAACAAATACCTCAATTTGAACGGCTTTTAGCTACAACTAAGCAGCAACTTACAGCATTGCAAAAACCAGACGTTAAGGAAATGATTGAGCTACAACGCAAACTTGCTACTGAACGTGAAATACGCACACAAATTATGACTACTTTACAAGACGCAAAAAGAAATATTGGCAGGTTAACCCCAAAAACTGCTGCCGAAACAATTCGCACACTTGCCGAGCCAGCTAATCTTACAGTTGGGGCAGTCGAATTCCAAGCAATCCAAAATAGTGCCGCTGCTTTTGAAAAGAGCGTTTCTGAAGCTGAAACTCAGATTAAGACTGGATTGAGCACATTTGAACACGTGGTTTCTGAACAAATAACAAGTTGGAAAATAAAAGAATCTGAAGCACAAAAGAAAATTGAGGCAAAAAGACGTGAGCTTGAAGCACTTAAGATCTCTTTTGATATGTCCTATATTACGAAGCTTGCTGCTGATGAAGCTAGTCACTCTCAAAATATTAAAAACCTTATGACCTGGAAACCGCATTTGCAGGAATTGAGAAAGAAACGCTCTGCCGTTCTTAAGGAAAGATGGGCTGCACGAGAGCGCGTTGCCACTCTACGTGATGCTTTCGCCCGCTTAGCAACTACTACATTACGAGAAGCACTCTCGGACCTTCTGGTTAGCCTTAAATATACGAGGAATGCATATTCACCCGACGCAGAAGCTCAGATTATCCAACCTATGGGTGGGAAGACCAATCAACAAGTCCGCTCAAATCGGATGGTTGAACATTTAACTATACCTGTTCTGATTGATGCAATTGAACGCAAAGACACAACTCCCATTCTCGCACTACAAACACCAGAAAACGTAGCCGTTTTTAGACGTGAAGATGCGCTCTCTATTATCGAGCGTCTCGGTGAGCAAGCAATTAAGTTTGCTCTTGAGCGAGCCGAATTATTTGATCTTCCACGTTTGCAGGTAACTCGAGAAATACCAGATGGGAAGGGTGGCACCCAATATTTACAACGAGACTTCGCCAAGCTATCACTCGGACAACAGCAATCTGTATTACTCGCTCTTATGCTTTCGTGCAATAGTAATCATCCGTTAATCATTGATCAACCAGAAGACAACCTTGATGGAGAATTTATATATAAAACGCTCGTACCTGTGCTTCGCCGCGTAAAGGAGCGCCGACAGGTTATCATTGTAACTCATAATCCTAATGTAGCAGTTCTTGGTGATGCTGAACTTATTATAGTGATGAAGGCAATGAATGACCATGGCAAGATCGTTGCGCGTGGTTCGATAGATGATTCCAGTACTAGAGAAGCCACTTGTGCAATTTTAGAAGGTGCTCGAGAAGCTTTTTTACTTCGTGCTAAAATGTATGGCATGACAATTAGTTGAAAATAGAGTATTCATAACCTTCTATAAAGGATTCTAAATGACTATAGAATATGAAATACTAAGACATTTGGTTTTAGAAGCGTTAAAAGACAATACAATGAATCAGTGGGCTACACTAAGAAACAGTGTTGCTTCTCTAGCAATGCAAAATAGTTATATTAAAAATACTTCTGATTTTAATAATAGAGATGAAGAAAATATAAGAGAAATAATGCATGGCTTATATGTTCAGGGTATAATTGTATTTGGAATGAATGCCTCGAATCCCAACTGGCCATGGTTCAAGATAACTGATTATGGTAGTAAATGCCTTGCATCTAGTGAAATTATCCCATATGACCCAGAGGAATATTTATCTAAATTAAGAATGAATATTCCTAATATAGACGAGGCAATAATATCCTATGTAACTGAAAGTCTGGAGACATTTTTGCGCGGATGTTATATGGCTTCTACGGTAATGTTAGGGTGTGCTTCTGAAAAAGCATTAATATTATTATCTGAAGCCTATCAAAATACTATAATAGATACAAGAGCTCAAGAAGCGTTTAGGAAGAAAATGGAGACTAATTTCATTAAAACTCGTTTTGACAAATTAAATCATGAGCTAAATTCTATTAAAGCAAATTTCCCTGATACTATAAGGGAAGACCTTGAAACAATTTTAAATGGCATATTCACTTTAATAAGAAATTATAGGAATGATGTGGGGCATCCTACTGGGAGAATAGTTTCAAGAGAAGTTGCATATGCTAACTTAATTTTGTTCTCTACGTATTGTAAGAAAGTATATGATTTAATTGAATATTTTAATAAGTAATAATAAAAAGAGGTTTATAATGACTGAGCAATACGGAAAATGGAGCAAAGAAGAACTGATAGCTGAAATGAAGCGCATGAAAAAGCGGAAGAAATTTGGCTTAGTCTGGGAAGATAAACCCGAAGACGTAGCGGAGCTTTGCAAAACAAAACTGCCAGTATTGGTGGATATCGAAAAAAAAGAGATTTCTGAAAATCCACACGGCCCGACTAACATTTTGATAGAAGGCGACAATTATCATGCTTTATCGGTTTTGAATTATACCCATAAGGATAAAATTGATGTTATTTACATTGATCCTCCTTATAATACTGGTAATGCAAGCTGGCGATATAATAATAAGATTGTAGATGCAGAGGATAGTTTTAAACATAGTAAATTTATTTCATTTCTTGAACGCCGCCTAAAGCTAGCAAAATCACTATTATCTCCTAAGGGTATATTAGTATTAACAATTGATGATTATGAAATACACACATGTCGCTTGCTGCTGGATGAAATCTTTGGTGAAAATAATCGTTTAGGTACAGTTGTGATCGTTCACAACCCTAGAGGAAGGAACGACGATCGATATTTTGCAACAATGCACGAATATGCACTGTTTTATGCAAAAAATGCACAATTCGCAGAAATTAAGAAGTTTGAATTTAACGATGAATCATTGCTAGAACAATTCCCGCACAAAGATTCTATTTCGAGATATGGTATTGTATCTTTTATGAGAACTGGAAATAATTCTGATCGGCATACAAGACCTAATTTATTTTATCCTATCTATTGGAATGGCAAAACACTCTCTCTTAAAAGAACCGATGATGCTGTTAAAATATTACCAATAAATGAGAAGGGTGAAGAAAAAACTTGGAGATGGTCACAGGAAACTTTTTTAGAACGGATTAAAACAGATATTTTAGTAAAAAGTGTGAAAGAAAAGATTCGTCTTTTCAAAAAAAGAAGGCCAGAAATCGTGGGAGGAACAAAACCAAAAACCCTTTGGTACGACCCAAGATATGATGCCTCAAGTCACGGAGTTGTATTGCTTGATAGGTTATTTAAACGGCGAGGTATTTTCCCTTATCCAAAATCTCTTTATGCTGTATTGGACACACTCAAAATAGCATCATATAAAGATAGCATAGTATTGGACTTTTTTGCGGGTTCTGGGACAACTGGGCATGCTGTTTTACTCCTTAATAAAGAAGATAAAGGAGAGCGAAGGTTTATACTTTGCACTAATAATGAAAACAAAATAGCCGAGGATGTATGTTATCCACGAATTAAACAAGTTATAAAGGGAAATAAAGATTATTCTTATATCACAGGGATTCCTGCTAATCTAAAATATTTCCGCACCGACTTTGTGAATGCCGATCCCACCGACAAAAACAAAAAGAACTTAACTGAGAAAGCCACGGCAATGCTCTGCATCAAAGAAGGCACTTTTGAAAAGATGATGAATAAGAAAGTGTTTAAAATTTACAAGAATAACAACCACTACACTGGAATAATCTTTGATCAGATGGCTATCCCAGCTTTTAAGGAAGCCATTGCAAAATTAAAGGGCAAATTCAGCATCTATATCTTCTCACTTAGCGATGATTCCTTTGAGGATGAATTTGAAGACGTTAAGCAGAAAGTTAAAATATCACCTATCCCTGAAGTTATTTTGCGAGTTTACAGGAGAATATTTAAATAATGCGACTTAAAAACTATCAAACAAACGCTATCGATGAGTTGTTAAAAAAAGCAAAAAAGCTTTTTAGCTATGCAGATAATAAAAGACTGATATTCAAAGCTCCCACTGGCTCAGGCAAGACTATAATGATGGCCGAGTTTCTAAAGCAGTTATGTGAGGATAAAGAGGTTAAATCTCAGCTTTCCTTTATTTGGACTGCTCCACGGCAGTTGCACGAACAGAGCAAGAATAAATTGGATCACTATTATGAGCCGAACAGGGCACTTAGCTGTTCCTTCTTTGAGGACTTAGATGATAAGCGAATTGATCAAAATGAGATTCTTTTTTTTAATTGGGAGAGCATTAATAGAGAAAACAATATTTATATAAGGGATAATGAGCATGACAATAATTTATCAAACATAATAGCTAATACCAGGGAGGAAGGCCGAACAATAATCCTTATCATAGATGAAAGCCACCATCACGCCACAAGCGATATATCGCAAAACCTAATCCGGGATATTGGGCCTAAACTGACAATTGAGGTTTCCGCCACTCCGGTACTTGAAAGCCCGGATGAGATTGTTTCTGTTCAACTAGAAGACGTCAAAACAGAGGGAATGATCAAGAAGGCCGTTATCCTTAATCCTGAGCTTGAAAATATCCTTAAAGATACAAAAATAAAGAGCCAATTAAGTAAGCAGTCCGAAGAATTAGTAATTGAATTAGCACTAAAAAAAAGGAAAGCTCTCAAAGATGCATACGAAAAGGAAAAGCTATATATAAATCCTTTAGTACTTGTGCAGCTGCCTGATCGCCACACATCTCTTGAAGATGTGATTAAAGATAAAGTAATAGCACTCCTTAAAAATAAGCATAAGATCACAACAGAGAATGGCAAATTGGCTATACATCTTTCCGGCCACCATGAAAATCTAGAAAATATTTCAAAATTTGATAATGAAGCGGATGTTTTAATCTTCAAACAGGCCTTAGCTTTAGGGTGGGATTGTCCCCGAGCTCATATACTAGTGCTTTTTCGTGATTGGCATAGCATTGTCTTTTCTATCCAGACAATCGGTAGGATTATGCGGATGCCTGATCCCGATTACGGCCATTATACGAACGAAATTTTGAATTACGGATATATTTTTACGAATTTGGATGATATAGAAATCCAAGAAGACATCGCCAGAGATTATATCACGATTCATACATCAAGACGACGGAGCGATTATTCACCTTTGGATATATCTTCATGCCATTCAAAAAGGCATCGTGAAAAAACAAGGTTGTCACCTTTATTTATTAAATATTTCTTGCAAGAAGCAGATTCATATGACCTTATACATAAAATTGACAGGAAATCAAAAGGTGTTAGTCTAAAACTAATTTCCAACTATACAGCTGAGAGCATCGATGAATTAGTAGGAGCAACAATAGTTGGCGACAAGGCGGTTACATTAAGTGGGTTTGATCTGCAGAAGTATTTCGACTATTTTGTAAGAAAGAATCTTACGCCATATCACCCTGAAGACAGATCAATTGGCAGACTTAAAGAAGCAATTTATTATTTCTTTGATCGTGCTTTAAAGATTAAATATGAAGAAGTGCAGGAAGATATTATCGCACTAGTATTACACGAACAGAATATGCAACATTTTATTAATGTTATTGATCAAGCTAAAACAAAATACCAACAAACCGTTTCGGATAGGGAGAAAGAGCTTGATTATGATGAGAAATGGGATATACCAGAGAGCATTAACTTCGGTTCGCAAAGCGTAGCTGAAAATCAGAAAAAAGCGATTATGCAACCGTTTTACAATAATGGTCGATCAGCACTTGAAACAGCTTTCATAAATTATCTAGAAAAACCTAATAAAATCGCTTGGTGGTTTAAAAATGGCGACAGAGATTCAGTCTTCTTCGCAGTGCCTTATAAAGAAAATGGCGATATTAAGCCATTTTACGTTGATTTTATTGTCCGTATGAAAGATGGGACCATTGGACTTTTCGATACAAAGTCAGGGCTAACTCGACAAGTTGCAGGTCCGAAGGTAGATGGACTTTATTCCTATATTCAAGATCAGAGAAGGAAAGGCATAAAGATATTTGGCGGTATTGTAACTAATACTGATTCTCGTAACTACAATGGTCGGTGGATATACTTTACAAAAAAGAGCAATGAATTAACAAATAATATGGACAATTGGGACACATTATCTTTATGAAAGTTGCATTAATAATCAATAAAACCTTAAAAATGATTGATTCTATAACTGTAAATCTATTTACAATTATAATTAGTGGAGTTGGTATTTTCACAGCTATTACAAAATTTAATATACCTGAGTTAAATACGGCCTTTTGGGGTAAAAATCCTTTCGCTATCAAGCAAAGTATTATCGAAAACACAATGACCCTGACATTTTCTTCACTTGCAATATTTGGATTATTTCTTCAAGTACTAAAAGAAATTCATGTTAATTCTATTCCAAATAGACTATATAAGACTCATCATTATTACTTTATTCTTGCTATAGGTATTTTATTAATGTGTGCTGTTGTTCCTATATTAACAGGTCTTGGGAATACTATTGCCAAGAATAAATGGTTGCCAATAATAATAAAAGAACAAAAAGAAGTATTTTTACAAACTAGCTTCATCATAGAACATGATGGATGGCGAAAAGATCAGTTAAAAGCTAAAGATAAGATAAATAATCCTCAATATTATATAGACCTAAACTATCAAACCGCCGATGAAAATATTGGTCAGATGGAAAAGCTATTGGAAATAAATAATTCATTGATAAAAAGAAATGATAAGATTAAGAATTTGAGAAATTATTTTGTAAATTACGAATAAATCTTAATATTTCGCGGCAATCGCAGTCGTCCGGCTTCATCCCATCAAACCGGTATTCCGCGACGGCCTTTATGCGCTTGCCGAATTGGTTTTTTGATAAGAGCATAACCTTTTAAAGATTTTGCCGCCGCCAAAAAGAAAAAAGAATAGTTGCCTGCCTGTCGGCAGACTGGCGAGGGTAAGGCCGCAAGCCCGCAGGGCTACGCCGAAACGGCTATTCGCCATCTTGCCTCCACACAGGCAATCCACAGCGGTTATTTGATTTTGTAAAGACGAATTATAAGGTCAGCCGAAAGTTGTAATAAAGAATTTAAGCATGAATTGGGCGAATCCTTTTGATTTATTTGAAAATTTTGAAAATTAGGGGTTTCAAAACCGAATTGCTTGAAGGGGGAGAATAATTCAAAAGAAAAAATGTCTTTTCGGGCGATTTTGATGTTTTTTGTCCCGACGTGGTCGGGACTGCCACAATAGAGAACATTGTGGCTAAAAAGCAGGAGGTGGATCAAGCTTGAGTAAAAGTGTTGCCCTATATACCCGTGTATCAACCGAGGATCAAGCCAAAGAGGGGTATTCTCTCGAAGTACAGAGAGAATACCTTGAATCTTTTTGCCAGCGTGAGGGGTATGAGATTTACAAGGTTTATTCTGATGATGGGATAAGCGGTTATTCGGCTGAGCGGCCTGCGCTGAAGGAAATGTTTGCTGGCGCAAAGGCAAAAAGATTCGAGTTGATCCTGGTTTATAAGATAGACCG
>JAQTPL010000021.1 GCA_028712895.1 bacterium | reverse complement strand
ATACCCTTCCATACGCCGCCAGCGGATCAGGATATCCTGCAGGGTATTATTCAGGGCATGGCCCATGTGCAGGGAGCCGGTCACATTCGGCGGCGGGATCACTATAGTAAAGGGGTTCTTGGCTGAGTCAGGTTGCGCATGAAAATACCGGCTCTGCAAGCTGTACCATTTGCTATCTGTTTCCTTAGAGTCATATTTAGACGGAATTTCCATGAAGAACCTCAGCGAATTACGCGAATTTAAGAGATGCTAATCACTCAAATAAAGGCAGCGAATACCGCTAATAAAAACAACTAAACGCACGAATATTAAGTATTCGAGTCATTTGCTGCTTCTATTCAGCTCTTATTCGCTATCAATATTAAATTTATTATATCATTTTCCCGTGTATAAGTAAAGAAATTATCATAATAACAGGGAGGCTGATCAGGGTGCCCATAGCCACCACAGCTGCAGCAAATTCCGCATTAGCCTGGTATTTCCTGGCCAATACATAACTATTGACGGCGCTGGGCATGCTGGCGCTGATCAAACACACCAAAGCCGGAATTCCTTCCAGCCGCAGCAAAGAAACTAAACTAAAAGCCATGATTGCGCCACCAGCCATACGTAATACGGAGGCAGCTAACACCCGGTTCAATAAGGTCGTTTTAAAAGGTTTAAGTTCATAGCCCACAATAACCAGGATCAAGGGTATGGTTATAGTTTTAATAAAACCGGTTATTTTAAGCACTGGCCAGGGGACAGGCACACCTTGTGCATTTAAAAGCATACCAATAAGAGCAGCATAGGCCAGGGGCATTTTCAGCATTTCTTTTAGCCTATCCCCTTTGGCCACCAGAGCCACGCCGAAAGTGAACATAATAAGAGTCGGGACCAGATCAAAAATAATGGCATATTTGGTGGCTGCCGGGCCTAATATATAAGTATTGACAGGGATCCCGAGGTATGCCGAATTGATAAAGATGATGGGCAAGCTGCAGTCCCGATAGGGCATAGCATAAATCCGGCTAAATAACCAGGCCAGGCCAGCGCCGCCAATTACCACTCCTGCGGCCAGCAGCCAGACCCGGGACAAAAATGCAGTAGGCAGCGGTTCCGCCCACATTGTCACTAGCACAAAAACCGGAAAAAGGACATACATCCCGATATTAATGATCCCCTGCGCTTCCCGCTGGATATTGAACCGCACATAACGGCCCAGAATATAGCCCAGCAGGATAAAAATATAAACACGGGAGAAAAGAATGGTTATAGTAGGCATAAGAGTAATAATTATAACATATCGAACCTAATATTACATTATAAAAAAACTTGCTTTATTTTGCTGTTTAGGGTATATTCTCTTAACCCGTAATTTGCAATAGGATTTGGAATTCGACGAAAAATCGCTACGTCTTTTCGTCTAAAAAACTGCTTACATAACTCTACGAGTATGCTCGCACTTTTTTGAGACAAAAATACTATGCGCTTTTCCATCTCGGTTCATCAAACCTAGTGCAAAATCCGGGTTGAACTTTGTTAACAGGAGGAATTAGGTCATGCTTAAAGCAATACGTAAGAATACCAAGATATTCCTGTGGTTCGCAGTCAGTATTTTCATCCTGGCCACGTTCGTGGGGTTAGGGAGCTATTTCTTTACTAATACGGCTGATGTGGTCGCCAAGGTCAATGGGAAGAAAATCAGGTATGAATCATTCAATGCTACTTTTTTGCAGCGAATGAATAATTACCGCAATATGTATAATATTGATATTAATGAAGAAATGGCCAATAACCTGAAAAAAATGGTTCTCAATGAAATGATCGGCAAAATACTCCTGCTCCAGGAAGCTAATAAAATGAAGCTCAGGGTCTCAGATAAAGAGTTAAGCGATTACGTTCAAAAACTGCCTTATTTCCAGAAAGATGGCCGATTTGACAAGCAGCAATATTTGAATATACTGAAAATGCAGCTGCGCACTACCCCGGCAGTATTTGAAAAGGATGTTAAGGAAAGCCTGATCATCCAGCAACTGCAGGAAAAAGTTATCGCCACCGTAACGGTCACTGATAAAGAATTGGCAGATGAGGTAGCCAAACAGCTCAAGGATAAGAAGCCAGCCCCGAAACCGGAAGACCTGTTAAAGGAAAGAGAGCTGATAAAACAAACCCTGGTGCAGCAGAAAAAGTCACAGTTTTTTGAGGAATGGTATAAAAAACTGCAGGCTGCGGCAAAAATAGAAAACAACCTGGAAAAGATAGAGAAACAAATGACGGGACAGACAGAATAGATGGCAGATCGCAGATAGCAGATGGCAGTTAGAGCGAAAACCTATAAATACAAAAAGCAGTTAACTTAATTTAGGTTAACTGCTTTTTCTTTTAATTGATTCACTGCCTCTCGCGCTTACTGGCAACTGTTTCTCGCTATTACTGCCTTTTGCTCTTACTATTAATCTTCTTAAGCATACCCTTAAGAAGATTACGGGGTAGGCCAACCACATTATAATAACAGCCGTCTATTCTTTCTATAAAAGCATCTTTTTCTTCCTGAACCGCGTAAGCGCCAGCTTTATCCAAATGCCTCCCGGAATGATACTTAATCTCTTCCCGGCTTAGTTTTTTCATCTTCACCCTGGTTTTTTCATAAGCTATTATCTTCTGATCGGTCACGGCATCGATCACCGCTACTCCGGTATATACAAAATGAACACTGTCACTCAGCTTATGCAAGATCTGCCGGGCATGCCGTGGATCCCGAGGCTTTCCAAGGATCTCGCCCTTCCTGACAACAATAGTATCTGCCCCGATCACAATATATTTTTTCCCTCTAAACCGCTGAGCAATATCAGCTGCTTTCTGCCAAGCCAGTTTCCTGACTAGTTGTGACGGGCTAAGGGTAGGATCAGCCACTTCTTTGATTGAACTGGGGATTATTTTAAACCGGAGGCCCATTTCCTTGAGTAGTTGTTTGCGGCGGGGTGAAGCACTGGCTAAAATATATTCATGCTTCAGGGAATCCTTCATAGCACGGTCCGACTCTTGACGCGGTTTATTTTTTCCACATATTTTTCATAAAATATCAGGTTCTTAACATCAGCCATTTGCCGGGCAATAGCGATTAAGCCTTGCGCATATTCGCTGGCTTCGTTTAACTGGCCAGATGCCAGTAATTCTTCTATTTTCAAGTCATAGCGCTCTTCTGGCTGGCCTAACTGCTTATCCCCTTTCAGCAGATCAACATGAATAAGATCTTTGTATTCAGGCCTTTTAAATTCGCCGATGCTAAAATATTCCCGCTGTAAAACAAGGTAAATAATGGCAAAAAAAGTGACCACCCTGACCAATGGTTCAGCCGTGATCAGGGTGATAAGATTCAGGACAAGCGTGCCGATAAAAGCCCATTTTTTCAGATAATATAAGCCGATCGTAAAAGCACAGCATACAATAGCAAAAATAAAAAGCCTGATCCTAAACAGCAGAGCAAATACCTTGGTCTGGGCAATCTTAGCCGGGACCAAGCTGAATATTTTCGTATATCCCAGGACATCACTTTCATAGACCAGCCAGAGTGACAAGGCCAGATAAATGACAACTAGAATATCCATAGTCAGTGGGACTGTTTTTAATTTATAGCGCATGTTTATTCTTTGATCCCGAATTTCTTCTTGTCACGGCAGCGTTCATTCACTGTTTCCTGGCTTATTTCCCGGCGGCGCAGCAACAGTTCCAGTGAAGAATCGAAAGTATGCATACCTTGGGCGCCTCCTGTCTGGATAACCAGAGGGAGTTGTTCCAAACGCTGGTCGCGGATTAAATTACGCACGGCCGGAGTCACGACCAGTATTTCCGTAGCCAATACCCGCTGCCAGGGCCTTTCAGCATGAGGGAGCAGCATCTGGTAAATCATGCCTTGCAACGTTTCTGCCAATTGCATCCTGGCTTGGCGCTGTTGTTCGACTGGGAACATATTTACGATCTGGCTGATCGCCTGCACCGAATCATATGCCGGTAAGGTTGCTATGATCAAATGCCCGGTCTCGGCAGCAGACAATGCTGTGGCCATGGTTTCGGCATCTCTTATTTCACCGATCACGATCACATCCGGGTCTTGGCGCAAGGCATGCTTTAAAGCGATAGTGAATGATTTCGTATCCAGTCCAACTTCTCTCTGTTTGACGATGGCTTTTTTAAAATCATGGACATACTCGATCGGATCTTCCAGAGTAATGATAACACAGGAACGATCATTATTGATCAAGTCTACCATTCCGGATACGGTTGTAGTCTTGCCGGCATTGGTAGCCCCGGTTACGATCACCAATCCGCTGTGTTTCCGGGCCAGGTCGGCAACTACCGGCGGCAAACCTAATTCAGTTAAGGTGCGGATATTTGACTCAATGCGCCGGAAGGCAATTTCCACATTTCCTCTCTGGACATGCACATTATAACGGAACCTGACGATCGGAGACAAAGCGAAGGAAGAGTCTAATTCCATTCGTTTTTCAAAGACAGATGTCTGGTCAGGAGATAAGATACTGTAGATCATTTTTTTAAGCATAATGCCGGTCAAAACATCCTGATTGGGCAACGGCTTTAGACTACCGCCCAGCCGGATATGCGGTTTATGACCTACTGACAAGTGTAAGTCACTAGCGCCTTCTTCCAGGGTAGTTTCAAGTAAGCGAATAATGTCACTGCGTTCTAAAAAGGTTTGGATCTGTTTACGGCCTACGTCTTCCATTTGGTCAAATTCCAGAGCAGCCTGCTTTTCGTCGTAATCAAGCCTGGTCACGACTCCCCAGCACCGGACTACATCCATCAGCGTCGGCAAAGTCACCTCAAACCTGATACGGTCGCCGATACTGATGCCTTCCGGATTATCAAAGAGAACATTCTCTGATGAGATCTCCAGTATTTTCCCTTCCTTGAGGATCTCTTCCCGCCCGCTCAGAGCATAGTACTTAAACGGGATGTTGGTTCTCAACCTGTTAGTTTTGCGTTTTTCATGTTTATGCTTTTCCGAAGATTGGCTCATGAGCACATCCTTTGTTAGAATAGATTACACTGATTTTCAAAAGAGATTACACCGATTACTTACACAAAGCTTTTGTTGTTCTTCGTTTTAATCTGTGTAATCGCTTTTCGTAATCTGTGTAATCATTGCGTAGCAATCTTATCAGTGGGCCGGTAAGGGCTTTTAATAAAGAGCGCTTTCATTGGTCGTTCAGTATCGTTAATAATATCATGTTTTTCACCGGCAGCGACTTTGAAAACATCGCCAGGTTGTACGCGGTACTCTTTGCCGTCTATGATCATGGCCGGAGCGCCTTCCAGGAAGTAAAATATCTCTTCCACCTCCCGGTGAAAATGCTCACCCAACTTTTGGCCAGGTTTAAAGACGACCAGTCCGCCTTCCCAGTGAGGCCCGTTCACAAAATATTTTGTACCCCAGTCGCCATTTTTATAAAGTTTGTCTTTTTCGTTGAATTTTTCCACTACTGGGCCTCTTGTACCAGATAGGTATTCCCTTTTTTTACTAAACCAGGGGACGCATATAAGCTGCCCTGGTTATCGATAATAATAGTTTCCGTCTGAGATTGAGAGGTAACAATTCCCAAACCTTTTTCTGGACCAGCCACAAAAATTCCCTTAGCCAGTGCCACCGCTGCAGTGGCAGTCGGAGCGATAACAGTCACGCTCTGGCACTGGTCAGCCGGATAACCGGTATGTGGGTCCAAAATATGGTGGTAGCGCCGGCCATCTTTGATGAAATACCGCTCATAATCTCCACTGGTAATGACGGCTTTATTTTTAACTGTAATGGCGACCAGGATATCATTACCTCGCGGATTTTTCAACCCGATACGCCATTCTTTATCACCGATAGCCCGGATATCACCGCCAGAATTAACTAACGCGGTATGGATACCCTGTTCCTGCAAAATAGCAACGGCTTGGTCTGTCGCATATCCTTTGGCAATACCGCCCAGATCAATGTCAATGCCCTTTTTTATCATAATTCTACTTTTATTGGAATCAAAATTTATATATTTGTATCCAATATTCTTCAACTTCTGACTGATTTGCTGTGTCGACGGCACTCGCGGGGTTTGGGCCTTAAAATCCCATAAACTCATGAGCGGCCCTACCGTCACATCAAAGCCGCCGTCAGTAATTTTGCTAATTTCTACGGCCTTGGAGATAAGCGCGTACAGCTCTTTATCTTCTGTATAACCCTTCTTGTTCAAGTGCGAAAGAGCGCTGTCCCGGTTAAAATGAGACATGAGCTTTTCGATGCGGCTGATCTCATCGAAAGCCGCAGAGAGAGCTTGCCTCGCCTTTTGGGAATCGGTATCAACTATTTTAATCTCGATCACCGTGCCGAGCATTACCCTGGCATCGTACACTTCTTGCTCTCTGGGCTTACATCCGAACAAAAATATTAATATGAATATAAAAAGCAATTTTGAGTTTTGAGTTTTCCCCTGCTGATTTGTCCTACGGAAAAAATCAAAGACGCGAGGACAGGTGAGTTTTGAGTTATTATTGAATAACATTGACTTTGTTCCCGCATTTTGTGCAACGGCTATCTTTCACCGCCTTGACCGCAGTGCGATACCCTTGCCTGATGATCAGCAGTTCCTGGCAATGGGGACAATATGTTTTTGTTTCCCGCTCTTCAAATACATTGCCGATATAGACATATTTCAATTTCTTAATGGCAATGTCCCGGGCTTTAAGCAGCGTCGCCAGAGGTGTCGGCTCTGCCGTCATTTTATAACAGGGTAAATAACGGGAAAAATGCAGCGGGGTCTCTTCTCCCAGCGCATAGACCCAATCAGTCAAATCTTCCAGTTCTTCCTGGGAATCATTGAGATGCGGGATGATCAGGTTGGTTAATTCTATATGGATCTTTTTGCGGGCGCAGGTTTCTACCGTACGCAACACCGGAGCCAGGCGGCCGCCGCACATTTTTTTGTAAAACTCATCGCGAAACGATTTAACATCAACGTTAACGGCATCAATGAAAGGCAGTAACCTGAGCAACGGGCTTTCCTGGATATAGCCATTGGTTACCAGGACATTCTTAAGACCGTATTTATGAGCTTGTTCCGCGCATTCCAGGACAAATTCATAATTAACCAGCGGCTCATTATAGGTATAGGCTATGCCAATACTGTTATATTGTTTGGCCATTCGCACAATATCATCAATGGAAATTTCCCGTAACAGCAATTCTGACGGCTTCTTTTGGGAAATCTCCCAATTCTGGCAGAATTGGCAATGGAAATTACAGCCGGCGGTCCCCACTGAAAAAATATCACTGCCTGGATAGAAATGGTACAATGGTTTTTTTTCGATAGGATCAAGATTGACCGAAGCAAATTGCCCATAGACTAAAGCATATATCTTGCCGTCCAGGTTCTGGCGGATGCCGCAGTTACCAATCTGCTCCGGCTCAAGTACGCATAAAAAAGGGCACAGTTCACACTGTGCCACTTTTTTATTTGCATCAATAATTTTATAGTACAGCGCTTCCATTAGAAGCTCACGAACAACTCCGTAAAGTAAGCATCATTATCGATCTTAACGATCCCGCCTCTCGGGCCCTCAGTATTAAATTCCAGCTCTGTCTGGAGCCAGATATTCTTGGTAAAATAATAGATGATCCCGGTTACAGTCTGTTTCAAGACCCAGGTATAGCTGGACGTAGTGGCCTCTATATCCGGATTGATGGTGCCGTAACGGGCGTACACATCGATAGTTTTGTCTTGCACATAAGGGATCTTATAGAAAGCTAAAACTTGCCAGGCATTATGGTTGAGTTCGCTGGTTTTGCCCTGATAAAATTCACCCTGGGCCAGGAAAGCCCCGGCAGTATATTTGGCATCAAGGCCAAAGCGGTTCTTGGTCCTGGTTTCATAATCAGATTTGACATTAGTTTTCATAAAAACCAGGTCTGTATTGCTCAGCCGTCCGAATGACCCGCTTAATCCCACACTGAAACCACCGATATTGGACATGCCGATACGGGCAGCAGCTTCTTTATTGTCGCTGGGATCACGCCCCTGGAAAGTGCCGAGCGTAGAATCACGGTCAGCCAGAAATCTGATATTGCTTGTTCCCTCGCCGGCTTGCCGGTACGAGATCGAATAACCGTTATAAACAGCAGCGGCAAAATCAACAACGTCGACCTTACCAAGATACTGCACGCCAAGGATGCGGTCATGAGTAAAAGCATCAGAGACAATCCCGTAATTAGTGGTTTTGCGGTTGCCATAGCTGGGCGTTAAACCAAAAGCATAATTGCGGGTTTGCCCGATATATAACATGCCGTTCAATGGCAATCCCTCGATCCCTAAATAAGCATGTTCTAAATAAAAAGCACTCCCCCCATAGACCAGGGCGCCGACCATACCAAAAACCTGCTCACTAAAATCATTTTTAA
Organism: bacterium; assembly: GCA_028712895.1. Lineage (GTDB taxonomy): Bacteria > CAYTYR01 > UBA6262 > UBA6262 > UBA6262 > UBA6262. The sequence continues at coordinate 27,040 of JAQTPL010000021.1, read as the reverse complement.
CAGTCAAGGAAAGTTCATCAAACCTGAAAGTATCTGCTTCATGCGGCAAAAGCAGGTAGCGGAGCCTGGTATAGCCTCCTATTTTGGTGGTGCTGCTGGCCATTACCGGCATATCAGCCCAAACCACAGTGCCAATTGTAAGCGCAATCAGCGCCAGTATTAAAACTCTTATTAATCTCATGTCTATTTACTCCTTTTCTTTAACTGAATCATCGATCCAGCTAAGGTATTCTGCACTACCGTCTATTATTGGCAATGCTATTATTTCCGGGACTTTATAACTGTGCATTTTTTTAACTTTGGTGATCAGGTTGGGCATTTTGGCGGCAGTTGTTTTGGCAATGATGACGATCTCGCTGGCCCGATCTATTTTATTCTGCCACCAAAAAAGAGATTCAGAGTGCAGCAAAATATTGACACAGGCAACTAATTTATCTTTGACCAGGGCATGAGCTATCTCGTTGGCCTCGTTATAATGAGCACAGGTCACAAATATCATAATATACTTGCCGGCTTTTTTCACGTACTGCTCCTCCCAGCTCTTACTTTGACCCTTTGACACTCTGACCCTATGACGCTGAACTAAACTATATTTTGAACCTGCTCCCGCAATTTTTCCAACTCACCTTTAACCTGGATAACTTTTTGACTGATAACTATCTCGTCGGCTTTGGACCCCATAGTATTGATCTCGCGATTCATTTCCTGCAAGGTAAAATCAAGCTCGCGTCCTACCGGGGTCAATTTCTTGATAATTTGGCTAAACTGCTTGATATGGCTGTTCAGGCGTACGATCTCTTCGGTAATATCCACTTTTTCCGCGTAAAAAGCCACTTCATGCATCAGTTGATTATTATCAATAGCTTGTCCTTTAAGTAATGCCTTGATCCGGTCCTCAAAATTTTTCCGGTATTTTTCTATAACCTGCGGAGCCATTTGTTCTATTTCTGTTACGACACCGCTGATCACATCCAGACGGTCAATAAAATCATTTTCAATGGCTTTGCCTTCCCGGTGACGGATCATTTTAACATTATTGACGCTTTGGAAGATAGCTTTCTTCAGGTCCGGGACCACTTTCATCAGGTTGACCGGGGTTTCTTCTACCTGAATAATATCCGGAACTTTGCTCAAGAGGAATTCCAGGCTGATATTTGCCGGCATATCCAAGTCTTTAGCCATTTTAATGAGCACTGAGGTATATGCCTGTGCCAGGTCTTTGTTAACTTTGAACAGGATTTTTTTAAGGGTGGTTTTTGATTCCAGGGTGATGTTTACATCAATATGGCCGCGTTTCAGTTTTTCCTGGATGATCTTGCGCACTTCATCTTCCAGCGGCAAAAGCAAGGTAGGCATTTTTAAGCCGATTTCACAGTACCGGTGATTGGTACAACGAATCTCGGCCCTGATGCCGCCTTCCTCACCTCTTCCATAACCTGTCATGCTTTCCATACGCAAACCCTTATTTAATTATTTTCCCTTGGCTTTTACAAAAATGATTGTCTTGGTAGGACACTTTTCTACGCATTTGCCGCAGCCGATACATTTGGAGTAATCGATCACCGCGAGGTTGTCTTTTAAGGTAATAGCATTGACTGGGCATATTTTAACACAAGCGCCACAGGCAATGCAACCTACTTTACAGATATTTCTTACTTCCCTGCCTTTATCCAGGCTTTTACAAGCCACACAGACGGCATGTTCGCGGGACATCAAGCCGATGACATTTTTCGGGCAGGTTTTAAAACAAAGGCCACAGCCGGTACATTTGTCAGGATTGATCTTTGGCGGATTGCCTGGTTGCCAATCTATCGCGTCAAAAGGACAAGCCCGGACACAAGAACCAAGGCCGATACAACCATAGATACATCCCTTATGTCCTCCGGATAAGGCAATAGCTGCCCGGCAATCAGAGACACCATCATAAATATATTTATCAGTGCAATTCTCCCGGTCGCCGCGGCAAAATACCGCCGCCATCTCCGCTACTTTCTCATCTACATCTACGCCCAGGATATGGCCAATAGCCTTGGTGGTTTTATAGCCGCCGACACTGCATTTATTGGGTTCTGCGTTCCCCAGGGCTAAAGCCTCAGCATACCCAAGGCAGCCAGGAAAGCCACAGGCACCGCAATTAACACCAGGCAGTGCTTTCAATAATTCTTCCTGTTTGGGATCCATATGGACCATGAATTTCTGCCCGGCAAAAGCCAGGCCGAGGCCAAGTATCAATCCCAAACCACCTAGTATTAGTAAAGCGTAAACCACTTTGTACCTCTTAAATATAATTTTGAGTTTTGAGTGTTGAGTTTTGAATTAAGGTGAAAGCTTCTTACCATAACTTAAAACTTAAAATTCAAAACTTATAACTGCTCTTATAATCCAAATAGTCCTTTAAAGCCCAGAAACGCCAGGGACATAAGACTGGCAGTGAAAAAAGCGATCGGATAACCCTGCAAAGCTTTGGGCACAGGCGCTAAAGCGACCCTCTCCCTGATACCGGCAAATAAAATGATCGCCAGGGTATAACCAGCAGATACACCAAAAGTATAAACCATGCTTTGCAGAAAATTGTAATTATAATCGATATTCAGGAATGCCACAGCCAGGACTGCGCAATTGGTAGTGATGAGCGGCAGGTAAATACCCATAGCCCGGTAGAGTGTCGGCACATATTTCTTCAAATACATTTCCTCCAGCTGGACCAGGGCAGCAATGGTCAGGATAAAGGAAGCCGTACGCAGATAGACCAGGTCAAAAGGCACCAGCAGAAAATAATAGATCAGCCAGCTCACAGCAGAGGCCATCATCATCACAAAGATCACGGCCATACCCATGCCGATGGAAGTTTCCATCTGGTTGGACACGCCGAAGAATGAGCATAACGCGATAAACCTGATAAGCAAAATATTATTGATCAACAGAGAAGCGATCAAAATGCCAAAAAGACTGGAAGAATCCATGATTATTTTTCCTTCGCTTTATTCTGGAAATAATGCAGAAAAGCCATTAATATGCCGATAGTGATAAAGCCCCCCGGAGGCAGGATCATGATCAAGGCTGGCTGGAACTCTGGATTAAAAACAGCTTTGCCAAAGATCGTACCATTGCCGATCAATTCCCTGATCGCACCGATCACTGTAATGACCAGGGCAAAACCGATACCCATTCCAAATCCATCCAGGGTGGAGGATAAGACCCCGTTCTTATAGGCAAACGCCTCAGCCCGGCCAAGAATAATGCAATTAACTACGATCAGAGGCACAAAAACACCAAGTTGTTTATATAAAGCCGGATTATAAGCCTGCATTACATAGTCAGTAATAGTGACAAACGTAGATATAATAATAATGAAGATCGGGATGCGGATCTGGTCCGGGACATATTTCCTAACCGTGGCTATAACAATATTAGAACAGATCAATACAAAGCTGGCGGCAATACCCATGCCAAAACCATTTACCGCAGTACTGGAAACAGCTAAGGCCGGGCATAGTCCGATCATCAGTACCAGTACGGGATTTTCCTTGATAATTCCGCTTAAGAAATCATTTTTGAGACTCATTAGATCTCTGCCCCTCATAAAATTTCAAAACTTTATTCACTGCTTCGTCTACTCCCTTGGTGACAGCCCGGGAAGAGATCGTGGCCGCAGTTACTGCTTCAATAGCGCCGCCGTCTTTTTTCAAAGCCAGTTCTTTATCCTGTTTGCCGGCAAACTGTTCATAAAATTTCGGCTCAGCTGTTTTGGTCCCCAAACCAGGTGTTTCATTCTGATTCATGATCTTGATCGCTGATACTTTGCCCTCCCTGGTGACTCCGACGAGTATTTCTATGGGCCCGCCATATCCTATGGGAGAAGCTTTCATAGCTACGCCTAATTCCTGCTGGTCCTTATCAAATACAACTTTAAAGCTGTCTTTATCCTGAGGTACTATTTTAACCTCCGCTGCCTGCGGGAAGACACTGAGGATAGCTTCTTTTTCAGCTTCTATTTTTCGTTCTTCTATCACTGGTTTAGTCTTAGCATAGACATAAGCCAGCGCTCCCGCGGCCAGGGCACAGGTCAGCATTAATATTAAACCGAATTTCGCTAGTTGTTTTAGATCCATTATTGCACCTTTCCAAACTTCTGCGGCATAGTATATTTGTCGATCAAGGGAGTGAGCATATTAAAGATCAAAATAGAATAACAAACCCCTTCCGGAAAACCGCCTTTATAACGGATCAAAACCGTAAGGATACCGCAACCACCGCCAAAAATAATTTTCCCTTTGCCGGTCATGGGACTGGTCACCATATCAGTGGCCATGAAAAAAGCTCCCAGGAGCAAACCGCCGGCCAGGATATTAAACAGCGGATCTTTGCCCATTATACCGCTCAATAAGCCAACAGACGCGATAAAAGAAACCGGGATATGCCAGGAAATCTGCTTTTTATATAATAAATACACTGCTCCCAGCAACAAAGCCGCCGCTGAAGTTTCACCTAAGGAACCAGCCCGGTTGCCGATAAACATATTCCAGTAAGAAGGTAAAGATTGGGGTAAATTAAACTTGGCGATGGCCAATGGCGTCGCCGTGGTAATGGCATCAAAAGGCATAATCCAGGTGGTCATGGCTACCGGCCAGGAAGCCATCAAGATAGCCCTGCCGGCCAGGGCCGGATTAAAAGGATTGTAGCCGAGCCCGCCAAATACCTGTTTAACCAGCACGATCGATACAGCTGCGCCAATAGCTATTATCCACAAAGGTATTCCCGGAGGACAAACCATGGCCAGTAACAAACCGGTGATAGCCGCGCTGCCGTCAGATATAGTCACATCCCTCTTCATGATCTTTTCACTGATAAATTCAGCTGCTATGGCACTGGCTATACTGACTAGCATTAACCAGAGAGCCGGTAAGCCAAAAAAGTAAACTGCCGCAATGGCTGCCGGGGCCAGCGCGATCAACACATCACGCATGACTTTAGAAATAGTTTCTGTATTTTTAAGGTGCGGTGAAGTCGAGACAATATAAGGAGCCATTATTTAGTATCCTTTTTACTTTCTATTTTCTTTTTCTTGGCCTGGGCAATTTCCATTTTAGCCCATTTGGCATACTGTACCAGGGGGATTTTGGCGGGACAACCATAGGCACAAACACCGCACTCGATACAATCAGCTACTTGATATTTATCCATAGCTTCATATTCCTGCCGACGGCCATATAAGCCATATAAATAAGGAGTGAGGTTCATCGGACAAGCGTCAATGCATTTAGAACAGCGAATACAAGGACCAGCCTGGATAACTTTAGCCTCCTGGGCAGTTAACACCAGGATCCCTGATGTCCCTTTTATCACCGGAACATCCAACGAATACTGGGCAATACCCATCATGGGTCCCCCCATGATCACTTTAGCGGTCTCGCCTTGCAAGCCACCGCAAAAAGAAATAACCTCACTAAATAGGGTCCCTATTCTTACCTTAACGTTTTGCGGTTCTTTGATCCCGCTCCCGGTTACAGTAATTGTTCTTTCGATCAAAGGACGATTATCGTGCAGAGCTTCATAGATAGCCACGGCTGTCCCCACATTATCGACAACTACCCCAACTTCAAAGGGTAATTTACCGGCAGGAACCTCTTTTTTTAGCAGGGCTTTGATCAACTGTTTTTCAGCCCCCTGGGGATACTTGGCCTTTACCGTGACCACATCTATATTAGGTTCCATTTTAACAGCCGCAGAAAGCAGCTTTATCGCATCCATCTTATTATCTTCAATGGCAATGATCCCCTTACCCACATCCAACAATTTCATAATGATCTTCAAGCCTTCAACAATCCCCCGGGGATTATCCAGCATCAGGCGGTGATCACAGGTAAGGTACGGTTCGCATTCACAACCATTGATAATAATTACGTCTATTAATTTATCTGCGGGTGGAGTAAGCTTGACTGAGGTAGGAAAAGCAGCTCCGCCAAGGCCAACCAGACCTTTGTCCCTTATCTTGTCACGGACCTCCTGGGGCAAAAGGCGGAAGAAATTATCATCTCTCTTAATATCTTCGGCCCATTGGTCCAAGCCGTCTGATTCAATAATAATTGACAGGACTTTATTGCCTAACGGATGAGAGTAAAGCCGGATATCAGCAATAGTGCCTGAAATAGAGGCATGTACCGGAGCCGTAATCAATGAACTGCTTTCCCCGATCTTCTGCCCTTTTTTTACTTTATCGCCTTTTTGGACCAAAGGCTCACAGATAGCACCAATATGCTGTAATAAAGGAATAACCACCATTTTTGGTGGTGGCATAACCTTGACAACCTGGCTGCATGTTAGTTCTTTTTTCCCGCTGGGATGAATTCCCCCAGGGAAAGTTAATACCTTCACTCTGGCGAACCTCCGTTGTACAATTAATTTAAAATTATACCTTTTTCATGAGACCCTGTCAAGATTTTTCCTTAGGGGGGAATAGCTTATAATTATTGATATTTAAGCAAAATAATGCTATAAATCAGGCATTATGAAAAAGACAAAATCGCCTTTTAATGAACTGGTCCGGGTTATGGCCCTGCTGCGTTCGCCGCAAGGTTGTCCTTGGGATAAGCACCAGACCCACCAGACCTTAAGAAAGTACCTGCGGGAAGAAACCAGGGAAGTATTGGAAGCTATAGATGAGAGAGACCCGGAACATTTGCAGGAAGAACTCGGGGATGTATTGCTGCAGGTAATATTTCACGCGCAGATCGCCCGGGAAAACAAAGAATTTGACATTAACGATGTGATCCGCGGCCTGACCAGGAAATTAAAAAGGCGGCATCCCCACGTATTCGGCAAGGTACGCGTGAAGAATGCCGCTGAAGTGGTCAGGAACTGGCACGCGATCAAGAAGAAAGAAAAAACTGATAAGAAGCGATAGTAACAGGTTGGATGGTGTGGAAGTAAGTATAGAACCCCACACCGCTAACTTATTTTACTTATAGAAAAGCTGGCAATGGCAGTGGCCGTCAGCAGCAATTTCATCTTTATGCCACTTGCAGGGGCAGATCTTCAGTTTATCCTGCTCTTTATCTCCGGTCAATACCCGGCAAGGGCAATACTGGAAACCTTTTTCTACACGGTTCCTGGCCAATCCCTCAATGATCATCTCCGCTATCTTCTCATCAGGATGAAGCTTATACCCGGATATTTCACAATAGCGTTTAGCAAACTGCCTAACCCGCTCTTTTTCCTGTTCCAGGTCCTTGGTCATATTTTTCCTATAATAACTTGGTTAATTTATCGGCAATAGCCTTTTTATTGGCCACGCCGACACTTTTATCCACTAATTGCCCGCCCTTAAAGAACAATAGCGAAGGTATGGCGTTGATCTGGTATTTAGCGGCAATAGCTTCATTTTCATCGGTATTCAATTTGCAGACCTTGGCTTTGCCGGCAAAATCCTTAGCTATCTCTTCTATGGTCGGCCCTAACATCATACACGGCCCGCACCAGGGCGCCCAAAAATCAACCAATACCGGCTGGGTTGACTGCAGCACTTCCTGTTCAAACGTAGCCTCGCTTAAGATCACTTCGTTACTCATAATCTCCTCCTTCAGGATTTTATTTTTTCTACTAATTTTTTAATTTCATGATTGGTAATGAAATAACACTGTTTCTTACCTGCCCGTTGGCTGTCGATGATCCCCATATTCTTCATAATGCTCAAATGCTGGCTGATATTGGCCTGGCGCCTGGAGACCAGCTCGCTCAAGGAGTTCACACAAACTTTCCTCTTACTTAAATTCTGCAATATTTCCAGCCGGACCGGGTTGGCCAGCATTTTAAACAGCTGGGCCTGCCTTTTGAACTTCTTTGCGCCCATAACAAGATCTCCATATTATCATATTCGAATAATAGAATATATACCATCCTAAGTGATTATTGTCAAGTAAAATATTATTGCGCTGGCGGAGGGGCAGGCGCCTGGGGCTTGAATACTTTTGGCGAGATCACGCCACCGGAGATGATCACCTTCAGGGCTTCGTCCACTTTTATATCCAGCAAGATAGTATCTTCTTCTTTATAAAAGCTGATAAACCCGGTAAGAGGATTAGGGACCGTGGTCACAAAAACCGTATAGTATTTTTGGCTTTTAGGAAAACGTTCGCAGGAGATTTCTTCATTCATGACAAATCCCAGGGTGTAGCAATTTTGATGCGGCCAGGGAACCAAAGCTGCCCGGCTGAATTTCGCCTTGCTGGATTCATTAAAAATAAACTTGCTTAATTGCTTGGCGGAAGGATAAATACTCCGTATCAGGGGAAATTTCATCAGCCAGCGCTCGATCTCCGGGAAAAGACGGCGGGCAAAGACCTTATTGGTAAGATACCCGGCCAGCACGATCAGTGAGACCATGATCAGAATACCTAATCCCGGGATATAGTAGCCATACTCTGCGTACAGGTAATCATTAACAAAACCGCCGAGAAAACCGTCTGAGACCTGGAACAGTATCTTTAACACCCATAAGGTCACAAAAACCGGGAACATAATCGCTAAGCCGGATAAAAAATATTGCTTGAATTTAGAAAAAGATGTTTTAGTTTCCATATTTTTAATGCTCCTTCAGGTAATATAGAACATACCCTGCTTGTAATATCTCTTGACACTAAGCGGCCAAATAAGGTAAAAAAATATAACCATTCACCAGGAAAGGACTATTTTTGTGACTGAAAAACGCAAATTACCCCGCTATAAAGCCAAATTACCGGTAAACTTTAATGATAACTTCCAAGCTGAAGTCAAATTCACCGGCACGATCATGGATATAAATCTGCAGGGAGCAGGCATCTTAACATCTACTCATTATACCAAGGGCAAAGTTATCAATATGGACTTTGATTTCAAGGATGGTAAAAAGTTCTCCAGTATCATGGGTGAGATCAAATATGTCAACAGCTCTCCTGACGGCTACCATATCGGCGTAGAAATTACCAACTATAATGCCTATCATCTTAAGAAACTGGTCGACACCATCAATTCCATGTCGGTCAGTTCCGACCTGCCTATCAGCTAATCAAATTTTACAGGCCGGTCATCAATTAACACCCGATTGATCATAGCCCTGCCGCTGTTATCAACAGCAACCTCTACCGCCACCTTCCCAGATACATTTCTTCTTAGGGCAGTTTCAATCCCGGCGCCCTTCCCTTCAGGGACAAAATAGCTTTCTATCCCATATTCTATATTGAAAGATAGTCCCTGGCTGCTCCTGACCAGGCCTTTTATATTAACTCCGCCGGATGGTTTATTCTTTATCCAGACCGCCTTCGGCTGCCAGAATTTCCCGACAGGTTCTAAATTCACATTAACCGGCTGCCCGTAAGTATAGCTGCCAGGCTCACTGGAGACACGAGACCTGTCAATAGTGCTGATCTTATAATTCAAGATAACATAATCACCCCTTAACAGGTCACGAGGATCAACCGGAATGGTTTCTAACATGATCATCTGGCCAGTGGACAGGATCCGTTCTCTGGAAATAATAATAGCTAAAGCGATTAAGAGCCAAGCCGCGGCAATAACCAATGTAATAGCTTTTTTACTCATTAACCTTTCATCCTTTCAATAATTTGCCGCCGCTTTTTTTCCAGATACATGCCGCTAAAGATCAGGATGATCCCGCTGACCAGGAAAAAGATGGACTTTTCCTGAAGTTTCCAAAAAATATCTATATACCGGGTAATAATAAATAATACAAAAAAGGCTACCCCGCAATTGAATAAAAGAGGATCTTGCGCTTCCACACCGCTAAAAACACAGAGCACGGCAAAAACTACTAAAATAAAATTAGCTACGACCGTGTTTAGCAGCGGTTGCGCCGGATTCAAAAGTATCAGTACGGCCCCGGATACGGACAGCAGCAATCCGATAAGTTCCAATTTACCGTTTTTATGGTTAAAGTAACCTTGCCAGCCGGCTATTGCCGCTAATAAAATCAGTAAAACCAACGCTGCCTGTGATGAGAAAAAGAACAATCCCGGTGCAGGTAGCGCGGCAGTATATACCTGCTTAAAAGCCAACAAATAAGCAAAAATAGAACACAGGGCAAAACCACTGATCTTATATAAAGGAACATACTCCTCATACCAGCCCTTATGCAGCATGCCGATAGTGAATAGTATACTCCCGACCAGGAAGTGTAACAGGCTAAATGATATTATATTATAGGATTGCCGCGTAATATTCAGGTAAGCAGCCAGGACCAGGTTAATCCAGAGCACGGCGCTGGCCAGGTTAATTGACGCTGCCACCTGGGATTTGGCTTTATAAGAAAGATAAAAGAGCAAGGTTAAAGGCAGCAGGAAGTAAAAGTTCGGGGTAGCTTGCCGGATCATGAAGAAAGCAATAAGCCAGAGGGGGAAACACAAGGCAGCGGCCAACAGGAAAATTTCCTGTTTCTTGACCCAGAGATAATATACCAGCAGGCCGGCGCTGGCAGTTAAAATAAAATAGTCCTGCTTAAGAAAAACAGCACTCACCGCCGCCATAACCAAACTTAGCACATTAACCCATTCCCACTTAATAAAAATTCTGGCAATGGGCAGAAGCAGCAGGAAAACCAGTACAAGATAATAATAGTTAGCCGTATTATTACTGGTAGAGTAAGTAATATCCCAGATCAAGAATAAGGCTGAAGATAAGACATAAGTATATTCATTTTTAAAGAAATAAGCTACCGGCAAAATCGGGAAAGCCCAGAGCAGAAAAATAAACCAGTTCTTTGAGGTTGGAATATTGTAAATTTGGGTAATTAAGGCAATACTGCCACCCCAGAACAATCCAGCCAGCAAAAATAAGCTTTTACCCAATAAAGGGTAATCTGTTCTTTCATAAGATACATAATACCCGGTATATAAAGTCCCTAAGGTAAGACCTAAAAGCATCGCCGTGCGTACTATCTTTGGTATTTCCTGCCAATTACTGGCGACCATAAAAATGATACCTACGCCAACAAATATAGCGCCGATCAAAGTCAATATTTTAATTGTATCCAGTTTCCTGGCCGGGTCTACCCGTTTTAAGTTGTAGCTGGCTAAAATAGCAGTACCTTGCTCTGTGGAAATAAGCTTACCGTTTTCCCAGGTGATGATCTGTTTTTGCAGCCAATCATAATGCTTCCTTTTATATCCAATAAATTTCCTGACAATAATATAAATTATGACCAGCCAAAACAAAATCCCGATGATACTATACATCATAAACTCCTATTTCTTTGGTTCCCAGAGCGGCCATTCGGTCCACATGGTTTTGTAGAGGTAGTACGCCCGTCGCAATTCCCGCAAGAATGGCGATTGCTTGCCGTCTCCTTGGCCGCAGAGGCCAAACCACTCCTCACTGACTGTTCCATCAGGCAGAATAAATAAATCATTATGCGTCGTATCATGCTCAAAAGGCGAGGTTTCACGGTTGGATTTCCACCATTCATCCAGCCATTCAAAAACAATGCCGCCGATTGAATTACCATATCCACCGCGGCCAGCCCGGTTATAAAGTATGTCTTTCCAGCAGGCCTCATGATAGATGGCCTGTTCCCCTTCGTTCACTCCCTGGCCGGGATGATAGCAATCACAGCCATATTCGGTCACTAGTATCGGTTTGTCATAGATCCGGTATACTTGTTGCCATAACTCGCCAAAACCTGCTGATCCCTTATAAGCATTAACGCCAAAGATATCGACATCCGGAGCCAAGTCCCGTAAATGATTAAGATGGACCACATCATTGTTGCAGGTAACTACGGGGTGATTAGGATCAAGCTGGTGGATCATCTGGGCCACTTCATTGACAAAATTCAGGTAAGCCACCGGATTAGTATAAGCATTGGTGCGGACCGCATTAATGCTATTGACCGCTGGCATATTGTTTTCATTCCCCAGGACCCATAATAATATATAGGGTTCATCCCGGTTATCCAGGACCATGTCTTCCACTATTTTTTTCATCCTGGCACATTGCGCGGGATCAGCATAATCAGTGCCGCAGGACTGATCCGCTCCTGACCCCAGGCAATAAGCCCCGAGGAAATCTCCCAGCGCTACCCGAATTCCATAATTCACATACATATCCCTAAGCAACGGCTTATTAAGACAGGCATAATTATATTTATTATGCTCTGGTTCATGATAAAAACGAAGGCAATTGCAACCCATATCTTTCAGTAATTTAAAATCCCCCACTACTGGTTCATCCTCATCCTGGACCCGGTTGCGGTTCTTGTCTACCCAGCTTTCATAAGGAGCATCTATTTTACCGTTATTATTGGTATCCTGCCACATCCAATTGGCTTTGGGCATAGCTTTGGGAAATTTGGCCAAAGTTTCCGGGAACGGGGTTTCCCCGACCCGGGTCGGCGCATACGTTATGCCTTTGACAAAGAATGGCTTCCCGTCAACGCGCAGCTGCCAATGCCGGTTGCCAAATTGCACCAACTGGACTTTCCCGGTGCCCACAGTCTTGGTTATTTCCATGGCATTCAGGTCTTTCTCTTCCTTGACCCGCTCATTCCTGCCCCAGGGGCTGAAAAACCCGGGGATGATCTCAATTTTTTCTTTACCCAGGTCAAGATTACGCAAAGGAAATTCACGATGGCCGCCAATATTAAAATCAGCACCTTCCAGGCGCACCCCAAGTTCCGGGTATTGCCGGCAGAGATGGTTGATCTTAACTATAGCTGCCTGGCCGACAAACCAGAAAAAACTCCGGTTGTCATTGGACCAGCAGATACTGCGTGGATAATGGACCAGGGTAGCATAAAATGCTTTTACCGCTTGGGCTATTAAACCGGCATACTGAAAAATCTCCCCGATAAAGAACTGCCGTACTCCCCGTTCAACATTATCAGTAGTCGCCCAGATAAAAAAATCAGCTTGCGGATTATCAGTATAGATATGATCCCAGGGATTACCTTCCAATAAACCCTTACTTTTGATGCTTTGGTAGTAGGAATCCTGGCTATAATCATATTCATGAGGGAAGATACCCTGTCCTACAGACCTAGCCAGGCCAGTTTTATCCCTGATGATGTATTCATACTCAAAGGTACCCACATTTTTAAACTCACCATAGAGCCGGTAATCGACAACCGTATCAGAACCAGGAATTTCCAGTTTAAATTTTGGCTGGGGGAGTTGTTCCACGATTCCTCCCGGAATCAGTTCATAGTTGATTGTTGATAGTTGATAGTTAAAAACTAAATAACTTCTGAAACTTCAAAATTTCACTTTGCACATCTTTTTTGGTGATAACAGCGGAGATGGCGCAGACAGCATCAGCGCCGGCAGCAATCACCTGCGGAGCGTTTTTCAGGGTAATCCCACCGATAACTACCAGTGGTAGGGTTACCTCTTTTTTGATCTTCTTTATCAGCAATACGCCAGCCGGCTCTCCGGCATCAAGCTTAGTAGCAGTGGCAAAGATCGGGGATACGCCGATATAATCAACCCCTTGTTTTTGCGCTTCTTTAGCCTCTTGCAGTGAATGAACGGTAAGGCCAATAATTTTTTTCGGGCCTATTAGACGCCTGGCTTCCCTGACCGGCATATCTTCTTGGCCTAAATGAATACCGTCTGCACCTACGGCCAGGGCAATATCTATCCGGTCATTGATCAATAAATGCGTTCTTTTACAGAGGCCGCGCAAGGCTGCTGCTTCGTTATACAATTCAGCTGTAGTACCGGTTTTGTTCCGGTACTGCACAACCTCTACACCAGCCTGGATAGCATTTTTCACATCAATTATAATACCGGCAAGGCTTAACCCGGCATCAGTGATAAAGTAGTATCCTCTCATTTTTTAACGATCCGCTGTTTAAGGTCTGCCGTTTTACCATTCAGCTTGTATATGGCATCAAACATCATAACTTTGAAATCCGCCGGCCCATTGGCTTTTTTTGCTGCCTGCTCAGCCGCAATTTCATAACAGGCCAAACCGGCAGCAGCAGCTTCTGCCAAGTCTTCATGAACCGCGGCAAAAGTCCCGATGACCGAAGCAGCCATGCAGCCGGTACCAACGACATGAGTCATTATTTCATCGCCATTCCGGACTAAGAATGTTTTATTTTGGCCGGCAATGATATCTTCCTGGCCAGTGATCACTACTATTGCCTGCCTGGTTTTAGCCAAGGACTGAGCCACACTTATCAGGTTTTTTTCAACTTTCCCGGCATCGACACCTTTAGTCTGCACATTTTCCCCGGCAATCTTCGCTATTTCTGAAGCATTGCCTTTAATAATATTAATACGTACCTGATCCAATAGTTCAAAACACTTAATATCCCGGAAAGGAGTGGCTCCGGCTCCGCACACATCTAATATGACCGGGATTCCTTTGCTGTTAGCGCTGATCGCGGCTAGTTTCATTGCTTCAATAAAATCAGTAGTTAAAGTACCAATGTTCAATACCAGAGCTGAGGCAATTTTCGCCATATCAGCAACTTCCTCTGGGCCATGCGCCATGACCGGGGAAGCGCCTAATGCTTTTACGATATTGGCACAATCATAAATAGTTACCCAGTTAGTCAAATGATGCACTATTGGTTTCTGCTTCCGCACTTTATCCAGTAGCTTGGATACTTTCATTTTCCTATTTCCCCCTCGTTAACCTCATCCGGGCATTCGTTCCGGTCGTCAGTTTGATACGGAAAATAAGCTTTCAGCTTCTCCCCGACTTTTTGGATAGCTTCGACCAGACCATCACTAAAATTATCATCCTTGAAATGCTTCTGTATTATATCCCTGATCTCATCCCAGAAACCAGCCGGCACTGCCTGATTGATGCCTTCATCGCCGATTATAGCAAATAATTTTTCTCTGGTAGCCAAATAGATCAAGATCCCATTTTTATGCCGTGTCTTATCCAGACTCAACTTAAAAAATAATTCTTTAGCCCGTTCCAATACCGGAGCTGGGGTCTTTTTTTCCAGATGGACCCTGATCTCGCCGCTGGTCTGCTTTTCAGCTTCCTTGATCGCAGCGACAATTTTTTCTTTTTCTTCCCTAGTTAAGAATTTATTCGGTTTAAAAGTCCTCATATATTACCAGCCACCGCTGGAGCCTCCTCCGCCAAAGCTGCCGCCACCGCCGCTAAAACCACCACCCCCGCCACTAAAGCCGCCGCCACCACCACCCCAGAACCCTCCACCATATCCACCGCGGCCGGAAATATGGTACGATGTGGCTGAAATAAATTTTAAAATTATTATTATTATGATTAGAACCAGGAAGAAGAAGGCGAATATTTTATTTGTTTTTGTTCCGCTGGAGTCTTGCGTAGATTTTTTTCCGTGACCGCTGCGCTCTTCATTGAGCGTATTGAGAATAGCAATAATCGCTTCTTTTATGCCAGCATCATAATTTTCCCGCTTAAAATTGGGACCAATGTTCTGGGCTATAATCTGCGAACATATGGCATCAGTCAGGACCGCTTCCAGGCCATAGCCTACTTCGATCCTGATCTTGCGGTCATTCTTGAAAATAACAATGATAACGCCATTATCCTTGCCCTTTTGCCCGATCTTCCATTTTTCCGCGAGCCGGATGGAAAAATCTTCCAGGTTGTCCCCTTCCAGCGAGGGGAAAGTAGCTACTACTATCTGGATGCCTTTTTGGGCTTCAAAATCACCCAGGTTTTGTGACATTTCCATTACTGTCTGGCTAGAAAACATCCCGGCATTGTCATTCACCCGGCTGATTGGTTTTTCCGGAACTTCCAGTGCCAAGGCTGTCGCGCAGAAAAACGACAGGACTCCTATTAATAATATTTTTAAAAGTAGTTTACGGCTAGGCATGTTCTCTCTTTCAGCATTTAGCATTTAGCATTTAGCATTTAGCATCTAGCATTCAGCATTCAGCATTAGTTAAAACTTCACCGCCGGCGCCTTCGCTGCTGCTGGCTCACTTTCAAAATAAGCTTTGCCCTTAAAACCAAACATCCCGGCAATAAAATTAGCCGGGAATTGCCTGATACTGGTATTATAACCCTGGGCAATATCATTATATCGCTTGCGCTCTACCGCTATCCGGTTCTCCGTTCCTTCCAACTGGCTTTGCAAAGCCAGGAAATTCTCATTAGCTTTCAAAGCCGGGTAATTCTCTGCTACTGCCAGCAAACGGCTTAAGGCACCGCTCAGGCTCGCCTGGACTTTCTGAAAGGATTGCAGCGCTGCCGGGTCATTAATCAAACCAGCATCGATTTTCATCTGCCCCACACCGGCCCGCGCCGTTGTAACGTCTATAAATACGTCTTTTTCATGCTTGGCATAACCTTTGACTGTTTCCACCAGGTTAGGTATCAGGTCCAACCGGCGCTGATAGACATTTTCTACCTGGGCCCAAGCAGTCTTCACTGCTTCTTCCTGTTTGACCAGGCTGTTATATTTACCGGCAATGGCTAATCCAATCAAGGCCGATAGTCCTATTATTATAGCTAAAACAATCAGTATTTTTTTCATAATTCCTCCCGTGCGGATCTATTTATAGTTTTTGGATTATTTTCCTAATAATAAGGTGAGTATAGCTTTTTGCACATGCAACCGGTTTTCGGCCTGGTCAAAAGAAATATTCTGCTGGCTGGCCATCACTTCATCAGTGATCTCTTCTCCCCGGTGCGCCGGCAGGCAATGCATCACCATGCAGTCGGGTTTAGCTTTGGCTAAAAGCCTGCCGTTTAACTGGTAAGGTTTGAATATTTTTAGCCGCTCTTCCCGTTCCTGCTCTTTGCCCATACTGGTCCAGACATCAGTATACAGGATATCTGCATCGCTAGCAGCAGCTTGCGGGTCATTAGTCAACTCCAGCTTGGCCCCTGAATGATCAGCTAAGCCCTGCGCTTCTTTAATAATCCCCTTGTCCGGCTCATAACCCGGCGGGATACATAACACCATGTGCAATCCCAGCTTGCCCGCGATAAGGGCCAGGGAATTAGCTACATTATCGCCATCGCCAAGATAGACGATCTTTAATCCAGCGGGATTACCCTTTTTTTCTATAATAGTGAAGATATCTGTAAGCGCCTGGCAGGGATGCGACAGGTCGGTCAATCCATTAATGACCGGTATAGTGGCATGCTCGGCCATTTCCAGGACATCTTTGTGGCTATACGTGCGCATCATTATGCCGTCTACATAACGGGAAAGTGTTTTAGCAGTATCATGGATCGTCTCCCCCCGCTTTAACTGCATGTCCTGGGTGCTCATAAAGAGTGCATGGCCACCCAATTGCAGCATACCTACTTCAAAAGACACCCTGGTCCGGGTAGAAGACTTGGCAAAGATCATGGCCAGGCTTTTGCCTTTTAAAGGCGTATATTCCTCGCCTTTTTTCTGCTTTTCCTTACACCGGCGAGCAGTGGCGAAGATTTCTTCAATATCTGCTACTGATAAATCTAAAATCGAGATCAAATCTTTAATTTGCACGAAAATATTTCCTCCAACTATCCTGCCCCGTACTTAAGCTAGATCTGGCAAAGGGCTTTTTTCTTCCATTGGCAATCCAGGCAAAGGGCAAAACGATTCTGTTTCTGGCAAGTTTTGCGGGCCTCTTTTTCATTAATATACTGGCCGTAAGCGATAAAGTACTCTTTACCACCCATATCTGAATGGCTCATCACTAATTGTACCCAGAAAAATTTTCCTTTTCGGATAACAAAACAACCTTTTTTTGAGGGCATAGCCCCTCCCCTGATATAACTTTAATATTTCTTACTATATCATATCTAGCGTCTATTAAGCAACCTTAAAGTAACAAAAACCGATCAGCGCAGCAGCCAAGACCAAGCCGCCCAAACCATAACAAGCGCCAAAAATCCCTAATAAAGGAATAAGCATCAGGTTTACTATAATAGTGCCTACGCAAGCGCCCAGCAGGTCCATGGCATAAAACAGCCCTGGCCTATTCCTGATCAAACAACTGAGAGGGAAAACCATCCCTACCCATAAGCCATCCAGCACCGTTAGGGCTAAAATAAGAATAATGAGTACGGGAGCCCAGGGAATCCGGGCTAAGAGGGCCAATACTACGGGCAAGGCGATTATAAATAAGCCAAATAAGACCATTACCTTTAGCAAAACCGGAAACCTTTGGACTGGCAGTGAATTAAAGCGATTAACGATCCTGGCCCCCAAGACAAGTCCTAACATAAAACAAGCGATCAGTATCCCCAATAGATGGTACACATATCCGGCCATGATCTGGCAGGACTGGATCAGGACCAGCTCCACCGCCATACCGGCAAACCCAGCTATAAAAACCTGTGTCGGCAAGAGAGCAAATGATGTTTTTCTGATAATCAGCCACCCGGTCAAAATGAGTAAAAAATAAATCAATAGCCAGTGCCACCATTTCCATTGCATGGCTGACCACAATATTTTGGGCCAGGACGATTGAAATTGCTTACCCCAATGTATAATATTATGGTAATAACTGATCGGCGCAAAATCATAGTTCAACTTTTGGGCAGGATAATCTTCCAGGGCCGTCAGCGTAAAGCCTATTTTTTCCGCAGTGAGCCGATAAGGGATAGTAGCGGCAAAATACTGAGCGGTAATATTACGTTCCTGCAACCGCTCAGCCAAGACCCGCGCCGTATCCGTGAGATAGGAATCACTCGGTGAAGCTGCCAGGTACATGATCTCGCCAGGCACTACTATCACGCTGGGAAAAACACTTTTTAACGTCCAGTAGAGACAGCCATTATAGTTGCGCAATTCAGGACTCAGGTAATTTTCATTGGATTCAATCCCCAGGATCACAATACCTGCGCGGGTAAGTTTCTGCTGGATAGCCTGAAAAAATTCCCGGGTATAAAAACGGTTAGCTTCTGCAGTCAGCGGACTCCCTGTATTCACGATAATGGCATCAAATTTGCCTATGGTTTTGTCCTTTAAAAACAACCGGCCATCGATATTACGCAGTAAAACCCGGAAGTCATACAAGGCCTGCCGGTCTTCAGCCGCAATGTGATCCTTAGCCAGTCTTATCAGAACTTCATCTAATTCGATATAATATACTTCAGTGACCGGGTATTTAAGAACTTCTTTGAGCAGGCTGTTAAATCCTCCCCCTAAGACCAGGATCCGTCTGGCTTGAGGGGTCTCCAGCATGGCCAGATGAGCAATCATCTGGCTGCCGGTAATATCGGGATTGGAATAACTTAATAAACCGTTAATATAAAAATTACGCAGATCCCCTTCCCCGGCGACAGCATAGTGGGCATAGCGTGAAATAGCAGACTCCTGTAATATTATTTTGGACCAGTTCAAACGCTGGGTACGTTGTTCCAGCAAGGTAACCTGGCCGCTAAAAACTACGCCAAAGGCCAGGATCAGGCTGATCATAAGCGCGGTAAAAAGACCGGAATTCTTCTTTTCAGCGGCAATTTGCCATAATAATAAAAGCACCACCAGGTTAAGACAAATAACCGTAAGAACAATATAAAAAGAATTTTGGGCATAAGCCAGCCACAGGCTTAAGGCTATCCCGCCTGCCAGGCTGCCCAGTACGTCAAGACGATACACCAGGGATACGGAAGGAAGAAGCCGGCAAGCCAGGGAAAATTGCCAGCCGACCAGGAAGGCTAGCGGAGCAGTGGCCAGCAAGGCACTCATCAGGAAAGGTGAAAAACTGATAAGCTGGCCCTGGGGTATGTGAAGCAATAAACGCAGGGCCCGGATCAAGACTATTTCCAGCAGCAGGAGTAAAAGCACTAAACCCTGGCCGGCAATATACATGCTTGGGGTTTGCTCAAAACGGCGAGAAAATTTTCCGGAGAGGTAACTGCCGCAGGCGATCCAAAAAAGCCAACCCGCGAAAATAAAGCCCAGAGAAAAAACATTGCCGCTGAACACATTCACCATCTCCCGGACCAGGAGCGTCTGGGCAATGAGGGCGGTGAAGCCAGCAGCAAAAAGATTAAGATTCCAGATCATTATTTCTATTCTTTCAATAATATCTTTCTGATCGCCTGGCCAAAAGCAACAGCCGCAGCCGGTCCATTGGCAGTAACTAGGCGGCCGTCAATTTCCACTTCTTGGCCGGTATAATGAGCGCCGTGCTGTTCGATCATTTCTGCTTCTGCCGGGAAACTGGTCACTCTTTTACCCTTGATCACGCCGGCAGCAGCCAGAATACCTGTCGCGCTGCAAATTGAAGCCAGCAATTTTTTATTATCTATAGCCCCTTTGGCTAAAGCCTGGGCAGCTGGATCATGAAAATAATTCCTGGACCCGCTACCACCGACAAACACAATGGCATCATAGTCCCCAGCCTGGCTATCTTGCAACAAGACATCAGGATACACTATGGCTCCCAACTTGCCGGTTGCCGGTTTAAGGCTAATGGACGCGGTGACCACTTTGATCCCCGCAGACTCGAGTATTTCTTTAGGCTGCAAATACTCTTCATCGCGGAAAATTTCATGGGCGATAACTATTAATACTTTTTTGGCCGGATTTTTTGACATTTTTTTACCCAGGCGCTATTATTACGCACCAAATTTATTCAGTTTTAAGGCATTCGCCAGCATCAGCTGCATAGCGTCACAAGCCGGGAACCGGCCGATGATACCCTGTGCGCATTCGTTCTCGGTAAAAGCTTTCAGGCTGTCTTTTCTTTCCCATTGAGAGTAAAGGATGAAAGGATTGGGATGCCAGGAATGACCTTTCATTACAGCCGGGGTAGAATGATCCCCGGTCACGGCAATGACGGCAGGGTTCAACTCCAGCAATTGGGGCAGGCAGGCATCTAATTCTTCAATGATATGAACTTTATTCTCAAAATTCCCGTCTTCCCCGTAAGAATCTGTTTTCTTGATATGCACATAAAAGAAATCATACTTATCCCATTGTTCCTTGAGCGTCTGGAATTCTGAAGCGATCGTGTCTCCGCCAGGCAATATTTTCATGCCCACCAGGCTGGCCAGCCCCTTATACATAGGATAGGTAGCGATACAAGCCGGAGTTAGCTTAAATAGTTCGGTCATGGAAGGTATGTGAGGTACTTTAGCGATGCCGCGCAAGAGCACGGTATTGGCCGGATGGTGGCTTTTTAAAATAATATTTGCTGCTTTGATAAATTTATTAACAATGTCGCTGGCTTTTTTGTTCTCCGGTGCCGGCGCTTCAGTAAACTTAATTTTTAGGCCTTCTTTCTGGGGATCAGCGTCAGTCAAAGGGCCCTGTAACCCATCACCGCGGAAAACGATCACAAAGCGGTGCTCCTTGCCCGGCTTGATGAATACTTCCACATCATCAATTTTCTTGATTTTGCCCTGCAGTTCAGCACAGATCTGTTCGTTCTTGGACGTAGGGATGCGGCCAGCTCTCCGGTCAGTGATCACCTGGTCATCATTCATAGTGGCGAAATTTCCCCGGGCGGCCAAGTCGCGGCCAGTTAATTCAAAACCGATACCCGCAGCTTCCAACACGCCGCGGCCGATATCAAATTTTAACGGATCATAACCAAATATCGCCAGATGCGAAGGCCCGCTTCCCGGCGTGATCCCTGGATTGATCGGGTCAGTCAGGCCGCCTATAGACGCTTGGGCTAATTTATCTAAATTTGGCTTGCGCGCAGTTTCTAATTCGGTTTTACCGTTAAGCGGCAAACCGCCTACACCGTCCATGATCAATAACACTATTTTAGAATTGGTTTTTACTGCCAGTGATTGCATCACTTTTTCTGGGATCATTGTTCGGTAAATCCTCCTCTTAAAAAAAATAGCCAGGGATAATAAATCTCACCCTGACTGACCTGCCTGCTGTTAGAATCATTTATTAGTTATGCCTGCCGGAGCGGTGATCACTTATTCCAGCGTTTTGACCTTCTGGATGAGGGAGAGCATTTCGTCTTCCTGTCTCTGGTTGCCAGAACCTTTAAACCTATCCTTCAAATAAGCCAACGCTGTTTCTTTGTAAACACAGGGTAGTGTTTTAAAAGCAGCTATTTTCCACAAGTTCCGCTCTTTGACCAGATTAAATTCTACCAGAAATGGCATATCCTCTACATAAACATCAGCTTTATCGACATTTAAGGTAGCCATATAATCATAGATCACATATACTACGGCTGTATCGCCTTTTTCAATGGTCTGCTGGATCTTATAATCACGGATCAGGTAAATATAGTTCCAACCCAGTTCAGGAGGACTATTTATAGAATAATACCGGGTAGTTAATTCACTGGTTTCATCGGTCAAACGCGCCCCATACGCATCAGCCTTGCAATATTCATATACTACTAAGTCTGGCTTGGAGGGATAACCTGAAATAGATAACACTTGCCGGTTGGAACTGGTAGTTGTACCTGTAGTGGCACCGCAGGAACACAATGCTAATGTGGCTATTATGATCAAAACTATCTTTGTCATCTCTTTTCTCCTATAATCATTTAAGCATAAAGCCAAAAATATTTCAAGTAAAATATTTGTTATTATTTTTTTACGGTTTGCCGGTAGGCTTTCAAAGCAGCCGGAAATGGTTCTAATACTCTCTCTAATACACCGTGAACTAATGAAATACACAGCCCATAATTAGTAATGGGTACTCCCTGGGCTTGGGCTTGCTGGATGCGAGAAAACATCTGCCGTTTATTGATCATGCAACCACCGCAATGGATGATCAGCTTATACTCCCGCAAGTTCTCCGGGAAATCGTGTCCGGCAGAAACATCGATCTGCAGGTCTCCGCCAACATACTGCCGCAGCCAGCGCGGAATCTTAACCCGGGCAATGTCATCTTCCACAGGATGATGGCTGCACGCTTCCGCGATCAGGACCTTATCACCGGCCTTGAGCTTTTTTATCGTGCTTACGCCGCGGGCAGCCTCAACCAGGTCACTGCGCTGCCGGGCGAAAAGGATGGAAAAAGTGGTGCACTTTATATTTGGAGGTGTATCGGCTGCCATTTTCAAGACCACTTGGGAGTCACACACGACCAAGTCTGGAGGATTCTGGAGATTAGCCAGGACACTGGCGTATTCCCTTTCTTTAACCACTAAGGCAGCGGCGTCATTGTCCAGGGCATCCCGGATAGTCTGGACTTGCGGCAGGATCAATCGTCCTTTGGGAGCTTCCAGATCGATCGGCACGACTAATATTACTAATCCGCCGGGTTTTAGCAGATCACCGACCAACGGTAGTGGATTGAGAAATTCGTCCGGCACTATCTCTAATAAGTTTTTCTTCAAGTCAGTTAAAGTCGCTTCGCGCCGCGCCGTACCCAGGCTCGCTGTTAAAATGATCCTGGAGCTTTGTTCCTTCACTTTGTTCAAGAACTCAGCACCGGGCGTTTTAAGGTCTGTTTTATTGATGATAATTATACAGGGCAGGCCGCGGTGTTCCGCTTCTGTTATTATCTCATCTTCAAATTCAGTCCAGTAATCCGGTTCAATTATCAACAGGATCACGTCAGCCCGGTCAAATATTTTATGGGATTTTTTTATCCTCAACTCCGCCAATAATGAACGATCATCGATACCGGCTGTATCCAGGAAAACCACCGGCCCGACTGGCAGCAGTTCCATAGTTTTTTCCACAACATCAGTGGTTGTACCGGGCACGGGGGAGATAATGGCGACATCCTGGCCGGCGACCAAATTCAGGAAACTTGATTTACCGACATTGGTCCGGCCAAAAATACCAATATGCAATCTTAATGATTTAGGGGTGTTTTTCATCTGCGTAACCCAGAGCAGTCAGATTAGACGGGGACAGGATTTTATCCACCAGATCCCGGCCCAATTTTTTATTTAAGAATTCCAGGAAGCTTGTCTGCCGGTCAGTTTGCCATTCTGCCAGTAATAGATTGGCCTGGTCATAACCAAGTACAGGAAGAAAAGCGGTGATCAGGGTAGGACTATTTGACAGGTATTCCCGGCATTTTTCGGGATCGGCTTTTATCCCGGCGACATGCCTGGCCAGCATTTGACAGGTCCTGATCAACAGATCAACCGCTTCCAGCAAACTTTCCGCCAGTAAAGGTAAAAATTCATTGATCTGCAAATTTCCCCGGACCGCGGCCGCGGTTACCAGGTTATCAGCGGCGATCACTTTCAGGCCAGCCTGGATCACAGCTTCCAGAATGACCGGATTTATTTTGCCCGGCATAATAGAAGAACCGACTTGCATTTTAGGTAATTCTATTTCCCCCAGCAGGTGCAGCAGTCTCAAGTCATTACTGATCTTGATCAGGTTGACTGCTTGGGCTTTCAACATACCTGTTACTTCCACGAAAGTGTCGCTGTTAGCGGTTTGGTCCACCGCGTTCTCAGCGCGGGAAATCCCTAAGCCGGTCAGTTCACGTAACTTGTCTGTCACCAGGAATATGTAACTTCTGGGCGCGGTTAAACCTGTACCTACCGCCGTACCGCCGATATTGACCACGCGTATTCTTTCTTCGCACTTGAACGTGCGCCAGCGATCACGCGCTACTGCTTCCGCGAAAGCGGAAAATTCCGCTCCCAGGGTCAGGGGCACGGCTTCCTGCATTTCTGTGCGGCCGATCTTGACGATTGCTGCAAACTCCTTCTCTTTTTTCTGGAACTCCCCTTGTAACTGCGCTGCAGCCGGGCTCAATTCCCGGAGACCTAATATAACTGCCACTTTCAGGGCTGTAGGATAGATGTCATTCGTGGATTGATGCAGGTTGACGTCAGCTAGGGGATGGATCAAAGAATAGTCGCCGCGTTCGCCGCCGGATAATTCGCCGGCCCGGTTGGCAATAACTTCATTTACGTTCATATTGGTAGAGGTTCCCGCCCCGCCCTGCAGGGCATCCAAGGGAAACTGGTCGGACCATTGGCCCGCCAGTATTTCATCACAAGCCGCTATAATGGCTGTGGCTTTAGCTTCTGTTAAAAAACCTAATTCCCAGTTAGCCTGACAAGCCGCCTTCTTGACCATAGTGATCGCTCTGATCAGCGGCCAGCTGGTTTTTCTCCCGCTGAGGCAAAAATTCTCCAGTGCCCGCTGGGTATGAATACCCCAATAAACGTTCCCGGGAATTTGCTTTGTCCCTATACTATCCTTTTCTATTCTGAATTCCATACTTTTACCTGTCGGCCATCTACCTTTTATATATAGGACGCGGCGTATATTTGGTATGCAATAGCTTTTCTGATTTCTGACCCAGTGGTTTTTCCAGGAATTCGGTATACAAGCGTTTGACATACGGATTCTGGTGCGAACAACGGATCTGCTTATCAATATCATCCTGGTACAGGACTTTGGCCCGCTTCAGGCGTAATTCGTCAGTGACCATGTACGGCTGCCCGCCGCCGCCCACACAACCGCCGGGGCACGCCATCACTTCGATGAAATGATACGGCGGTTCCTGGTTATTCTTTTTGGCTTCCCGGACCTTATCCAACACGATCTCGACATTTCCCAGACCATGGGCGATAGCGATCCTGATCTTTTTGCCGGCTATTTCTATTTCTGTTTCCTTGACGCCTTTTAATCCGCGGACACTTTCAAATTCAACTTTACCCAGGTCTGTCCCGGTGACAAAATAATAGGCAGTACGCAAAGCTGCTTCCATGACACCGCCGGTAGCGCCGAAAATAACACCGGCCCCGGCGTATTCACCAAGCATGCTGTCAGCTTCTTCGTCCGGTAAACTGAGAAAATCAATACCAGCCTGCTTGATCATCCGGGCCAATTCCCGGGTGGATAAGACAATGTCGATATCCTGGTACCCGGAAGCTGACATTTCATTGCTGCGGGTAATTTCATATTTTTTAGCCGTGCACGGCATGATGGAGACCATGGTGATCTTCGACGGATCAAGGTTATTCTTCTGGGCATAATAGGTTTTGGACAACACGCCCAGGATCTCATGCGGCGATTTGCACGAAGAGAAATGCTCGATCATATCGCTGTGGAATTTTTCCATAAAATCAACCCAGGAAGGACAGCAGGTAGTGATCAACGGCAGTGGCTTGGTGCCTTTTATCAGCCGTTCTTCAAATTCACTGGCTTCTTCCATGATCGTGACATCAGCCGCGAAATTAGTATCGAAGACGGCTTTGAACCCTAATCTGCGCAACAAAGCATATAATTGTTTGGTCATGTTTTTGCCGGTCAGGCCAAAAGCTTCGCCAATGGAAGCGCGCACCGCGGGAGCGATCTGCACCACGCAATATTTATCCGGATCAAGCAACGCTTCCCAGACTTTGCCGATGTCATCCTGTTCCACGATAGCTCCGGTCGGGCAATGAGCGGAACATTGGCCGCACCTGACACAGGGAGAATCAGCCAATAGAATATCACCGGCTGGTGAGATTCTGGTTTGCATACCCCGTTCCAGGAATGACAGGGCCCAGACATCCTGCCTGTTCTGGCAGACGTCCACGCAGCGGCCGCAAAGGATACACTTTTGCGGTTCCAATTCCACCGCTTTCGTGGAATTATCTATCGGAATGTCCCTTAAAACCTGGGTAAAAGGGCTCTGCCTGATGCCGAAATCAGCAACCAATTTTTGCAGTTCGCAATCATTATTACGGTCGCATTTCAGGCAATCATTCGGGTGATTGGATAATATCAATTCCAACACTGTCCGGCGGATATCCACGATCTCCGGGTCATGAGTGATAATCTCCATCCCTTCTCCCAGCGGCGTGCAACAAGCTCGCAGCATTTTATTCGAGCCTTTGACTTTAACAATGCATAAGCCGCAGCTGGCTGAAGGTTTCAGGTCAGGATGCTTACATAAGGTTGGGATCTTGACTTGCACTTTCCTGGCCGCGTCCAGGATCGTGGTCCCTTCCTCCGCCCTGATCAGTATTCCGTTGATCTTCGCTTTCACCACTTTTTTCATATATGTCATCCTTTACCGATCGCTTTAAATTTACACACTTCATAGCAACGGCCGCATTTAGTACATTTGGCCGGATCCAGCACATAGCCCTGTTCCCGGCTCCCGGAAATAGCGCCGAACACACAATTAGAAAGGCATAAGCCGCATTTCTTGCATTTATCCGGGATAAGCTTGTAATTTAAAAGGTAACGGCATTTTCATGCC
>JAQTPL010000020.1 GCA_028712895.1 bacterium | reverse complement strand
AGCAATTCACCTATTCGCCCAGTAGTCTGGACACTTATCTGGATTGTCCGCGGCAGATCTATTTCCGCTATGTGATGTTTTTGCAGGAGAAGACTGACCTGCTGGCCACTCCCGAGCCCAGGGAGATAGGGACGTTCGTGCATGAACTGCTGCACCAGACTTTCGCGGAGTTTATTAATAAAAAGCCGGTGATAGACGCGGTATTTGAGGCCAAGTTCTTCAAAGCATTCAAGAAGAAATTCGAAGAAGATTTCCATCCGCGCTTGGGTGACGGCGCGTTCTTATTGGAAAGCGTGCTGAAACACCGGCTGGAGCAATTCTTGCGGAATGAACAGGAGAGAAATGTAGCCAAACTTATAGTCTTGGAGCAGAAGTACCACTACAAGATAGGGGACTTTAAATTAGTGGCTAAGGTGGACCGGGTGGATGAGCTGGATGATGGGACATTATTGGTAGTAGATTACAAGACCGGCGGTAAGGTGGAACTGCCGGCTAAACTTCAGAAACTGCGGGAGATGCCTTTGGATCGGCAAGCAATGAAGAAAACAATTAAAACATTCCAAATGCCCATATATATCAGCATTTTCCGGGATAGCCAGCCTGGCCGGGAAGTGAATGCCTGCCTGTATAACCTGCGGGAGACGAGATTGAGCATGTGCTTCAAGAAGATGGAGGCGGCGGAAAAAGCCGAGTCCCTGGAACTGATCATGGCTGCGGCGCAAAACCTGATCAAAGAGATAATTGACCCGGCGGTGCCGTTCACGGCAGACTTCACCGATGCCTGGCAATGCGAAAACTGCTCGTTTAAGAGCTTGTGCAGGTGAGCGAATAGCTATAAATACTACTTAAAGGCGGGAAAATGATATTATCAAATAAAGAGGATTTGATCGTCTCATCATGGGGAGGGATTGACAAAGGTAGCCTATGGCTTCTTAATACGCATAATGATAGTATCTCAAGACAAGATATATCTGATGCTAAATATTTAACTGTCCATATTGGGAAAAATGATTACTTTTCCATCGTCCATCATTATGAAGCCGATCGTATTTGCATCTCAGCCCATTCTTTTAAAGAACCAGGTAAAACTATCTCAAGAGTATTATTTGAGCCTTCGGGTAACTCTTTTGAAGGTGACACCATGGTTTGGAAGTTTCTTCCGAAAACTTATGTAGCTTATTTTAAGAGACCAGCACTTAGCGATTTTTATCTCTTTTTAATTGAGCCAATACGTCCGAGCGCTGAAATTATCATTCTAGACTGGTTCAATGAATCTTATGACAAAGGATATCAAGGTGTCATAGACGTTATTGAAATCCCGAATCAAAATAAACTTATCATTTCTATTCAGAGAGATTCTCATCCTGTCCTTTATGATCTTGACCAACGAAAGGTAATTGCAAAGATCTCCCTTGCAGATCGCCACGGTAATCCCACATTAAGATTTAATCATCAGGGTGACGAATTATGGGCTGAAGATTATGATACACTCTTGCGCATTAACACTTCAACTTGGCAGGTTATAAATAGTATGAGACTTCAAGGGGCAAGTGCTGGGACAGGACAAT
This sequence comes from bacterium, assembly GCA_028712895.1. Classification (GTDB taxonomy): domain Bacteria; phylum CAYTYR01; class UBA6262; order UBA6262; family UBA6262; genus UBA6262. The sequence continues at coordinate 34,458 of JAQTPL010000020.1, read as the reverse complement.
TCATTGGTTATTACTGTTTTAATAAAGATGAATCTCTGTGCGCGGTTGCTCGTCCTTTCAGCGGAGATGTGGTAGCTCTTAATACTAAGAGATTCAAAATAACTCATACTTGTACTCTCGGATCTCAACCTCTATCTGTTGTGCTTCTTACGGACGGTACGGTGTACAGTCGGGATTGGAAAACGGGTAATCTGCTAAAGGGGAAGTTGAAGAAAAAATGGTTCGCCTAGCCTCTCTGACTCCTGGCAATGCGAAAACTGTGATTTTAAGAGCTTGTGCAGGTAGAAAAAAGACAGAAAAAAACTCCCCTAAATCCTTTGGAAAAATCCCCGAAAAGTGATAGAATAACCCCATGTCTTACATCACTGATCACAATATCCTGATCTTCCTGGTCCAGTTCTTCCTGTTGCTGGGATTAGCTAAAGGATTTGGCTTGATCTTCCGCCGTATGAAGCAACCGGCCATTACTGCGGAAATATTGGTCGGTGTATTGCTGGGACCGACTATCTTTGGCCGGTTTTTGCCGGAGATGTCGCAGGTTATTTTTCCCCTTAATACCACCCAGCAGAATATGCTGGAGACCATCTCCTGGCTGGGCTTGTTGTTCTTCCTGCTGGAAGTGGGGCTGGAAGTTGATTTTTCCAGTGCTTGGCGACAAAAAGGCGATGCTCTCAAGATCGCCCTGACTGATATATTTGTACCTTTGGCTATATCTTTTATCCCGTGGTTGTTTATCCCGGATAGTTACCTGGTGGATCCGTCAAAACGGTTGATCTTCGCGTTCTTTATGGCTACGGTGATGACTATCACGGCCATGCCGATCACGGCCCGTGTCCTGCATGACCTTGGAGTGGCCAAAACAGACTTGGGATTCCTGATAATTTCCGCTCTTTCGGTCAATGATATCATCGGGTGGATCATCTTTATCCTGGTGCTGGGACTATTCACCCAGCCCAGTATCGAACTGATGAGGATAACCGGCGTTTTCCTGAGTGTCATCGTATTTGCCGCTTTTATCCTGAGCGTGGGCAAAAAATTCGCCAGTACCATTATTACCAAGATCAAAAAGGAACAATGGCCGGAGCCAGGCACATCGCTTACTTTTATTTGCCTGTTGGGACTGCTGTGCGGCGCGATCAGCCAGAAACTGGGGATCCACGCCATGCTCGGATTTTTCCTGGCCGGGGTCATGGCTGGCCAGGCCAAAGCTCTTTCCGAGAAAACCCGGCAGGTTATTTCACAAATGGTTTACGCTATCTTCATTCCGATATTTTTTGCCAGTATCGGGCTGAAAATAGATTTTTTCCTGAATTTCAACCTGATGCTGGTCCTACTGGTTAGCGTGATCAGCATCTTTGCCAAATTCATGGGGGCCTGGTGGGGAGTGGCTTTTACCAAGCAGTCAAAAGCGAACCGCTTGCCGATCGCTATCGCCCATACTCCCGGCGGTACCATGGAAGTGGTAATAGGATTACTGGCTTTTGAAAGTAAATTGATCACTGCCCCGGTATTCGAAGCGATCCTTTTCGGGGCGGTTATTTCCTCGATCACCCTGGGACCCTGGCTGAACTGGGCGCTGAAAAAGCGCAAAGAGATCAGTATCCTCGAGTTCTTTTCCAAGAGGGGAATGCTGCTGGATCTCAGAGCTACTGACCGGAACTCGGCGATCAGGGAGCTTTGTGACTTGACCGCTGGGCATGAGGATTTCCCGGCAGTAGATGAAGTATACAAAGCTGTGGTGCAGAGGGAAGAGGCCATGGGTACAGGATTGGAAAAAGGCGTGGCTGTGCCGCATGCCCGGCTGGAAATGATCAAGAAGCCTTTGGTAATAGTTGGCCGGTCTTTAGCCGGGATCGATTGGAATTCGCCGGATGGCAAACCAACTAATTTTATCTTTCTGACCTTTACCCCTAATGATGACGATACAGCCCAGATACAACTATTGGCTTCAATAGCCAGGATGATGATCAAGGACCAGAAGCAGCAAGAGCTGATGCAGGCGCGTGACCAGGAAGAAATGTGGCTGGTATTGCACCAGGCTCTTTCAGAGAGAATTATCAAGAGAAAGTGAGGTGGTTATGTACCAGGCAGAAGTGTTTTGCGCCAAAGATATGACCTTCCAGGTAAAATCAAAAGGTTATGAGATCACTATTGACGGTAAGAGCGGGGCCATTAGCCCACTGGACACGCTGTTAGCCGCGCTGGGGGCTTGCGCGGGGGTGTATATCCGCAAATTCGCGGAAAGCACAAAGCTGGGGCTGGAGAATTTCATCATCAGGGTAGAAGCAGAACTGACTGATAAGGCTCCGTACCAGTTCAATCAGATAAAGATAAGCATCGACCTGCAGGGAGTCAAGCTTGATGAAGGCAAAAGAGAATCCCTGTTGAGATTTGTCCGGAATTGTCCCGTGCACCAGACCTTGAAAGCCAACCCGGAAATGTTGATCAGTATAAAATAAAGCAAGGAAAAATAAAAAGGAGGTAAGACGTATGAGAAAAGTAACAGTGGTTTTAGCGGCAGTAATGTTTTTGTTCGTGTTAGTGAACGCAGCAGTGGCAGCTCCGGCACCAGCGCAAATGAAGAATGTATCAGTCAGCGCGGCCAGTAATGATATGACCGGCCGGCTGGGTATAGGCACCAATGGCAGTGGTATCGGCGCGCGGTATTGGTTGAATGACGATATGGCCCTGGACGGTAATCTTTCTTTCTCCTTCGGGGAAGATGATACTGAATTTGGCATCGGCGGCGGGATAGCGTATATACTGAAGAAAATGGCGTACCTGCGTTTCCTGGCTTTGGCCGGCATTCAAATTGATTTTGATAATTTTGAGAGCACCAATTTTAAAGATGAGGAGACGACTATTAATATCGGCGGCGGCCTGGGAGTGGATTTCCGGTTCCAGGAGATACCTAACTTGAGCTTTGAAGTATATGTGAGCCGGCTGGGCATAGATATCGTCAGCACGGATACTACTGTTAGCGGCAATACTACTTCTGACTCTACCACTACTTTTGCCACCAAGCCGGGAGTGGGATTTGCGGTCAGGTATTATTTTTAAGTAAAAGTGATAAGTATTAAGTGGTAAGTGGTAAGTTGAAAGTGATGGTGCTATGAAAATAGATTTAAATAAGAAAGAATTTATATATTGGGCGCATCTCCTTTGGGAGAGAGGCCTGGTGGCTGGCAGGTCAGGAAATGTTTCTGCGCGGACCAGCCAGCAAAAGATACTCTTGACCGTGACTAATTGCTATCTGGGTATGCTAACTGCATCCCAGATAGCAGTTGCTGGTCTTGATGGCCGGATACTTGCCGGATCACGGGACTGCCGGCTAACTATGGAAAAAGACCTGCATCTGGGGATACTGCGCAAATTCCCGAAAGTGAACGTGGTGATCCACGCGCATCCAATCCATACCGTAGCGTTTTTTGAATGTTACCGGAAACTGGATATCTTCGGCTTTGAATCCAAGCTCCATTTTGAGAAGTTGCCGGTTATTCCCCAATCTACCCTGACCGTGACCAGGATCGCCCCGGTCTTAGCCGCCCTGGATACCAGCAATATTGCGGTATTGAAGAACCATGGCGTAGTGGCTATGGGTGAGGATTTTCGTTCTGCTTTTGCCCTGATCGAGATGCTGGAAGAGCAAGCCAAGGTAAACCTGCTCTTACGCGGAAAGCAAAGACAAAGATGAAAAAAGTATTATTACATATCTGCTGCGGGGTATGTGCCGGTTCTGTGGTACAGAGATTACGGGATGATGGCTTTGAAGTGACCGGCTATTTCTATAATCCGAACATTTATCCGCAAGAAGAATATAAACAGCGCCTGGAAGTGGTCCGGCAGGCAAGTCAATTGCTTGGCTTTACACTGGTGGAAGGGCTATATGAACCTAGTGCCTGGCAGAAGTGCATACAAGGACTAGAGGCAGAACCAGAAGGCGGCAAGCGTTGCCTGGCCTGTTTCAGGGTAAGACTGCAAAAGACAGCAGAGAAAACAAAAGAACTAGGGATAGAGCACATGGCCTCAACTTTGTCAGTCAGCCCGCACAAAAATGTGCAGGAGATTAACAAGATAGGTTCTGAAATTTGCGCTGGTTTCCTGCCGTATGATTTTAAAAAGCAGGATGGTTTCAAGAAAACCATGGATTTTGCCAAGGAGCATAATTTTTACCGGCAACATTATTGCGGATGTGAAAAATCACGAATAGAAGCCGAATTAAGGGATGCGAATAAGAGCCGAATAGGAACTAAGTAAGTATTCGAGATATTCGCTATCATTCGAGTAATTCGCAAAGGATTGTCATGATCAAACTTGTGATATTTGACCTGGATGGCACGCTGATCAATGCCTACAGGGCGATCGAGAAAAGCCTTAATTTTACTTTGCGGTCTTTGGGATACAAGAAAATCAGCTATGACCGGTGCAAGCGCGCGGTGGGGCGCGGGGACAAGCATTTTATATCGCAGTTCGTGAAAGCGGCAGACGCCAGCAAGGGGTTGACCCTTTACCGGAAGCATCACCGGGAGGCATTACAGCGATATTCAACATTAAAACCGCAAGCCAGGAAGGTTTTATCAGCATTGCAACGGCAGGGGATCAAACTGGCTGTAGCCAGCAACCGCCCGACAAAATTTAGTAATGTTTTGGTCCGGCACTTGGACCTGGAGAAATATTTTGACCTGATAGTCTGCGCTGATAAGAAGCATGAGTTAAAACCAGAGCCCTATTTATTGAAAAAAGCATTGAAAAAATTAAAAATAAAACCGCAGGAAGCCCTGTATGTCGGTGACATGGTCTATGATATCAAAGCCGGCAAAAACGCCAAGGTTAAAGCAATAGCCATCCTGGGCGGGTCCTGCAGCCGGAAAGAACTGGCCCAGCAGAAGCCATACAAAGTAATTAATAATCTAAGACAACTGTTAAAAATAATGTAATGCTCTAATCTGTGTAATCCCTGTCCGCCTCTGGCGGATCTTTAGTAATCGGTGTAATCATTTCCAGGGAGGGTCCTATGAGATCATACCAAGAGGAATTGTGGTTTAACACTAAAACCCGCTATGAATTTATTAATATTACCGACCAGGTAGAGGAAGCATTGAAGAAGAGCGGGGTAAAAGAAGGTTTGTGCCTGGTAAATGCCATGCATATCACCGCCAGTGTGTTTATCAACGACAATGAGCCTGGATTGCACCGGGATTTCATGAAGTGGCTGGAAAGATTAGCTCCTTACAGCAAGGATAAGTATGAGCACAATGTCGGCGAAGACAACGGTGATGCGCACCTTAAGAGAACTGTGATGGGCCGGGAAGTGGTAGTGGCGGTCACCAATGGGGAGCTGCATTTCGGGCCGTGGGAGCAGATATTCTACGGGGAATTTGATGGGATGCGGAAGAAGAGAGTGCTGATTAAAATTATAGGGGAATGATAAAACTCAAAATTACTTATTTGGGGGAAAAGTATGGATTTAAGAGAGAAGATGAAGTTGGCGAAGGGCGGGCTGGAAGCGAAGCTGCCGCAGTTGGACGTATTCCCGAACTTATTCAAGGATTACAAAGTCACTATTTCTGTGCCTGAATATACGTCTCTTTGCCCACATACGGCCCTGCCTGATTTTGCGACCATTACCATCGAGTATATACCGGATAAATTGTGCGTGGAGCTTAAATCATTTAAATATTATATTTTAGGATACCGTAATTTGGGTATTTCTCATGAAAATGCCGTGAACAGGATTTTGCAGGATTTCACCGCCGCTTGTAGACCAAAGTGGGCCGGAATTAAAGGGATATTCACTCCCCGTGGCGGTATCATTACCACGGTAGAAGCTGAGTACAAGAGCAGAAGAAATCATTAGGATTAAGGCAGCAGACGACTGGCAGCTTCTTCCTGGTTTGTTGTGGAAAGAGTGGCATTGATCTCATATACCTCTTCGAGCAAAGTGCCAATATAAAAAATAGTATACTTGGTTTCCCCGGTGAACTGTAGCGTGTCATCCAGATGTGTGCCTTTAGTCACTGATGTCGCTCCTGATGGAAGTGAGACAGCAGTTTCATAAGCATAAGTGCCATTGGGAATATCTCTAATAATTTCACTTTGCCCTACGGTTAGTGGGTAATGAGTGCCCCGGAAATTTACGGTTACTGCAGCCAAAGAACTATTTCTGAGGATTAATTCGTTGTTAGGATCATCATCACTGCAGCCAGCGATAATGAATAAGCATAAAAACGCAAATACTATTTTTTTCATAGCTTGCTTCCCTCCAACAGATTGAATAAAGATCATAAATAGTATTTAACATATTTTATAGATATTGGCAAGTTTTTTTATTTAATATCGCTAAAGGATGAATATGGCGGCTAAAGTAATATTAAAAAAAAATGAAGAAAAAAGATTATTAGCCGGGCATCTCTGGGTATTTTCCAATGAGATCGACCAATATTCCGGTGATATTAATAACGGGGACATAGCTGAAGTCGTGTCCAGCCAGAATGTATTCCTGGGATTGGGGCTAGTGAATAAGAATTCCCTGATCGCGGCCAGGATATTGACCAAAGAGCGGGAAGAGATTGATGCAGAGTTTTTTAAGAAGCGCATCACTCAGGCCCATAACTTACGGCAAGAACTGTATCCTACTGAAAGATCTTACCGCATCGTATATGGCGAAAGTGATTTCCTGCCGGGGCTGGTCATTGATAAATATGAAAATTATTTAGTAATACAAGTGTTGAGCCTGGGTATGGAACAGAGGCTGGAAATGATCGGTCAGGCTTTAACTGATATCTTTAAGCCAGTCGGGATTTATCTCCGTAATGATTCTGAAGTCAGGACGTTGGAGGGGATGGAGTTATATAAAAAGCCGTTAGTTGGCCCGGAACCTTCAAATCACCTGGTGATCGAGCAGAATGGCCTGGATTTCAAGGTAGATATAGTGAATGGGCAAAAAACCGGGTTCTTTTTTGATCAGCGGGATAACCGGGAAGCGCTCAAGAGCTATGTTTCGCAAAAGACGGTTTTAGATTGTTTCTGTTACGGCGGGGGATTTTCACTGTCTGCCGCGAAATATGAGAGTGTAAAAGTGATTGGGGTGGATGCTTCAAAAGATGCGGTCAAAGAAGCTCAGGAAAATGCCGATCTGAATGAATTTAAAAATTGTGAATTTGTCGCTGCTGATGTGTTTGAGTATTTGACTGAAGCAGTGTTGAAGAATACATTATTTGACGTTGTGAATGTGGACCCGCCGTCATTTACCAAATCAAAAAAGAACCTGCCGCAGGCGATCAAAGGATACAGGAAATTGAATGGCTTGGCGATGCAGACGGTGAAAAAGGGCGGGATACTGATATCTTCATCCTGCTCGCATTACATGGATGAATATACTTTCATCAATATGCTCAAGGATAGTGCGTTGCGTTCCAAGCGGACCCTACGCCTGCTGGAGTTCCGCGGCCAGGCTAAAGATCATCCTGTACTGTTAGCCATGCCGGAAACACAATATCTCAAATGCGCGATTATGCAAGTAACCTGAGAACCCTAATGGAGGACAAATGTTCAAGCGTACACTAGCAATGGTAATGCTCAGTATGTTTTGGTCAACCTTTCTCTTTGCTGAAGGTAATCGATTATCTTTAGATCCACGTTCACCAATTATGCTGGTTAAGTCCAGTGGGCATCAAGAGGTTGATGAATTTTACCAAAGATGGGATAAGAACGAGGACAGTGATAATAATGATGAGGTCCCCGATGAGTATATATCTCCTGCTGACAGGTGGGCCTATAGGACAAAATTGCAGGGAGCCTGGAAGGGATTTTTCGGAGGCTGGATGATTGGCGGACTGGTCGGACTCGGTGTTACTGCTGTATCCTGGGGCGCAATTACTGCCGCGGCAGCCGGTTTAGGAGTTTTTGCCCCGCTGGTAATTTTATTTATTGCTGCTTTAATTGTAGGAATTTTCATAGCTGGAGGAGTCTTAATTGGTATACCTTGGGGTGTCGCCAAGGTTGGTATAGCCCGGGGTGAACATGGGAATCCGTTTATGGCCTATTTGGGAGCGATCGTCAATGCCCTGGCCTGGTATGGTTTAGCTACTGCTTTCCATGAGCATGAAACAGTCAGGAATAGCGTGCATGTTATGGGTTTGATCGGGATGTTTGGAATGCCGATATGGTTCTATAATATGAGCCGGCCCAATACCTTGGATGGAGTGGAGCCGGAAACAAAGATAGTGATGCCGGTTTTGACAGTTCGTTTTTAATAGGATCAATATAAAGAGGAGACCAAGATGGGGTATGCAGGCATTATTCTGCTTACATTGCTATTAAGTTTCGGTCCGTGGTGGCTTACCGGGGATTACAAGTTTAAAAAACATCCAAAACCAGATCCTGAAATAACTGATTTTTCTTCTCCTTCAGCCGTTAAGCCGAATAAAGAAGAAAAAGCAGCAAAAACAGCAGAAGAGAAAGAAGTACCGGCTACAAATAAAAAAGAACCGGAAAAAGTATTAGCAGAGAAAAAGCCAGAAACAGGCTTTCATCCTTGTTGGGTCAATCTTATTCTCGGGATGCCGAGTTTGGATAATAAAGCAGGCACACTGTCTGGGTCCAAGGGGTCTGCTATTGGAGGCAGTTTTAACTTTGATACAGGGAAAGGTTTGTTTGCGATAAGAGCATTATCTTTGAAAGACTCTATAAATGTGCGTTCCGGCACATACAATGATTATTATGAAGACGGGAATGAGGCTAATGAGATTGGATTGCTTTACGGGTTTGTTAAACAGGAAAATAACTTTTTGTTTGCCGGTGGGGTTGGTATTAGCTCGGTTAATGGCAAATATGTTGACCATGATAGCGTTCTTCATTATACTGAGACAGAGTGGTGGCTTACTCAAGGCTGGGTGACTGTGAATAAGGAAAAAAAGGTTTATGACCGGACAACTTTTAGCACTATTGGCGTGCCTTTGGAATTGCAGCTAACCTATACTGGATTGCGTTATTTCGGAGTCGGTGTATATGCTTTCGGCAATGTTAATTCAAAAGTCCCATATTATGGCGCAGGGGTAAATATACAGTTTGGCAGGTTTTACTAAGAAAACTGGGGGTTTCATGAACCCTGTTAGAACTTATTAGTCATAACGGGTGTCAAGAAAGTGGGATCAACTGAAAAATTAGTTTAGGAGGTCTAACGGGGTGAAGGCTTTGATCGTCTATTACACAGAAACAGGGAATACCAAGAAACTGGCGCATTTGGTCGGGGAACATTTGCATAACCAGGGCTGGGCAGTGGATGAACGTTGGCTGCACGCGCCTAATGAGCCTAAATCATACATTGGCAAGTGCCTGAAGGCATTTTTTCGTATCAGGACCAAGGTAGAAAGCACATTCGTAGTAGTGTCGCCATATGACCTGGTATGTTTTGGTAGTCCAGTATGGGCGCTGGAGCCAGTGCCGGCTATGCGCACTTATATAAAGGATTGCGTCGGGTTGGTGGGTAAAAAGACTTTAGCTTTTGTGACCTATGGCAGTGGTTTGGGAAAAGACCGGTGCCTGGAAAATATGGCTAAGATATTAAAAAAGAAAGAAGCCAGGGAAGTAAGGCTTCTTAGTGTCGCTAGTTCTGATATTGATAATATTGAAATAGTGAAAGAAGAGATAAAAAACATACTCGGTTAACGATATACGTTTTCGATGCCCGTTTAAAAACCTCGTTTTTCGGCTAGGGTAACGACGCCCGATAATAATTTTTCTTTCGGGCTTCGTCTCCGTACATCGGGTGCCGAATCTTTTACAAATAAACCTTATAGCTCATATAGGGGAAGATATTGTCGCGGTATTCGATCTCTCTTAGCCAGGCTTCATCGATAGTATTGTTTTTCAAGTCATCATAGAGTTTCAGGAAACGGTTAATATGTTCTTTCGTTCTCTTTTCCGCGTAAGCTACCATAGTACCCATAGCCATGATAAAGGCCCAGTCGCTCGATTGGGCTAACAGCAATTCCCGCGCTGCCTGGTTCAATGCCCTGATACGCAATCCATTGCTTTCATTTCTGTTATCCTGCGCCAGTTCGATCATCCTACTCTGCGCTTTATGTAAATGCCGGTAGATCCAGTCATTGGTGCCCTGAAGCCAGCATTCATGATAACCTTTGTCTCCCCAGCTAGAGGCCGCGGGGACTGAAACCTGATTTTTAGGACTTTCTTTAAGATATTCACTGGCAGTGATCATTTTGATCTCATCCTGGTCGCAGGCGATCTTGCGGATCAGGAAGTTCAGGAAATCCGGGCCTTCGAACCACCAGTGTCCGAACAATTCAGCGTCATATTGCGCGACAATGATCGGCTCCTTGCCTAAAAACCCGTTTAAATGTTCCATTTGTTTTTGCCGGTTGAACATAAAATTCCCGGCATGTGAAGCTGCCGCTTCCTTGGCCTCGGTAGGATTGTAAGGTTGCTTGCCGCCTAAAGTTGTTTTGCCGGTGATCTTATAATACTTAATACCTATATTACGCCTCACTCCGTCATTATGGAGATAGGGGCGGATATAATCATAATCAAGGTCATAGCCAATATCACGGTAGAATTCGCGGTACCGGAAATCACCCGGATACCCGTCAGTCGCGCTCCATACCTGCCTGGAAGATTCAATGTCCCGGCTGAAAGCAGCTACGCCGCTGGGACAGAACACAGGAGCATACACACCATACTTGGGCCGGGGTTCGGCAAAGAGCAAACCGTGGGTTTCCATGAAAAAATAGCGGATCTTCTCATCCCGCAACATCTGGTCATCACCGATCTCATAAGCGCATTCCGGCAGCCAGATGCCCCTGGGCGGCTGGCCAAACCTGGCAGTATAATCCTGGACCGCGACCCGCACTTGGGCGCGTTTAGCCTGCTGGCTCAGCATTAATGGTAAGTAACCATGGGTGGCGCCGCAGGTGATGATCTCCAGCTTTCCCATGTCCTGGAATTTTTTAAAGGCATTCAAGAGGTTGCGGTCATATTTTTCTTCAAATATATACCGAGCCATCTTGAAATGGTTTTCATACATTTGGGCTGCCGGGGCAAACGCCGGCTGGAACTGCAGCCTGGTAGTTTCTTTCTCAGCCAGGTCGATCAACTTCCAGATGTGGCGCAAATACCGGTCCTGCAGCAGGGGGTCGCTGAGCATCGCGCATAAAGGCGGGGTCAGGCTCATGGTGATACGGAAATCAATGCCATCCTGGATCAGGCCATCCATCATATTGATCAGGGGGATATAGGTTTCGCTGATGGCTTCATAAAGCCAATCTTCTTCCAGGAAGTCCTCATGTTCCGGATGACGGACAAATGGAAGATGCGCGTGTAATACTAAACAGAGGTAACCTTTTCGCATGACGCTCCTTTTTTAGTGCGACTACTTAAAAAAAACCCCGCCCAAGCGATTTATAGGCGAGAATTATAACCATATTCTAAAGTAACAATAAGCAGTATCCACTATTTCGTTTTTCTTTTAGCAGTAATGGTGATCTGCCGTGTGTCTATAGTATCAGCTGATATAGCTTTAATGGGTATGGTAAGCTCGCCATCCGGGAAGGCAAAGCGCAAGCTGAACGTCCCATCCGGTCTTAATTTAATCGGTTTACCCTGGATAGTGAGCAGAGCATCCGGCTCAGTAGCACCGTAGATTATCAGTTCAGCATCAGCGATCAGCCAGAAGCCGCGTTTTTCCGGCCGAACCGGGCCGACTCCGCTGCCGCTTTTGGAAGAAACTGCCAGTACTGATTCCAATCTTTGGGTCAGGATCTTGAGGGCTTCAGAGCTGGAAGCGCCGATCTTATCTATGCCGGATAATTTCATCAGTTTTTCAAAGTCTTCCTTGACCAGCATCCATTGTTCATCATAGATATCAGAAACACTGCCGGCCGGCGTTGCCACTACATTGGATCGGGCCAGGGTAATGAACACACCGTCATCTACCAGGAGCCCGAGGTCAGCGCAGTAGCTGCGTTTGGGCATCCCTACATATATATACCAGTTCTTGGATTCAGGAGTAATGAAGATATCAAAACTGCGGTTGGCATTATGGCCATCGAAATTGACATTGGTGACATCATAGACCCGGATAGCAGGCTTGGCTTTCTGGAAGATATTCGCGCCGTATTTTGAGGTAATTTCATTTCTGGTCTTGTCGCTAATTTCCCAGTAGGCAAAGATCCACTGCGGATCACGGGGTAATAAAACGATCAATGTATCGCCGTAACCTTCAGGCAACGGGCCGCCGCGATCAATGTATCCTTGTTCGTTGGAAGGGCCGCCTTTGGAGCTCGAGCTGCCAGAGGAAGCGCTAAAAGGGGGATTATTTTTATCGTTGGGCATGATTACATACCATCCGTAGAATTTTTATTACGTTTGTAGTAAAGTAATTTTATCCCATCACTGGTTATTTGTCAACATTTTTATTTGTAAAATGTAATTTAGTATTGCGCCGGGAGTCTAAGTATGGTATAAAAACAGTATGAAATTTAAGCTTTTTTCTGACTATAAACCGCAGGGAGACCAGCCTGAAGCGATCCGCCAGTTGACTGCCGGATTAGGGGCGGGCGAGGTATACCAGGTACTACTAGGTGTAACTGGTAGCGGTAAAACTTTTACCATGGCCAATGTCATTGAAAAGGTGAATCGGCCTACCCTGATCATCTCCCATAACAAGACTCTGGCGGCCCAGCTTTACGGGGAATTCAAGCAATTTTTCCCGGAAAACGCGGTAGAATATTTTGTCTCCTATTATGACTATTACCAGCCTGAAGCCTACATCCCCCAAACCGATACTTATATTGAAAAAGACCTGGCTATCAATGACCAGATCGACCGGCTGCGGCTCAAAGCCACCAGCTCTCTTCTGGAACGCCGGGACGTTATTATCGTGGCTTCGGTTTCCTGTATCTATAATATAGGTTCACCGGATGAGTTCCGCCAGGCGCAGGTAGTGCTGACCAAAGGCGCGGAGATCAACCGGGATGAAATAATCAGGCAGCTGATCAGCATCTATTACGAGCGCAATGATATTGATTTCCACCGCGGTACGGTCAGGGTTAAGGGAGAAATAGTGGATATCTTTCCGGCTAATATGGAAACTGCCATCCGGCTGGAACTTGATGGGAATATGATCAGTCGGATCAGGGAAGTGAATCCAGTCAGCCTGGAAACGATCGCGGAAAAGGATAAAGTATATATTTACCCGGCAAAACACTATGTGACCAGCACTCCCCAGTTTGAAAAGGCCATGGCTAATATCAAGATAGAACTGGAGCAGACGCTGGCGGAGATGAGAAGCCAGAATAAACTATTGGAAGCCCAGCGCTTGGAACAGCGCACTAATTTTGACCTGGAAATGATCCGGGAGATCGGTTATTGCAGCGGGATAGAGAACTATTCCCGCCATTTTGACAACCGCCAGCCAGGTGAACGCCCCAAGTGCCTGATTGATTATTTTCCGGAAGACTACTTGATGTTCATTGATGAATCCCACGTGACCATTCCCCAGTTGAACGGGATGTACCATGGGGACAGGTCACGCAAGCAGACCTTGATCGATTATGGTTTCCGGCTCCCCAGCGCGATCGATAACCGGCCCTTGAAATTCGCGGAAATAGAGTCATTAATGAAGCAAGTCATTTTTGTTTCAGCTACTCCGGCCAAGTTTGAGCTGGAGAAAACAAAGGGAGTAATTGTGGAGCAGGTCATCCGGCCGACCGGGCTGGTGGATCCGGAGATAGTGATCCGGCCGAGCAAAGGGCAGATCGATGACCTGATCAAGGAAGTCATGGAGCGGGTAGCCAAGCACCATCGTACCCTGGTGACCACCCTGACCAAACGGATGGCCGAGGACCTGACTGATTTCCTGCTGGATAAAGGACTGCGCGTCAAATACCTGCATTCAGAAATTGACACCCTGGAGCGGGTGGAGATCCTGCGGGACCTGCGCAAGGGAGAGTTTGACTGCCTGGTCGGAGTCAACTTGTTAAGGGAAGGATTGGACCTGCCGGAGGTTTCCCTGGTGGCGATCATGGACGCGGATAAAGAAGGATTTTTACGGTCAGAGACCTCCCTGGTCCAGGTGTGCGGGAGAGCGGCGAGAAATGTCGACGGGAAAGTATTAATGTACGCTGACAACATGACTGGTTCGATGCAGCGGGCGATCAGCGAGATCAAACGCCGCCGGATAAAACAAATGGAATATAATAAGATACACAAGATCACGCCGCGGACCATTCAGAAAGCCATCCAGGACCTGGCAGAGTTCACTTCTGTGGCTAAACAGAAGATCTATAGTTTTGTCAGGGACGAAGGATATAAGTATACGCCGGAGAAAGCTACCCCGGCTTTGCTTAAAGATTTGGAACGGCAGATGCGGGAAGCTGCGGATAATCTTGATTTTGAACTGGCAATTATGCTACGTAATAGGTTATTGGAACTGTCGAAGGCAGTAAAGGCGAAGGACAGTCTAAGCGAGGAGCAGTTGCCAGTAAAAACAAAGAGCAGTAAAAACAAGGAGGAAAGATGAAAAAAATAGTGTTACTATTACTACTATTGCTAATTAGCGCCGCAATGGCAGAGGCGAGGGTAGAGGATCCGAAGTATCATTATGGTGTTGGCCTATTTCTGGGAGAACCAACCGGATTGACTGGCAAGTATTGGGTCAACAACAAGGAAGCTTATGATCTCACCGTTAGTTTCCGGTTTAGCAGTTATCTTTATTTGTCCGGGGCCTATCTGTACCACAATTATGATGTTTTTAAAAACGTGGAACAGCCAGGTTCTATAGCCCTGTATTATGGCGGCGGTTTTCGCCTTATTGCCGATAGTGACCATAATTACCGCAAGAGTTATAGTGATAAAACGTATGATTCTATTTTTGGATTACGCGGTACTGTCGGGGTGAATTATCTTTTTCCTAATGATCCCTTTGAAATATTCATAGAACTTTCTCCGATCATGAATATTGTCCCAGCTACTGACCTGGATTTTAGCGCTGGATTGGGAGTCAGGTTCTTATGGTAAGAAAATACTGGTAATATCCCCGGGGAAAATAGTATAATAATATAATAACACGGCTAAATAAGGAGGAATGCAATGGCTAAGAGGATTTTAGTCGTTGAAGATGAGCCAGATATCGCTGAAGTTATTAAGCAGCGGTTAACCGGAGCTGGTTTTGAGGTGATGGTTGCTGAAGATGGGTATGTCGGGCTGGAAACGGCTCGCCGGGAGAAACCAGATTTGATCATTTTGGACCTGATGCTGCCTAAGATCGAAGGATATAAAGTTTGCCGGATGCTGAAATTTGATAAGGAATATAGTTATATCCCGATCATTATCCTGACGGCGCGTAGCCAGCCAGTGGAGGAGGAGATCGGTTATTCCACCGGCGCCAATCTCTATTTGACCAAGCCCTTCGATGGCAATGAACTCACGGCCAAAGTAAAGGAATTGCTTAATAAGAATGAATAAGATCAAAGTGGTAACCACGTTAAATACGGAAATGATCGATATTACAGCCCAGGTGCAGGAACTGGTCGCAGGATATAAAACCAGCGGCAGTGTCTGCTCTGTTTTTATACCTCACACGACAGCCGGGATCACGATCAATGAAAACGCGGATCCGGCGGTACGACGGGACATGCTGGTAGAGTTGAATAAAATTGTGCCTGAACGCGAGTATTTTACCCATATCGAAGGGAATTCAGCCGCGCATATTAAAGCCAGCCTGATCGGGTCTTCAGTCACCGTGCTGATAGAGAACGGGAAACTGGCGCTAGGAACGTGGCAGGGGATTTATCTTTGTGAATTTGACGGACCACGGGCAAGAGAAGTCTGGGTGCAGGTAATTAATAGCATATAGCGTATGGCGGATAGCGTATAGCGTATAGAAAGGCAACAGCGTGGAAAAAATCATTAAAGAAGCGTTAAAAGAGGATATAGGCAGCGGGGATATTACCAGTAATCTGTTGATCCGTGACCAAAAGGTAAAAGCTGTCTTGCTGGCCAAAGACAATGGCGTTTTCTGCGGTAGAGATATTGCCCGGCAGATCTTAAAAGCGTATCGGATCAAAAATATTTTTATGGTTAAAGATGGACAGAAAATCCACTGGGGACAGGTTTTGGCCAAATTTAACGGCCGCGCCAGGAATATCCTGAAAATAGAGCGGACTCTGCTTAATTTCCTGCAGCAGCTTTCCGGCGTAGCTACCTTGACCAGCGAGTTTGTACAGGCTGTGAAACCGTATCAAACCAGGATCCTGGATACCCGCAAAACTTCTCCGGGATTACGAATATTGGAAAAATATGCCGTGGTCTGCGGTGGCGGAGTGAACCACCGGATCGGCTTATATGATATGATATTGGTAAAGGATAACCATTTAAAGCTGGTTGGCAGTTGGCGGATGGCGGTTGGCAGATTAAAGCAGAAACCAAAGAATATGAAAGTGGAAGTGGAAGCAGAAAACCTTCAACAAGTACGAGAAATATTGAATGCTGGAGGAGTGGATATTATCCTGCTGGATAATATGAACATAGCGACCTTGAAAAAAGCGATCAAATATATTCGCCAGGCCAGTCCGCGCACCTTGATCGAGATATCAGGTGGTATCACGCTTAAAAGTGTAAAGCAATATGCAAAACTGGGAGTTAACCGAATTTCTATCGGCGCGCTTACGCATTCCGCTAAAGCTTTGGATATCAGTTTGGAAATCATACAATGACTATAATTTATTATGGCGGTTTTATAAGAGTATTTAACTGGTGTCTGGAGTCTAAAATCTAGAGTCATTTTTGGAGTGCCTATGCAAGACGATGTATTGGGATTGCTAAGAAAACAGACCGGCACTTATATGAGCGGTGAAGCCATGGCCGCAAAGCTGGGTGTTTCCCGTATCGCTATCTGGAAACAGATCCAATCACTGAAGAAACATGGGTATGATATCAGCGCCCTTAAAAAAAATGGTTATATTCTGCGGTCCAGCCCTGATCTGATGCTGCCAACTGAAATTAAGGCTGGATTACAAGCCAAGATGTTTTGCCCCAAGATCTATTATTTCCCTAGTATTGATTCGACCAATAATTTTGCTAAAAAACTGGCCCAGTCCGGTGCTCCGGAAGGGACTCTGGTATTGGCTGAAATGCAGACACAAGGCAAGGGCCGGTTAGGCCGTTCCTGGTTTTCACCTGCCGGCGGCAGTATTTGTTTTAGCCTGGTCTTGCGGCCGGAAGTATTGCCGGCTTACGCCCAGCGGTTTACCCTGATGGCTGGCATAGCTGTAGCGGCGGCGATCAAAAAAGTGTGCGGCGCAGCCATACAGCTGAAATGGCCAAATGACCTGGTAATAGCAGGTAAAGGTACCTATCTTAAAGTTGGCGGAATATTGACCGAGATGGGGGCAGAAAGCGACCGGGTCAATTACCTGGTGACTGGGATCGGCTTAAATGTAAATATAGATAAAAATAAATTTCCGGCAGAATTGCGTTCTAAAGTAACCAGTTTAAAAGCTCAAGTCCCTGGTAATCTGCCGGTGGTACGGGTAAAACTGTTGCAGCAGATATTATTGGAGCTGGAGCGTTATTATAAACGCTTCCTGGCAGGTGACTGGAAAAATATTGTTCATGAATACAGGAGTTTTGAAATCTTGGCCGGCAAAAATGTCAAGATCAGGCAGGGAGAGGAAATTATTAGTGGAAAAGTTATAGAGATAGACGCTGAGGGCCGGCTGGTATTGAAATCAAAAAATCAGGTATTCAGGGTCATAGCCGGAGAAGTAACCTTGCAAAAAAACAATTTTAAATTATAAATTTTGAATTATAAGTTTAGGTGAAGAGCTTTTTACCTTAATTCAAAACTCAACACTCAAAACTCAAAATTGTTTTTGGGAGTTCATATGTTATTAGCAATAGATATCGGGAATACTAATGTGGTAGTGGGGGTCTTTCAGGCGAAAACTCTGGTGGCCAGCTGGAGATTTACCACTGATAACCGTCGGACCGAAGATGAATATGGTTTGGAACTGACCGGATCGATCAATGCCACGTTATCTGCCGGGGACAGGGAAATAACCGGCGCGATAATTGCCAGCGTTGTGCCCAGCTTGACTGATGTCTGGGTGCAGGTGTGCCGGAAATATATTAAAAACAAGGCTCTGGTAGTTGAAGCGAAAAAAGTACCCATGCCGATATTATACGATATCCCCGGGGAAGTAGGTACGGACCGGATCGTTAATGCCTTGGCAGCCTGGGAGCTCTACCGTAAAAAAGGGGAGCCATTGATCATTGTGGATTTTGGCACCGCGACTACCTTTGATGTGGTTTCGAAGAATGGGGAATACCTCGGCGGGGCTATTGCCCCGGGTATTGGGATATCCTGCGAAGCTTTATTCAGCAGGACCGCCAAATTGCCCAAGGTGGAACTGGTCAAGCCGGATAAGTGCCTGGGTAAAAATACAGTGCATAGCATGCAAGCTGGTTTGGTCTTTGGTTTCCTGGGCCAGGTCAAAGAGATCCTGAAACAACTTAAAAAAGAGATCAAAGGCCGGCCGGTCATTGTCGGTACCGGCGGATTGGTAAATTTGATCCAGAACGCGGAAAAAATATTCGATAAGGTCAATCAAAACCTGACCTTGATCGGATTAAGGATGATCCATGAAACAATCATTTCACCAAAAAAGAAGCCCATTCTCAGAGCTGGTCGGCATTAAGACCGCTATTCAGGGAAAAAGCTACAAATTGAAGATCGGGCCGCGGCACCTGAACTCTAATGGCTCAGCTCATGGCGGAGCGATCTTTACCCTGGCTGACCGGGCTTTTGCCCAGGCAGTGAATACCAAGGGGCGAGTGGCCGTGGCCATGGAAATGAAGATCAATTACCTGTCGCCGGTATTTGTCGGCGATGTGATAGAAGCCAGGGCCAAAAATATCAAAGAGGGCAAGAAAACTACTGTGTCGCTGATCGAGGTATGGCGGAAAAAGGAATTGGTGGCGCTGGTGCTTGCCACTGCCTTCAATATTAAACACTAATTACTCTAATGACAGCTAATGATTCGAATATAAAGCAAGTGCTCAAAGAAATATTTATTCCGGAGCAGAATAAAACCGAACCAGTGTATTTCTATGGCCGGGTAATAGCGTATATGTTCTTTCTGATCTGGGGTTTAAGGTTAATAAAAACCCCTTTGAATGACCAGATGATGTCTTTCATGCACAATATAAACCTGCCGATGCACGAAGCCGGACATATTATTTTTTCCTTTTTAGGTGATTTTATGGGAGTGCTGGGTGGGACACTGATGCAATTGATTATGCCGGCGATAGTGGCCGGGGCGTTCCTGCTGAAGAACCGGGATGCTTTTGGGGCCTCAATCGGGCTCTGGTGGCTGGGACAGAGTTTCATGGATAACGCCCCCTATATTAATGATGCCCGAGCCGGTGAATTGATCCTATTAGGAGGTGTGACCGGAAAAGAAGCGCCAGGATACCATGACTGGGAAAATATCCTGGGACGTTTGGGCTGGCTGCAGTATGACCATCTCCTGGCCAATATCAGTTTTACCCTGGGCATAATACTTATGCTGGCAGCTCTGGCTTGGGGCGGATATATGCTCTATCTACAGTATCAGGTTAATCAGGATGAACGTGAATAAATATAGATCTTATTTGTTCATTAGCTTGCTGTTGATTTACGGGATCACTTTTTTCACCAGGAATGATTATCACGGTATTACTGAAATTGTACCGGAAGCACTAAAGGAGCCTATACAGAAACCAGTCTTAGACTTGAAACCTATTACTTTTTCCAAAGACGGCTATGCGTATGAGTTAACCCCGCGTTTTGATTATACGGTCAGCGCTTTACTTGTTCATAAACTCAATTACAAACGGTTCAGTATCTATAAATATGCTTCGGTATTTCCCATGGATGTAAGCCTGGTGTGGGGCAGCAACCTGGCGACGAAAGTTTACCAGAGTAAAAAGTTGCGGTTTTGGCAGGATGGACGGTTCACCTATTGGCAATATGAAGCAGGACTGGAAGTCGATTCCAGTGAGATCGCCAATGAGCATCTTATTATTAATGATAAAGCGTTAGAACGCAAGATGAATTCCCTGAACGTGGGGGACCAGGTCAGGATCAAAGGCAAATTAGTTGATGTAGTGGCCACTAATACCGGACAAGCTAATCTTGACAAACCATCCCTGTATAAATGGCAGACCAGTACTGTCCGGACTGATACCGGGCCGGGAGCCTGTGAAATAATATATGTGGAAGATATTGAGATCCTGAAAAAAGGAAATCCTGTGTCTTATGTTCTTTTTAACCTGAGTTTTTATGGTATAATCATCTTGGGCATCTGGTTTATAGCTGAACTGTTTATCTAAAGTAAAGGAGCAGATTATGAAAATACTGAAAGCGTTAGCGCTGGTTTTGTTTGCGGCCATAGTCCTGTCATTTCCTTTGGTACTCCAGGCAGATACTGCCAAGAAAGTATTGTTAGCGGTTTATTATGATAATCCGGATTATTTTATCTGCAGAAAGGTTTTCCAGGAAGAATTAGCAACACAAGCCAAAGCTGCCGGCCTGGACCTGGAGTTTATGGTCCTGGATACCCAGGGGTCTAAAGAATTATTCCTGAGCCAGTTAAAAAAGATAGAACAGGATATTGACCTGATCTTTACGGCTGGCACGCCAAACTGTCTGGCCATCAAAGAAGCCGGTATTATCAAGCCGGTAATTTTCACTGCTGTTGCTGACCCGGTGGGAGCAAAACTGGTAGAAAGCCTGGCCCAGCCAAACACTAATTTCACTGGCAGCCATTGCGCTGTTTCCGCTGACCGGCAATTAAGCGCTCTACTGCATGTACTGCCTAAATCAAAGAAGATCGGATTCTTATACAATGCCGAAGATCCTGCGCCGTTGAGCCAGGTGAAAGCCTGGAAAGAAGCTATGGGCCGGATCAAAATGAAGGCTGTGGAATTTTTTATTCCCAAAGGCGCGAATTCTGTCGAGTCCCTGGCTGCTGCCGCAAAACCCATGGTACGCAAAGTTGATGTCATAGTTACCGTGGCGGACGCAAAAATATCTGCTTTTGGCGAGGGCGTAATTGCCGTAGCTAATGTCAATAAAATACCAACCTATTCTTCCTTAAATAGCCTAATTAAAAAAGGGGCTTTGTGTTCCCTTGGTTTTGATTTTAAAAAGGGCACTGTGATCACGGTTCCGCAAGCAATAGATATTTTAAAGGGGAGGAATCCAGCGGTTATGCCGGTGATCACTCATTCTGAATACCGCCTGGTCATCAACCTGAATACGGCCCGGGTCATCGGGCTGGAAATACCGGCTCATGTCCTTAAAACCGCCGCCGAAGTCGTAGAATAAAAAAAGTTCTTGACAAAAAAAGTAGTTTTTGATATATATTAGCAGTCACAACTTAAGAGTGCTAACTTACAATTGCACTTATATAATTGTAAGTTTCTGCTTTTATATGGGTTATACATAATAAAAGGAAGGAGGAGACATTATGAAATTAAGACCGCTTGGAGACAGAGTGTTAGTAAAAGCCTCAGAGGCTAAAGAAGTGAAAAAGGGAGGAATCATCATCCCTGATACAGCTAAAGAAAAACCGCAGGAAGGTGAAGTGATCGCGGTTGGCCCAGGCAAAACCGATGATAATGGCAAGAAAATCGCCATGGATGTCAAAGTCGGCGATAAGATCTTGTTCGGCAAGTATTCAGGCACAGAAATAAAAATTAATGACGTCGAATATCTCATTATGACCCAAGACGATATCATGGGCATAGCAGAGTAACCAGGGAGGTGGAAGGCAATGGCAAAGATCTTAAAGTTTGGTGAAGAGGCAAGACAATCATTATTAAAAGGTATAAATATCCTGGCTGATGCGGTAAAAGTAACCCTCGGACCTAAGGGTAGAAATGTGGTATTAGATAAGAAATTTGGCTCTCCGACTATTACCAATGACGGCGTGACCATAGCCAAAGAGATCGAATTGGAAGACCCGTTCGAGAACATGGGCGCGGAGCTGGTCAAGGAAGTAGCTTCCAAGACTAATGATGTGGCCGGTGACGGTACCACCACTGCGACTGTTTTAGCCCAGTCGATCATGAAAGAGGGCTTAAAGAACATTACCGCAGGCGCCAATCCTTTGCATATAAAGAAGGGTATTGAGAAAGCTGTTGACGCGATAGTCAAGGAGATCAAGAGAGTAGCCCAGAAAGTAAACACTAAGGAAGAGATTGAACAAATCGCTTCGATTAGCGCCAATGACAAAGAAGTAGGCAAATTGATCGCTGAAGCCATGGAAAAAGTCGGCAAAGACGGCGTGATCACCGTAGAAGAAGCCAAGTCCATGGAAACAACTTTGGAAGTGGTTGAAGGCATGCAGTTTGACCGCGGTTATGTGTCGCCATATTTCGTGACTGACCCGGAAAGAATGGAAGCAGTTCTCGAAGACGCGTACCTGCTGATCACTGATAAAAAATTAGCTTCAATGCAGGACCTGCTACCGGTGTTAGAAAAGATCGCCCAAACCGGCCGGCCATTTGTTATTATCGCCGATGATGTAGAAGGCGAAGCTTTAGCGACCCTCGTAGTGAACCGGTTAAGAGGCACTTTGAAGTGCACCGCAGTCAAAGCTCCTGGTTTTGGCGACAGGCGCAAAGAAATGCTCGAAGACATCGCCATTCTCACCGGTGGACAGGTCATCAGCGAAGATATCGGTATCAAGATGGATAAAGCTGATTTGACCATGGTCGGCAAAGCTAAGAGAGTGACCGTGGACAAGGAAAACACCACGATTGTCGGCGGCGAAGGCGATAAGAAAGCCATTGAAAAGAGAATTTCCCAGATCCGTAAGCAAATCGAGGAAACCACCTCTGATTACGATAAAGAGAAACTACAGGAAAGATTAGCTAAATTAGTCGGTGGAGTAGCCGTGATCAATGTAGGAGCAGCCACTGAGACTGAAATGAAAAATAAGAAATTCAAAATTGAAGATGCTTTGCATGCTACCAGGGCCGGTGTAGAAGAAGGAATCGTCCCGGGCGGCGGCATTGTCCTTTTGAACGCGGTTAGCGTACTCGATAAAGTCAAAGCTGATGACGGCGATGAACAAACAGGTATCAATATTATCCGGAGGGCATTAGAGCAACCGATCAGGGAAATTGCCGAGAATGCCGGTATGGAAGGGTCCATCGTTGTAGACCGGGTTCATAAGGAAAAATATGGTATTGGTCTTAATGCTGAGACTGGTGAATATGTGGATATGGTTAAAGCTGGAATTGTTGATCCGGCCAAAGTTGCCAGGACAGCTTTACAAAACGCGGCCAGTATTTCCGCATTGTTGCTGACCACAGAAACACTGATCACTGACAAGCCGGAAGAGAAAAAAGATATGCCGCAAATGCCACAAATGCCGCAATATTAAAACAGACAGCAGTCCGCGGTTCGCAGTCAGCGGAAAAACTAAAGACAAGTAAAATATAAACCCCTGTGTGGAAACGCACAGGGGTTTTTTATTGTAAATACTAATCAAATACTAATATCTACTAAATTAGTAATTAATGCTTGACAAGTACTAATTAGTATGATATTAGTAGTATAGAATCAAGGGGTAACTACTAATTAAATACTAATATCTACTAAATTAGTAATTAAACCAATACCATAATTAATAAAGGATGTATTCAATGAAATTACCAGAACCAGCTCCAAAATGGCAAAGCATACTTGAAACAAGTATTGAAAAAATCATGGACATCATCAACACAGGAAAACTAAATAATATTATTGCCAAGGCTAATGACGAGTATGTATATTGGGATAAACTTAAGTATTTCAAGTTCCCCGAGGGCATTGGAAGTGAATTTGCTTGGGGATATTTAAAGCTTAATCGTTCTCAGCAGTTAAAAAAAATAAATATAAAAGACAAAAAAGGGGATTTTTTTAAGTATTGGTTACCTGATTCTGTATTAAGAGATCTTCATTATATAGATCAGCAGGCAAGCGGACAAATTTTAGTTGATGATCCTAGCACACATACTGGGGAAAAAGAAAGATATCTTGTTAGTTCGATAATGGAGGAAGCTATCGCTTCCAGTCAATTAGAAGGCGCTGCAACAACAAGGGAAAAAGCCAAAGCGATGCTTAGGGAAGGGAAAAAACCTGAGAATACAAGTGAACAGATGATATTAAATAATTATATAACTATAAAAAATATTAAAGATCTGCTAAAAGAACCTCTTTCTGGAGAATTAATAAGAAAAATACATGCTTCTATAGTGAAAGATACTTTGGAGAATCCCGAAGCAGTTGGAAGGTTTAGAAAACCAGATGAGGAAGTGCAAGTAGTTGATGAAAATGATGGGCAAGTGCTTTATGATCCGCCAAAGGCAGAAGAGCTTGAAGAGAGGATAGCGGCCCTATGTAATTATATTAACTCTTCGGCTGAAAACGAATTCGTTCATCCGGTAATAAAAGCTATTATATTGCATTTTAATATAGGTTATATACATCCTTTTGTTGATGGCAATGGTAGAACCGCAAGAGCTTTGTTTTATTGGTTTTTATTGAAGAATAAATATTGGCTTTTTGAATTTTTATCAATTTCTAGGATTTTACTAAGAGCTCCGGCGCAATACGCCCGGTCATATTTATACACTGAACTAGATGATTTGGATTTAACATATTTTGTAACCTATAACTTAAGAGCAATTTGCCTATCTCTAGAATCATTGAAGCAATATTTGGCAAAGAAACAACAGGAAATAAAGGAGTCTCAGAAGTTTATCCGTAAATATCCCGGACTAAATCACAGACAATATGAATTGCTATATCATGCTATTTCGCATTCAGATGCCGTGTATAGTATTCAATACATCCAAAATACATATGATATAGTATATCAAACGGCGAGGGCAGATCTTCTTAGTTTAGAAAAGGACGGGTTTTTAGAAAAAACGAAGATTGGTAAAAAGTTTGTATTTATCCCAACTAAGAATATTCATTCAAAATTGAAGGGTATTAAATAAGTATATTTACAGAACCCCTGTGTGAAAACGCACAGGGGTTCTTTTATTGGCCAGTATTAAATTTGATTAAGGCTGCTGGTAGTATTTCAAAGCTTCAGGTAATTCCTGTTTTATCGCGTTGATGCGGGTTTCATCAGCCGGATGTGTAGATAATAATTCAGGCGGCTTTTGCCCGCCCAGTTGGCTCATGCGTTCCCAAAAAGGGATAGCTTCGCGGGGATCATAGCCAGCCCGGGCCATAATGATCAAACCGATATGGTCTGCTTCTGATTCGTGCAAACGGCTGTAGGGAAGTAATAGCCCCAGGGAGCTGCCGATACCATATGCCTCCAGGGCAAGATTCCTGGTTGCTTCTGGTTTATTTTGCATGGCCAAAGCCAGGGTTTGCCCGCCTAATTGCTGGATCAACAATTGGCTCATTCTTTCACCGCTATGATTAGCCAAGGCGTGAGCTACTTCATGGCCTATGACTACAGCTAATCCTGTTTCAGTTTTTGTAACCGGTAATATCCCTGTATAGACTGCTACTTTCCCGCCAGGCATGCAAAAAGCATTTACCGTGGCTGAATCAGCGATCACATTGAATTCCCACTGGTAGTTACTGATCTCGTTTTCTAAGCCGTTATCTCTCAGGAATTGTTCGGCCGAGGCTGCTATCTTGCTGCCGACTTTACGTACCATTGCCGTGGTAACTTTGTCCGGATTGATCTTGGATTGCTGCATTAATTGGGTATACTGGGTCGCACTCATGCTGGTTAATTCTCCTATGGAGACGAGAGAGAGCTGTCTCCGGCCGGTGATCGGCACGATCGCACAAGATATCAATAGGATCAGGCCCAGGAACAAAAAAATAGTCTGAAATAGCGTTTTTTTCCTCATTACGGCACCTCTTATTATTTAGTATTAATTTAGTTTAGCACAATAGCCAGTGAAAATCAATAACCAAGACTTAGCGGTTTTATTTTAATTGACAAAAACCCCAAAGACATCTAAAATGAAAAGCATGAAAAAAGCTAATTTTGTCCATTTGCACAACCACACAGAGTACAGCCTCCTGGATGGGGCTCTTAGTATAGAGAAGCTAGTAAAAACTGCCGGCGCTATGAACCTGCCGGCAGTAGCTATTACTGACCATGGGAACCTATTTGGGGCAGTGCTTTTTTATAAAGAAGCGATGAAGAACGGCATCAAGCCGATCATCGGCAGTGAAATGTATATTGCTCCTAAATCCCGCTTTGACCGCAATAGCACTAATGGTATCGGTGAAGCAGCCTTTCACCTGACCCTCCTGGCTAAAGACCTGCAAGGATACAAAAATCTCCTGCAATTGAGCACGCTTTCCTTTTTAGAGGGTTTCTATTACCGCCCGCGCATTGATAAGGAGATATTAGCCAAATACAGCAAGGGACTGATCGCCATGAGCGGATGTTTGAAAGGCGAGATCTCCAGTAGTTTGCTGCAGGATAATGAGGAACAGGCCAGGATGGCCTTATTTGAATATAAACAAATATTTGGCGATGGGAATTTCTATCTCGAAATAATGGATCACGGCCTGGAAGAAGAACACAAGGTGGGTAAACAGCTGGTAGCCCTGGCCCAGCGGGAAAAAGTCGGCCTGGTGGCCACCAATGATATACATTACCTGCATAAAGAGGATTCATTTGCCCATGAAGTATTGATGTGCATCGGTACTGGAAAAAGGATCACTGATGATGACCGGATGCATCTTTCAACTAATGAATTCTATTTTAAATCACCGCAGGAAATGGAGAAACTTTTTGCCGAAGTGCCGCAGGCTTGCGCGAACACGGTACGTATAGCCGACCAATGCCACCTGGAACTGAACTTTGCCCAAGTATCTTTGCCGGCTTTTACCGTACCGGCCAGCTATAACCTGGATACGTACCTGGAGAAATTGTGCAAAGACGGTTTAAAAAAGCGTTATGACCAAGTTACCCCGGAGATAGAGAAAAGAATAGATTATGAGCTCAGCGTTATTAAAAAGATGGGGTATTCAGCCTACTTCTTAATCGTCTGGGATTTTATCCATTATGCCAAAACGCATGGCATACCGGTAGGGCCCGGCCGGGGCAGTGGCGCCGGCAGCCTGGTGGCTTATTCCTTGCAAATAACCGATATTGATCCACTGCGGTATGGCCTGCTGTTCGAGCGTTTCCTCAATCCTGACCGCATCAGCATGCCTGACCTGGATATTGACTTCAGCGATGACGGCCGGGAAGAGGTTATTAATTATGTGCGCAACAAATATGGCGAAAAAAACGTGGCCCAGATCATTACTTTTGGTACTTTAGGTGCCAAATTAGTAGTGCGTGATGTCGCCAGGGTAATGAATATACCTTTGGATGAAGCTGACCGGTTGGCTAAATTAATTCCCAATGACCCGGGAATGACCCTGGCCGATGCAGCCAGCCAAAATGCGGACCTAAAAAAGAATATGAGCGCCAGTCCTGAACTGAAACAACTGTTCCAAGTGGCGCACACGCTGGAAGGATTGACCAGGCATTCATCCAAACATGCGGCCGGGATCGTGATCACCAAGGATGAATTGACCAATTATGTGCCGCTGAGCAAAAACTCCAAGGGGCAAGTCACAACCCAGTATGATGGCAAAACCCTGGCTGATATCATGGGCTTGTTAAAAGTAGATTTTCTGGGTTTGAGAACACTTACGGTCATAGATTCAGCCTGTAAAACATTGGCTGCGGACCGCCAGGTCAAAATTGATATCAACCAGATACCCTTAGATGATATACAGACATATGAACTGCTGAGCCGCGGACAAACCCTGGGGATATTCCAGCTGGATTCCAGTGGGATGCGGGACCTGGTGCGCAAGATCAAACCGACCAGCATGGAAGATATTATCGCGTTAATTGCGCTGTACCGGCCCGGCCCCATGGGCAGCGGCATGTTGGATGATTTTGTCGGGCGCAAACACGGCAAAATACCGGTAAAATATGATTTGCCGATATTGGAACCGATCTTAAAGGAAACCTATGGTGTCATTGTCTACCAGGAACAGGTCATGCAAATAGCGATGGCTGTAGCTGGATTTTCCGCAGGACAGGCAGATATCCTGCGGCGAGCCATGGGTAAGAAAAATCCGGAAGCTATCGAAAAGGAACGGAAAGTCTTCCTGGAAGGGGCGCAGAAAAACAAGATCAGGGCGGAAAAAGCTACTAAGCTATTTGACCTGGTGGCTCAATTTGGCGGGTATGGATTTAACAAATCTCATGCCGCTGCTTACGCCTACCTGGCGTACCAGACAGCCTATTTAAAGACGCATTATCCCCTGGAGTTCATGAGCGCATTACTGACCAGTGAAATGGGTAACCAGGATGATATAGTGCTATACATAGAAGAAGCCAAGGATATGGGTATTCCCATCGGCCCGCCTCATGTTAATTTTAGTTTTGCTAAGTTTAAAGTTGAAGGGAACAGCATCAGGTTCGGTTTAGCAGCAGTAAAAAATGTCGGTGAAGGGGCTATAGATTCAATGGTAACCGCCCGGCAGAAGGAAGGATTGTTCACCAGTTTTTATGATTTTTGTAAAAAAGTGGACCTGCACGCGGTTAACAAAAGAGTAGTGGAAAGCTTGATCAAATGCGGCGCCCTGGACCAGCTGGGATCAACCAGGATGGAAATGTTTGATACCCTGGAAAACGTAATACAGAAAGCTGCTGTGCTCCAGCAAGATATAATCAGCGGCCAGACTTCTTTCCTGGACGAACTGCCGGTGGAAGAGCCCCGGGTAGAAACAGGCAAACTCCATCATAAAGAATGGCATGAGAATAAATTACTGGAAGGCGAACGGGAAGTGCTCGGTTTCTATATGACTGGCCATCCGCTGGCTCGTTTTGCCGATGAATTACAGACCTATACCACGGCCAACCTGCAGGATGTTGCCAATATACCTGAAAAACAGCCGCTCCGGGTAGGCGGCATCATTAAAAAAGTCAAAATGCTTTTTACCAAGAAAAATGAGAAAATGGCTGTCTTTGTCCTGGAAGACCTGAAAGGCGAGATACCGGTGGTGGTTTTTCCTGATAATTATAGTAATCCCGGTATCAATAGCCTGGTTAAGACCGACCAAACCGTGATCGTCTGCGGCCAACTAGATAAAAGGCGGGCTGAAACGCAAGTCATCCTGGACCGGATAATACCCTTGGAACAGGCCCGGGAGCGGTTAACCCAGTCGATACAAATTCATATCAAAACCGTAGGTCTGGAAAAGGATTACCTGGATAAGCTGAAAGCTGCTATGGCCAAATATCCAGGGAAGTGCCCCGTCTACCTTCATTTGCATACTCCCCATACAGGGGAAGTAGTCGTTTCCCCGGACAGTAATGTCCGGGTTGGGGCTACCCTGGCGTTCCAACAGGAAATTGAAGGCCTGCTCGGCAAGGGCTCAGTGCAATTTAAGTCTTGACAATAGACCGTGAATATGATATAAATCAATCTATGAAAGCAGAAGCTAATAACTTCTCACCGTATGGTCAATGCAGTAATGCTGCATTATGAGCCAAAAGGTTATCATATGATAATCTTCTATTATATCGCTGATAATAGTTCCCTTTACGGTGGGGCCATCAGCGATTATTTTTTATTGAATGGCTGAGCCATTCTGAGAGGAGAGACGTTATCGCTAGAGAAGAGTTACGGATCAATGAACGGATCAGAGGCAACGAAGTCAGGTTGATCGATGAAGCAGGACAACCCTTGGGCATAGTAGCACTTTCCCAAGCCCAGAGTATGGCTGTTGAGAAGGGGCTAGACCTGGTGGAAATATCCGGCCAGTCAACTCCTCCGGTTTGTAAAATAATGGATTACAGTAAATACAGGTACGAACAGGAAAAAAAGGAAAAAAAGGCCAGGAAAAGCCATAAGGTGATCCATGTAAAGGAAATAAAGATCAGGCCGAAGATCGGCGCCCATGACCTGGAAGTAAAACTGCGCCACACCGAAGAATTCCTGGCTGAAGGAGACAAGGTCAAGATCGCCATGCAGTTCCGGGGCCGGGAAATGGCGCATATGGAATTAGGGGTGGGCATTATGAAGAAGATTGAAGAACGTTTCGCCACTACCGCAACTATTGAACAGTCGCCCAAAATGGAGGGGAATACCATGTTCATGTTGCTGGGGCCAGCAAAAAAATAATTAAACCCCGTTAGAAGGAACAAGTTTTTTAAATTGTTCTTTCTCCACACCGGATCGTGCTATAAGGTATACCCTGCCGAAAATAACGGGGCTTTTTCTAACGGGGTAAAATAATATGAGGAGCATTACATGCCAAAAATAAAAAGCCATAGCGGGGCTAAGAAGCGTTTCCGCGTAACCGGGACCGGTAAGGTCATGTACAAAAAATCGCATGCCCGGCATATTTTGACGAAAAAGAAAACCAAGAAACTAAGAACCTTGCGTAAAAGCGGAATGCTTAATTTAACTGATACAAAAATGGTTAAGAAATTAATACCGTACGCTTAAGTGTAGATAGGTCACGGGTCACGGGTCCGCGAGTCGCGAGTCAATAACGGCAAAAATCCAGACTCGATGGACTCGAGAGACGCGCAGACTCGTAAATTATTTTGGAGGATTATTATGTCGAGAGTGAAAAGCGGTAAGACCACGCGGGCGTGGAAAAAGAAAATATTTAAAAGGGCCAAAGGGTACCGGATGGGAAAATCCAAACTCTACCGTCATGCTACAGAACAGGTAGATAAAAGTTTGGATTACGCTTACCGGGACCGGCGGGCAAAAAAGAGAGACTTTCGCGCGCTCTGGATCATTAGGATCAATGCTGCTGCCCGCATTAATGGCTTATCGTACAACCGTTTGATGAATGGCCTGAAGAAGGCGCAGGTAGGTATTGACCGGAAGATCCTGGCTGACCTGGCAGTAAATGATGCCAAAGCTTTTACCGCTCTGGTGGAAGTGGCCAAGCAGCAGTTAGCAGCTTAAAGCAGCCGGCTTAAGAAGGGCAGGGTGAAATAGTCCATGTTTACCCCACATAAGGTTTTAGCGATCGGATTTGCCTCTTTGATCTTATTCGGAGCGTTATTGCTGACTATGCCGTTTGCCAATGCTCGCGGCGAATCCACTCATTTTATAGATGCTTTATTCACGTCAACCAGCGCTATTTGCGTTACCGGGTTGATCACTGTGGATACAGCTACTCATTACTCGTTATGGGGCAAGAGCATTATCCTGCTATTGATCCAAATAGGCGGCTTGGGATATATTACCCTGGCTACCATGATGTTCCTGCTTTTCAATAAACAGCTCAGTATTAAAGATAAATTGAATATCCAGGAAGGTGTCAACCAATATAGCTTGGCTGACTTGGGTAGTTTTGTAAAATATATAGTAAAGATCACTTTATTGATCGAGGGGTTAGCTACCCTTATCTTAACTATCCACTGGAGCCGGGAGTTTCCAGTCAAAGATGCTTTTGGCTATGCCTTGTTCCATTGTGTCAGCGCTTTCTGCAATGCCGGGTTTAGCACATTTTCCAGTAACCTTTCCCGTTATACCACTGATGTTGTTGTGAACCTGACGATCACTTCCCTGATCATTATCGGTGGACTGGGTTTTATTGTCATTAGTGAGATTCATAATTACCGCCACAGCAAAAAAGTATCTATTCATACCAGGATGGCTGTGCAGATCTCTGTCTTGTTGATACTAATCGGGACATTGGTGATCCTGATACAAGAATATAAGAATCCGGCGATCTTGGCTTCTTTGCCCTTGCACCAGAAAGTCCTAGTCAGCTATTTCCAGGCAGTAACTCCCCGGACCGCTGGTTTTAATACGGTCAATCTTGGTTTAATGCAGCCGGCTACCTTGTTTTTTATCATGATCCTTATGTTTATCGGCGCCTCACCTGGTGGTACCGGCGGTGGTATTAAAACTACCACGTTCGGCATCATGATCGCCAGTGTCAAAGCTACCTTGCGCGGGAAATATAATATTAATATTCATAACCGCAAAATACCCGGGGAAATAGTGCGTAAATCGTTTGCGCTGGCCAGCGTGGCCATGGTTTTAATAATTTTGGTCACTATGGGTTTGGCGATAGTGGAAAAAAAGGATTTCCTGCGCCTACTGTTTGAGGTGGTCAGCGCTTTCGGCACGGTTGGATTATCCGCAGCGCCAGCCGGCAGCGTCAGTTTGTCTGGCTATTTTTCTGATCTGGGTAAACTCCTGATAACGATCACCATGTATTTCGGCCGGGTCGGCCCGTTGACCCTGGGGATAGCTATTATGGAAGCCAAAGGCCATGAATTATATACATATGCCGAAGAAAAAGTTTTGATTGGATAGGAGAAAAGCATGAGACAATTTGCCGTTATCGGATTGGGAAATTTTGGCCGCAGTGTAGCGCTTAGCCTGGCGGAAAAAGGCGGGCAGGTGCTGGCTATTGACAAAGATGAAGAACGCATCCAGGATATCAGCGAAAAAGTGACCTATGCGGTTAAAGCTGATGCCAGTGATGAAAAAGTCTTAAAGTCACTGGATATAAAAAATGTTGACGTTGCAATCGTCAGCGTCGGCGAGAGCATGGAGACCAGCATTATGGTCAGCCTGCTCCTGCGGGAGATGGGTGTGAAGATGATCGTCACTAAGGCGATCAGCAGCCTGCACGGGAAAGTCCTGCGCAAGATCGGCGTGGACCGGGTAATCTTCCCGGAACGGGATATCGGCGCTAAGGTCGCCGAAAGCCTGATCTCTCCTAATATCTATGAGTATATCGAGCTGTCCCCGGATTATAGTATCGTGGAATTAGTATCCCCGAAATCTTTTGCCGGGAAAAGCCTGAAATCCTTGGACGTCCGGAAACAATATAAGGTCACGATCATTGCGATCAAGCGCAAAACCCCGGAAGTCAATGATTCCGGCGAGACCCAATTCAAGGAAGATATAAATGTCACCCCTTTCCCGGAAGATGAGATCGAGAGCGGTGATGTCCTTGTCGTGGTAGGCGCGGATAAAGATATTAATAAATTCAGAGGAGTGGAATAACATCTATGGTTGACAAGAAGAAATGCCCCCGGGCTTGCTTAACTAAGGAGGACGAGGAATGCGTAATTGACCTGGGGAAATTTTATTTCCTGAGCGGTAAATATGACGCGGCCATTAGCGAGTTTGTTAAGGCGCAGAAATTTAATCCCAAAAATGCGGATATATACTATAATCTTGGTATTACCTATGAAGCTAAAAACGAGCCAGGCAAGGCTAAGGAAATGTACCTGAAATGCCTGGAGTTGAACGATAACTACGTTTTAGCCAAAGAACATTTGGATAAATTGGTTGGACAATAACTGATGAAAAGCAGTCTGGCTTATATAAGATCATTGCACCAAAAAAAAGGGAGAGCCGAAAACAAAGCTTTTATCATGGAAGGGGTACGGGCAGTTGAAGAATTGCTCCGGTCCCCAGCCCGGCGTTTTAAGGTAATTTATACCGAGGAGCTTGAGACCAATCGCCGTGGCCAGTTATTACTGCAAAATCTGGAGCATAGTAAAATAGAGATGACTAAAGTGACGACGCAGGAACTAGCGGCAGTATCAGATTGTGAAACACCGGCGGGCATCCTGGCCGTGGTCAACATCACCGAACATTATCTGGGAGACTTATTAGACGCTCCCAAACCTTTTTTAGTGATCTTGGACGGGATACAAGACCCAGGCAATCTGGGAACGATCATCAGGACAGCAGAGGCAGCCGGAGTCATCGGGATTATTTTAGGCAAGGAAACCGTTGACCAGTATAATCCTAAGGTGGTGCGGGCGACCATGGGTTCGTTATTGCGGCTGCCGGTGGTCAAGGTGGACAGCTTAGTGAATCTGATCGCGAAACTGCGCAGCAAGAATATCAGGACTATAGCCTGCGACGCGCGTGGTTCCAAGAACTATTATGAAGCTTCATGGTCTTTACCCCTGGCGCTGATCTTTGGCAATGAAGGCGCGGGGATGGACAAAGAGATAGCCGGGAAAATCGATGAAGTGATCAGGATACCCCAGCGTAAGGGCGTAGATTCATTGAATGTAGCTGTAGCTGCAGGGATCATTATGTACCAGGTAGTGGAAAAAGGAAAAGTAACAGTCCGCAGTTCGCAGTCGGCGGATGGCAGACGGCAGTAAAAGCAAAAATATAGAGGTAAAATCATGAGTTGGGAAGAGCTGAAAGGTAAACTGGAAGAACTGGAAAAGCAAGCTATACAAGAGCTCGAACAAGCAGCGCAAGAAGGAATAGAGGATTTAAGGATAAAATATTTAGGCAAAAAAGGGGAGCTGACCTCTATCCTGCGCGGTTTAGGTGACATTGAAGTAGCAGTGCGCCCTTTGATCGGCAAGTTGTCCAACGAAATCAAAACCCGCC
>JAQTPL010000055.1 GCA_028712895.1 bacterium | reverse complement strand
GCAATTTAAAAATGGCTTAGGGGAAAAGATGCCTTGCCCGTTTTTAAAAAAAACTGAAACAGACCTCTGTATTGCCTATCCTGACCGGCCCTTGGTCGTGGATGAAGGATGCAGGTTAAGTTTTTGTGAAAGTAAGAATTATGTGAACTGCCCCACACTAAAAGGAAAAAAATAAAATCATGAGTCTCTATGTTGTTGCTACCCCCATAGGTAATTTGGGGGATATTACTTTTAGGGCGATAGAAACCCTGAAAAAAGTCAGCCTGATCGCGTGTGAAGATACACGTTATACCAGAAAACTGTTGAGCCATTATGATATCCATACTCCGGTTACCAGTTATTATGAGTATAACAAGATAAGAAAACTGGATTTTTTGCTTGAACAACTGACCAATGGCAAAGATATTGCCCTGGTTTCCGATAGTGGTACTCCCGGGATCTCTGACCCGGGATTCCTTATTATCAGTGAGGCAGTTAAAAATAAAATACAGGTAATCTCGATCCCAGGCCCGGCAGCGGTTATTAGTGCCCTGGTTACATCCGGGCTGCCTACGGATAGTTTTGTTTTTGAAGGATTTTTACCGCGCAAAAAAGGGAAGCTAAAAAAAGCCCTCACTGAATTAGCCACTTTGCAAAGAACCATTGTCTTCTATGAATCACCATACCGGATTACGGCAACACTTAAAGTCATGAAAGAAGCTATCGGTAACCAATATATCGTAATAGCCAGAGAGCTTACTAAGCATTTTGAGGAAGTACTGCGCGGGGATTTAGATGCTCTTATCCCCCGCCTTGAAGCCCAGCCGCTTAAAGGCGAAATGGTAGTTTTATTTAACCCTTCCTTTAGTAATCCTGAAAAAACCTCTTGAATCCTGCCCCAAAACAAGCTATAATGACTAGGTTAAGTCATAGTCTGGTAAAAATATACGCGCCCTTAGCTCAGTTGGATTAGAGCGACTGACTACGAATCAGTAGGCCACAGGTTCGAATCCTGTAGGGCGCGCCATTTATTAACACGAATAAAAACCGAATGATAGCGAATAACACTAATATAAAATTCATGAAAGAAGCATTAAAAGAAGCCCAAAAGGCAGCATCTAAAAATGAAGTGCCTATAGGCGCCGTTGTAGTATTTAAAGGCAAAATAATCGGCCGTGGACATAATCAATCGATCAATACCAATGATCCCTGCGCGCACGCGGAGATCATGGCTTTGCGGCAAGCGGCAAAAAAATTATTTAATTATCGGCTCACGGACGTTGACCTGTATGTAACTATCGAGCCTTGCGCTATGTGCGCAGGGGCAATGGTCTGGGCCAGGATCAGGAATTTATATTATGGGACTAGGGATCCTAAGGCCGGCGCCAGCGGCAGCGTGTTTAATATTGTTAATAATAAGAAACTGAATCACCGCATCTTTGTGCACCGGGGTATTCTGGAAAAAGAATGCCGGAAGAGCATTCAAGATTTCTTTAAAAAGAAGAGAAAAAAATAATGGAAGGGTGGCCGAGCTGGTCTAAGGCGCCAGTCTCGAAAACTGGTATGGTCGTAAGGCCATCGTGAGTTCGAATCTCACCCCTTCCGCCAAATAGAACAGCTCATAGTTCATAGCTGGTAGCTCATAGTAAAAAAGGCGATGGTGTTTTCCTATAAACTACAAGCTACGAACTAAGAGCTCGCGAAACGTAGTGAAGCGACTGGAGAGATGGCCGAGCGGTTGAAGGCGTACGCCTGGAGAGCGTATGTGGGGGTGACCTCACCCAGGGTTCGAATCCCTGTCTCTCCGTATTTTCTTCCAGCCGGATTCGACCCGCCCAGCAACCGTTGGCGGGCCGGAAAAAGTCCCGGAGCTAGATGATAAAGAAGCAAGCGCGACCAAAGGGAGTCCGCCAAAGATCGTTGGCGGAAGACTGGCCGGCGACGGAGGAACCTCGCGCATACGAGGTGGGGGAGGAGGAATCCCTGTCTCTCCGCATTTTTTCTAAAAACGATCATGCGGATTTAGAAAGCAGATTACACAGATTAAAGAATATGAAAGAGGAGCGATCTATGAAAGGATTAATTAACCTAAAAAAAACCAGGCAGCAGGCTGGTTTTACTTTGCTGGAGATTAGCATAGCGATCATAATCCTGGGCTATGCTATGCTCATTATTGCCAAGCTTTTTGGCGGCGTAACAATGTCAGCCAAGGCTAATGAGTTTGGAACCTTGGCCAGCAATTTTGCCCGGGCTAAAATGGAGGATCTCATAAATCGCGACTATGATTCATTACCAGAGGGTACTTGGACCCCGGACGTATGG
This sequence comes from bacterium, assembly GCA_028712895.1. Lineage (GTDB taxonomy): Bacteria > CAYTYR01 > UBA6262 > UBA6262 > UBA6262 > UBA6262. The sequence goes on along the minus strand of JAQTPL010000055.1, from coordinate 5,883 downwards.
GCTTTTGACGTATCCTCAGCCTTGGCCCAAAAGGGAGTCTTGAATTTTACGCGGTATATAAAAGTCAGTTGGCAGAAAAAGCAAGCACCTGGCTCCCTGATACTAACTACATCCGAGAGTGACCAGGGCCTTAAAAAAATAGAAATAAAAGTTATTTGGAATGAACGCGGGAAGCAACAGGAACTTATTTATACGAGCCTGGTAACAAGAGGAGCGTAAAACGCAATTATCGAGTGCTAGGAGATAATTATGTCTAACCCGTCTGGAAAAGCTGATATTATAAATACGCGAGGCAATACTATTATTTTTGGCATGATCGTCGTGTTTATTGTTTTTATTATCGGGACAAGTATGGTAATGTTAAGCGAAAATGAAACTAAGAAAAGTGTTGCCAGCATTCAGAAGAATACCGCGCTTTATATCGCTGAGGGTGGGATAAGAAAAGCAGTATGGGAACTTGACCATGATGATACTTATATCGGAGAAGCAGATAGTACTTTAGGGAATGGAAAATTTACTGTTAGCGTCACCACTCCGGCTGGCCTGGATGACCAAAGGCAGATTATCTCTACCGGAAAGAGCGGCTCTTTTTCAAGGACCATAAAAATTATCTGTGAAAGAATAACCACAGATGTCATGGTCAATGGAGCTGTACAACTCAACGGTGAAGTTAAAGTAAAAGGTGATAGCGAAATAATAGGAGCCACCAAGCCGGCGATTATAGTGCCTGTTGGTGTTACTCCGCAGATTCAAAAAGAGGAAAATGTAACTGGTTCGCCTTCCTCCTGGGGGAATTCGGATTTCCCTGCATTCGAAGATACGTTTGGGGTAAGTATAGAACAATTGGATGCGATGGCCACTACTAAATATACCAATCCCGGCAATAATCCTGATTGTCATGGGATTACCTGGGTAGATGGGGATTTAAAAGCCACTAGCAGCACCTTTAACGGCTCAGGGATTCTTATAGTTAATGGTGATTGTGATATTAATGGCGGCGTATTCAATGGCGTAATTTATGTGCTTGGTACTTTAACCATGACTGGTAATGGCGTAGTTCATGGCGCCGTTCTTTGTGCTTCTAATAGCGAATCGACATTCTCTGCCGGTACGCCCCAAGTTATTTATGATGAGGCGTCTATACTTTCAGCCGGGAATTTCTTCCCGTTCCACATCTTAACCTGGCAGGAAGTAAAAAATTAGTTATCAAGTTTAAATCAGGCGCGGAGGACCCAGTGCCCCAAAAGGGATTTACGCTCTTAGAGACAATGATAGCAGCAGCGATCATGCTATTATTAGTGGCAAGCAGCGCTAAGATCTTTGAAACAACCGTAAAGACCTGGCAAGCCAATTATATTAAAATGCAGCTGCAACAAAACGCGCGCATTGCTATGGATGAAATAACTAAAAATTTGCTGGGTGCTTCAGCCGCTACCGTTGTAATAGACCCGGCTGCTTTACCGCTCAATAGTAAGATCACCTTTCAGGTAATCAAAGATACCGGTGTCTCTGCCCATGTATACTATTTAAGCGGTACCACTTTAGTTAGACAGTTAAATAATGTAATTAGTGACTTGATACCTGATGTAACGGATTTAGATTTTACTAAAGAGAATGAGCTGTACCCCGGAGTGGAAGACTTTCGTTGTATCCATACAAAATTAGTAGTAGAAAGAAAAACTCAGAAAATCACCCTGGAAGGCTATACCCATTTAAGAAATGAGTAGAAAAATGAAATATCCAGGTATATTTATCACTCTGGAAGGGCCTGATGGCAGCGGAAAAAGCACCCAAGCCCTTTTATTAATTAAATTTTTAAAAAAGTCTGGATACCAGGTCCTGCATACAAGAGAACCAGGCGGCGACCGGGTTGCCGAAAGCATCCGCCGGTTGCTCCTCTCCCCGTATAATAAAATAACCCCTGAAACCGAACTCTTTTTATACTGGGCCAGCAGATCCCAGCATGTGCAGCAGGTTATTAATCCGGCCTTGGCCCGGGGAGTGATCGTAATTTGTGAAAGGTTTAATGATGCGACCCTCGCCTACCAGGGATACGGCCGCGGCGTTGATCTTAAGCTTATTAAGAAAATGAACCAATTGGCCTCTGGCGGTTTGATCCCGGACCTGACCTTTTTATTGGATATCGCCCCGGAGAGAGGCCTAAAGAAAGTACTTGAAGCTAAAGGCGTCAAGGACCGGTTTGAACTGGAAAAACTCAGTTTCCATAAGCGGGTACGGAAGGGCTATCTTGAACTGGCAAATCAGGAACCGCAACGGATAAAAAAAATCTCAGGCTCTGGTACTATTGAACATATCCAGCAGCAAATAAGATGTATTATCAATAAGAAACTAGGACAATGAACAACAGCGGAATTATTGGACATAAGGATATTCTTGCCCGGTTGTATGAGGCAGTAAAAAACCGTCACGTAGCGTCTGCCTTGCTCTTTAGCGGGCCTGATGGCATTGGCAAGAAGCGCGTCGCCTGGCACCTGGCCCAGGCTTTGAATTGCCGGCAATTTAGCGAACAGGGCCCATGCCAGCTCTGTGCCAGCTGCCGTAAAATTGCGGCCCAAAACCATCCTGAAGTAAAGATCTTTACCAAAGAGGAAAAAGCCAAAAACCTGAAAATCGAGCAGATTTTTCAGTTACGTGCAGATATTGCCCTGCGTCCGGTTGAAGCATTGAAAAAAGTTTATATCATTGACGATGCCCATCTTTTGACCAAAGATGCGGCTAATGGCTTATTAAAAACACTTGAAGAGCCGCCTTTGAATACCTTAATTATATTGATCACAGCTAATCCATCGGCCTTGCTCTTGACCATCCGTTCTCGCTGTCAAAAAATTGAGTTTAAGCCTTTACCGGCACGGGAAGTGATACGTCGCTTGCAGGAAAAAAACCAGCTGGAAAATAGCCAGGCGGGTTTTTTGGCGGACTTTGCCGGCGGGAGCATGGGTTTGGCCCAAACCTATTTGGAAAAAGGCATTTTTGAAAAAAAGTCCGAACTGGATGATTTCCTGCAGGGCATAAATAAGGCTGATATAGCTGATGTGCTTACCCAGGCGAAAATATTTGGCCGGGATAAAGAACAGGCTAAAATATGGCTCGACCTGCTTTTATATGTCTATGCGCAGCGTCTTAAATCTTTGCCCCAGGGTCAAGCCAAGGACTATCAACAGGATGAAGAATTTATTAACTTAGTCTTAGAGGCCAAGAAAAATATGGCGGTAAATATAAATCTTCAGCTAGTCCTGGAAAATATATTTTTAAGGATAAAATATGCCTAAGATCGTACAAGTAGCTTATCGCAAACTGAAAGAAGTCGGATATTTTCAAGTGTTTGACCAGATAGAGCTTACTACCAGCGAAGAATGCCTGGTCGATACTGAAAATGGACTGGAAGTAGGGACAGTGTTATCATTACCCCGGATTGTGGAAAACCAGCCGGCAGACATACGCAAGGTGATCCGGCGGTTATCCCGGGAGGACCGCAACCAGATAACTTTCAACCAGAAAAAAGAAGAAGAAGCTTTTCGCTCCTGTGTGGAAAAAGTCGAAGACCGCGAATTAAATATGAAGCTGGTAACAGTAGAATATACTTTTAGTCGCAACAAGCTTTTTATTTATTATACGGCACCGGAACGGGTTGATTTCCGGGAGCTGGTAAAAGACCTGGCCTATATTTTTAAGACCAGGATAGAAATGTGCCAGGTTGGCGTGCGGGATGAAGCCAAGATGGTAGGCGGTTTTGGCTGCTGCGGCCGGCGGCTTTGCTGCGTTACCTTTTTAAAAGATTTTAAGCCTGTGACTATAGATATGGCCAAAGAACAGGAGTTATCATTGGCCTCCAGCAAGATTTCCGGTGTCTGTGGCCGCTTGATGTGCTGCCTGTCTTACGAATATACATTCTATCAGGAAGAAAAGAAAAGATATCCGGAAATAGATACCAAGCTCAAAGTTAAAGAAGGCGTGGGTAAGGTGAGAGGTATTAATATTTTGCGCCAAACAGTGACATTGGAAATGGAAGACGGTACCATCCGGGAATATAAAGCAGCCGAGCTTAACGTTATAAAGAATGGCGAGAAAGAAGCCAAAAAATGAATTGTGTTAGACCACCCCGTGAGGATTATTAAATATGAAAAAACAATTTAAAATATTTGTCAGATTTAAAGTGTCAGAAAGTGGGGTCTAACATGGTGAAGCCGACTTTTTATATTACCACTCCGATCTACTACGTGAATGATAAACCCCATATCGGGCATTCTTATACCAGCATCGCCTGCGACACACTGGCTAGGTTCAAACGGCTGACCGGGTACAAGGTTTATTTCCTGACCGGCACCGACGAACATGGCCAAAAAGTGGCACAGGCAGCCAAGGCTTTAAACCTGGACCCGCAAGCCCTGGTTGACAAAAATATGCTAACTTACCAGAATCTCTGGAAGGTCCTAGAGATCAGTCATGATGATTTTATTCGCACTACTGAACCGCGCCATAAAGAAGTGGTGCAGGCATTTTTCGCGGAATTGTATAAAAAAGGCGACATCTATCCCGGCCAATATGAAGGCTGGTATTGCGTGCCCTGTGAAACTTTCTGGCAGGAAAGCCAGCTGGAGAAAAACCTTTGTCCGGATTGCGGTTGCCCGCTGGAAAAGGTCAGTGAAAAAACATATTTATTTAAAATGTCAAAATATGAGAAACCACTGCTGGATTTTTTAGAAAAACATCCAGATTTTGTGTATCCCCACGGACGTTTCAATGAAATAATAAGCTTTGTTAAAAGCGGCCTTAAGGATCTTAGCGTCTCCCGGCCCAAGGCCAGGATCAGTTGGGGCATTACCTGTCCTTTTGACGAGGAGCAGGTGATCTATGTCTGGTTTGACGCGCTGGTTAATTACCTGAGCGCTTTAGGATATAAAAAACACCAGGACCTTTTTGATCGTTTCTGGCCGGTTGATATCCAGATGATCGGTAAAGATATTTTAAAATTCCACGCAGTTATCTGGCCAACTATGCTTCTGGCCGCGGAAGTGCCTTTGCCCAAGAAAGTGATAGCTCACGGCTGGTGGACGGTAGACGGCCAAAAAATGTCTAAATCCAAGGGCAATGTCGTAGATCCGTACACAATTATAGCGAAAGTGGGTATCGACGCTTATCGCTATTTCCTGCTGCGCGAAGTGCCCTTTGGGCTCGACGGGAATTTTTCTGAGGCGGCTTTACATTCCCGTTACCAGGCTGACCTGGCCAATAACCTGGGGAACCTGCTTAACCGGACTTTAACCATGCTGGAAAAATATTTTGACGGGATCGTTCCGGATCCCGGCCCGAGAATCCGGGTTGATAACTTTAAAGAACCAGCCGGGAATTTATTGCCCGATATGGAAAAAAAGCTGGCTGACGCAGCTTTTAGCCAGGCTTTGGAAAGTATCTGGGTGATCATTGACCTGGCCAATAAATATATTGAGGAAGAAGCGCCTTGGAAATTGGCGAAAACAGACCGGGGTAGGCTAGCCGTGGTTTTATATACTTTAACCGATGTTTTACGACTGGTGGCAGCCTATCTTTACCCGTTCATGCCAGGCAGCGCAGCTAGAATTTGGGAACAACTTGGCTTGTCTGAAAGCTTAGCTGCTATAAACCTGAAAGAAATTAGTCTGGGACAGATCCCTGCGGGAACCAAGGTGCAAAAAGGAGTCCCGTTATTTCCCAAGCTAGTGCCGTGACGCCGCTTTTTATGATCGATACTCATGCCCATTTACAGGACCAGGTCTTTCAACCAGACCAGGATATTGTCATCCAGCGCGCCGCAGCTGCGGGGATCCAGCAAATTATTACGGTTGGTTATGATCTTATTTCAAGCCAGGAGGCAGTGGCCCTGGC